>JANLOP010000285.1:0-34550 GCA_031366635.1 Betaproteobacteria bacterium | reverse complement strand
TACGGCTGCGGCGCCTTCGAAGGCGTGCGGGCCTACAACACCGCGCAGGGCACGGCCATCTTCCGGCTGCAAGAGCACACCGAGCGGCTGTTCAACAGCGCCAAGATCCTGCGCATGAAGATCCCGTTCACGCCCGAGCAGGTGATGGCCGCGCAAAAAGCCGTGGTGCGCGAGAACAAGCTGGAGAGTTGCTATCTGCGCCCGCTGGTGTGGATCGGCGACCAGAAGCTGGGCGTCAGCCCCAAAGGCAACACCATCCATTTGATGGTGGCGGCCTGGCCCTGGGGCGCCTACCTGGGTGAAGACGGCCTGGCGCGCGGCATCCGCGTCAAGACCAGCAGCTACACCCGGCACCACGTCAACATCACGATGACGCAGGCCAAGGCGGTGAGCAATTACACCAACTCGATCCTGGCCAATATGGAAGTCACCGATGAGGGCTATGACGAAGCGCTGCTGCTCGACCCGTCGGGGTTTGTGAGTGAAGGCGCGGGCGAAAACATCTTCATCATCAAGCGCGGCGTGGTCTACACGCCTGACCTGTCGGCCGGCGCACTGGACGGCATCACCCGCAACACCATCCTGGCGATCTGCGATGACCTGGGGCTGAAGCTGGTTGAAAAGCGCATCACCCGCGACGAGGTCTACATCTGCGATGAAGCGTTTTTCACCGGCACGGCGGCCGAGGTGACACCGATCCGCGAGCTGGACCGTATCGAGCTGGGCGCCGGCGCACGCGGGCCGATCACCGAGAAAATCCAGGCCGCGTTTTTTGACATCGTCAACGGCCGCAACGCCAAATACGCCAGTTGGCTGAGCCGGGTGTGACGGCCATGAACGCCCCTGAAACCGTGGTCGAGGTCACCGCCCAGGACGTGCAAGGCCCGGGCGTGGTGACCTGCCCGAACCCGTTGATGGTGCTGTGGAGCGCCCACCCCCGGGTGTTCATCGACGTGGCCACCACCGGCGAAGGCAAGTGCGCCTACTGCGGCACGGTGTACCGGCTGAAGGCCGGTGAGGTGCTGCACGGCGCGCATTGAGCCCCGCGCCGCCGCCCCCACAGCCCATCCCCCCCATCCCGCCTGAAAGGACCACCGAATGACCGACGACCTGTGGCTCAACCTGCCGGTCAGCGATCTGCCCCGGTCCATCGCCTTCTTCACGGCCATCGGGTTCGCCCCAAATCCGGGGCCGGGCAATACCGCGCAGTCCGCCAGTTTCAGCATCGGCGCCAAAAAAACGGTGTTGATGCTGTTCACGCAAAAGCTGTTTGCGTCGTTCGCCAACAGCCCGGCAGCCGACACGTCCAGCGCGTGTGAGGTGCTGTTCTCACTCGGCGCTGAAAGCCCCGAGCAGGTGGATGCGATGGCGGCCAAGGCGGTTGCTGCCGGCGGCCACCTGTTCTCGGCACCCGCGCAGGCGAATGGATTCATGTACGGCTGTGGCTTCTGCGACCCCGACGGCCATCGCTGGAATGTGCTGTTCATGGACGCCCGAAAAACCCCCGGGCTGTGACCTGCGGCGCCCCACCTCAACCCCGCTACAACTGCAGTTTGCCGGCGTAAATCACCGGCCCGGTGGGCGCGCCGGTGGGCGATCCGCCCGGCGGCTCGACACTGACGGCCAGCGCCGCCGTGTTGCGCGCATCCAGCAGCGCGGTGGGCAGTTTGTCGCGCCGGATCAGCGTGGCGCCGGCGGCCGAGATCAAGCCCAGCGAGCGGGGCGCGCCGTCGGGCGGCACGGCCCACAGCTCCAGCACCCGGCCGGGCGCCAGCGCCACCGGCTGCAGCGGCCGGGTGACCAGTGCCCGGCCGTCCCCGCTGACGCTGGCCACCAGGCTCAAGCCCGGGCCGCCGGCGTCGGTGCCCTGCAGCACCACCAGCACCGGCGGGGCTTGCGGGCCGGGGTTGGCCAGCAGCACGCCCAGGCCCACCGCCGCCACCGTGGCCAGGCCCGATGCGGCGCGCCAGAAGCCCAGGCCCTGCCACCAGGCCAGCGCGGCGGCGGCCGGCGTGCTGGCGGGCTGGGCTGCGGCCGCGTTGGCCGGCCACAGCCGGCGCTCAATGCGGCCCCAGGTGCCAGCCGGCGGGGCCTCGGGCCGCAGCACGCCGGTCAGCGGCATCAGCCGCGCCTGCCAATCGGCCACCGCGCCGCGCAATGCCGGGTGGCCCGGCAGCAGGGTCTCGAAGCGGCGCCGCGCCGCGCCACGCAAGGTGCCGGCCACGAATTGCGCGGCCAGGGCGTCGGCCAGGTCTCGTCGTGCGTAGTCCATGTCAGGCCCCCAGCGCCGAGTCGCCCTGCGCGGCGCGCTCGAGGCAGGTTTTGAGGGTGGCCAGCGCGCGCCGCACCCAGCTCTTGACAGTGCCCAGCGGCTGGCGCAGTTGCTCGGCTACCTCGGCATGCGACAGGCCATCAAAAAATGCCAGCGCCACGCTTTGCCGCTGCTGGGCGCTCAAGCCCTGCATGCAGTGGCCCAGTTGGCGGGCATCGCTGGCGCGCTCCAGCAGCGCGGCCGGGCCCGGCGCGTCGTCCACCAGGCGCTGGTCAAGGTCGGGCCGGTCGTCCTGGTCATCGGCAGGGTGCACGCTTTCCATCCGGGGCTGGGTTTGCGCCCGGCGCAGGCTGTCGATAGCCTTGTTGCGGGCAATGTGGGTGAGCCAGGTGAGCGGCTGGGCGCGCTGGGCATCAAAGTTGGCGGCCGCCTTCCAGGCACTGACATAAACCTCTTGAAGCAGGTCTTCGGCCAGGTTGCGATCACGCTGGATGCGCAGCAGCACCGCAAACAGGTGGCCGCTGCTCAGCTCATAGAGGCGCTTGAAGGCGGCGCGATCCCCCATCGCGCTGCGCGACAGCAGGTGGGCCAGGTCGCGGCTGCGCTGCGTCCAGTCGGCCGGGGCGGCGGGGGTGGGTGCTGAGGCGGGGTTGGGCATGGCGCTGCGGGTGCTTTGGTTTTGTGGCGCTGCAAGTGTGCCTGCTGCCGGGTGCGGCGCATCGGATGCGGGATACGGCGCGCGGGGCATCGGGCGTGGGGCGTGCTGCACGGGACATGGGGCGCTGCCTACAATCTGCGGCCATGCCGCGCTGCAACGAGTTCATTCTCACCCTGGCTTGCCGGGACACCACCGGCATCGTGCATGCCGTGTCCGGGCTGCTCTACCAGGCCGGCTGCAACATCATCGATTCACAGCAGTTTGGTGACGTGCAGGGCGACGACGCCACCGGGCTGTTTTTCATGCGGGTGCACTTTGCCGCGCCGCCCCATCTGGCCGGTGCCGGCGTGCTGGACAACCTGTTCTCTCATGTACGCACGCAATTCGGCATGGATGCAAGAATCGATGCCATCGCGCAGCGGCCGCGCCTGCTGCTGATGGTCAGCCAGCATGGCCACTGCCTGAATGACCTGCTGTTCCGCTGGAAGAGTGGCCAGTTGGCGGCCGACATCCCGGCCATCGTCTCCAACCACGCGACGTATGCCGGCCTGGCCGAGAGCTACGGCATCCCGTTCCACCACCTGCCACTGCCCACCGGCAGCGACGCCGCCACCAAACGCGCGCAAGAGCGGCAAATCGAGGCGCTGGTGGACGCCGAGCGCGTCGACCTGGTGGTGTTGGCGCGCTACATGCAAATCCTGAGCGCCGATTTTTGCGCCGCACTCAAAGGCCGGGCCATCAACATCCACCACAGCTTTTTGCCCAGCTTCAAGGGCGCCAAACCATATTTCCAGGCCCATGCCCGGGGCGTCAAGCTGATCGGCGCCACCGCGCATTACGTCACTGCCGATCTGGACGAGGGCCCGATCATCGAGCAAGACGTTGAGCGGGTAGACCACGCGATGTCGGCCGAGCAGATCACCGCCGTCGGCCGCGATGTTGAAAGCGTGGTGCTGGCGCGCGCCGTGCGCTGGCACATCGAGCGCCGGGTGCTGATGAATGGCCACAAGGCCGTGGTTTTCCGCTGAGCCATGAGCCGAAGCAAACCGCAGACGGCGCATTTGATGGCCTCGCCCGACGATGTCGAGGCGCAGTTCTATGAGGCGCTGCGCGAGGCCGACCTCGACAAGCTGATGGCGTTGTGGGCCGATGACGACGACGTGTTCTGCGTGCATCCGGGCGGCCCGCGCCTGGTCGGGCCACAAGCCATCCGGGCGGCTTTTGAGTCGATGTTTGCCAACAACCGCATCAATGCCCACCCTGAACGGGTGCGCCGCCTGCACACCCTGGACGCTGCGGTGCACAACCTGGTTGAGCGCATCCAGTTGCAGACCAACGAGGGGCCGCGCACCGGTTTTGTGTTGTCCACCAATGTCTACCTCAAGACAGCGCTGGGCTGGCGCATGGTGGCCCACCATGCCAGCCCGGGCACGCCGCACGAGACGCCCGAGATCGTTGAATCTCCGGCGGTGCTGCATTGATCCGGCCTGGCGGCCCGGCCCGCTGATGCCGCGTTTTCAGGCGCCGTGGTGGTTGCCCGGCGGCCATGCGCAGACGATCTGGCCGGCCAAGCTGGCGCGCCCTGCTTCACCCGCTGCCTCGCCCCGCGCAGCGCTGGCGCCCGTCGATGGCCCGCTGGCCTGGCGCCGCGAGCGCTGGGCCACACCCGACGCTGACTTCATCGATGTTGATTTCCTCAACGCGCCGGCGCCGCCCGGCGCACCGCTGCTGGTGCTGTTCCACGGCCTGGAGGGCTCGTCGCAAAGCCATTACGCCCAGGCCTTTGGCCACTGGGCGCGGCAGCACGGCTGGCGCTACGTGGTGCCGCACTTCCGCGGCTGCTCGGGTGAGCTGAACCTGGCGCCCCGGGCCTACCACTCGGGTGATTTTGAGGAGATTGGCTGGGTGTTGGCCCGGCTGCGCGCGGCGCACGGTGCGCCGTTGCGGGCGGTGGGCGTCTCGCTCGGTGGCAATGCGCTGCTGCGCTGGGCCGAGGAGGCCGGCCACAGCGCTGCGGCCATCGCCAGCGCGGTGGCCGCCGTCAGCGCGCCGGTAGATCTGGCCGCCAGCGGGCAGGCCATCGGTCGCGGCCTCAGCCGGCAGGTGTACACCCGAATGTTCTTGCGCACGATGCGCCCGCGTGCGCTGGCCAAGCTGGCCCAGCACCCGGGGCTGTTCTCGCGGCAAGCGATGCTGGCGGCAGGCGATTTGTACGCATTCGACAACCTGTTCACCGCGCCGCTGCACGGCTTCAAGAACACCGATGACTACTGGGCGCGGGCGTCGGCCAAGCCGCATTTGCAGCGCATCCGCATCCCGGCGCTGCTGCTCAACGCCCGAAATGACCCCTTTGTGCCAGCGGCCAGCCTGCCGCAGGTGCAGGCGGTGGGCCCGCACGTCACACTCTGGCAGCCGGCGCACGGCGGCCATGTGGGGTTTGCCGGCGGGCGTTTCCCCGGCCATCTGCAACGCCTGCCCGATGCGGTGATGGGCTGGTTGCAACAGCAGGGCTGACCCCCCTTCAACCGAGGGCTCAAGAATGGACGACATCGTCAAGGCAGCGCTGAAAAAATGGCCCAACGTGCCGCACTGCCACGGCTGGCTGGCCCTCGACGCGCGTGGCGACTGGTATATGCGCGATGAGCGCATCCAGCAGGCCGGGCCGTTTCCGCAGGTCAAGGGCAGCCGCATCAACCACGACAAGCTCAAAGCATTTATTGAGCGCAACTACGCCGCTGACGCTGCCGGCCGCTGGTTTTTCCAGAACGGCCCGCAGCGGGTGTATGTGCAGTTGGCGGCGGCACCCTGGGTCTGGCGGGTGCAGTGGCCCGACGCCGCAACGGCGCTGCCAGCCAGCGCGGCACCCACGGTGACCAGCCACACCGGCCTGTCGGCCCTGGTGCGCAGTTGCTGGCTCGATGCGCAGGGCCGGCTCTACCTCGACACCGACCTCGGCTTTGGCATCGTGCACAGCCAGGACATGCTGGACGCCGCGCTGGCGGTAGAGCAGGGGCGCTGGACGCCCGAGCCGCTGGACGCGGCTGATGCGCCCGCGCGCTTCGGCTTTGTGCGCGAGCCGGTGGCTCAAGACCTGATCGCAACGTGACAGGCCGGCATGCCAGGCCGGCCCGACGAGCCGGCGTGAAAAAGCCGCCCGCAGGCGGCTTTTTTCGCCGGCCGGCAGCGGGTATTACTTTGATGCGGCCGCGTCTGGCGCCGACGCCGCCACCGCCGGCGCCTTGGGCTCGTCAAACTTGGCGCCACCCTTGTTGGCCATGTAGACCACGGCGCGGCCGACTTCCACATCGCTGTAGTCACCGCCACCTTGCGCGCCCATCGCGTTCTTGCCCTTCAGCGCGGAGTGCAACAAAGCCTCGTAGCCGGTCTTGATGCGCGGGCCCCAGGCCGACTCGTCGCCGATCTTGGGCGCACCGGCCGCGCCGCTGACATGGCAGGCGCCGCATTGCGCCTGCACCACCTGCTCACCGGTCTTGAGAATGCCGGGGTTGGCCGCGTCGCGAATCTCGATCGTGCCCACCGGCTGGATGCGCCGGCCCACCGCGTCGGCCGTCATGCCGTCACTGCCGGCACCGGACTTGTCGCCGAAGTTGACAAAGTTGGCCAGCATGATGATGACCACGACAGGCACCACAAACGACGCCACCACCGCGCCCACCAACTGCTTGGGGGTCTTGATCGGGCCTTCGTGGTTTTCCTGCTCGGGGTGCTGCGAATCGCTCATTGAAATCCTCTTGAAGCGCTGGTTCAGGCGGCGCCAAACGGTGCTCGGCACACCCGCAATGCAGCGCCCGCAAAGCGCACAGAGTATAGCCAAGCTGCGGGTTCACCCGGTGTCGGCCGGGCTGTGCAGCCCGGCTGGGCATCGCGCCTGGCATAGAATGCCGGGTTGTCTCCGCTGCTGCGACCGTGGTGAAGTGGATATCATTGGGCCCTCCGAAGGCTTAGTCGCAAGTTCGATTCTTGCCGGTCGCACCACCCTGCCAAGTCGGTCTGTCTGGCCTCTGATCGCAGGTGTCGGGCCCCGCTGGCACCCAGCCCACCGCCCTGTGGGCGCCGTCCGACAACCCCACCCGCCGCCGTCCTGCTGCGCCGGCTCGCCGATCCAAGCAGCATCCGGCATGCGGCCGCACCGGCCGCGTTGTGCAGGAGCTGGCCATGAACAAAACCGATGTGCCCGAATCATTCGGCGTCTTCAAACCGGTGGGGCATGTCGTCATCGCCTTTCCAGCCGCCAGCGATTTGCAAGCCGCCGTGGCCGGGCTGGCCCAGCAAGGCCTGGTGGGCGCCGGCCTGGTGCGCTACACACCGGCCGAGATGCTTGAGCAGGTGGACGCAGAGATCCAGGCGGCCAGCCCATTGGCGTCAATGGGCCAGGAGTTGAACCTGATCAAGGCGCACCGCACCCTGGCCGAGCGCGGTTGCAGTTTTTTGGTGGTGCCGGCGGCCAACGACACGCTGGCCGGGCGCATCGCGGCGGTGGCCCGCGTGCACCACGCCGTGGTGGCGCAAAACTATGGCCGCTTCATCATCGAAGAGTTGATCTCGACGCCAGCCGGCGACTCGCAGATTTTTGAGTCGCCGGCACGCGGGCTGGATCTGCCGGTGCCGGGGGCCTTGATCGGCTGATCTCGCCAGCCGGGGCTGCCGGTCGATCAGGGCAGCGGATTGACCTGGCCGCGAATCTCACCGCCCGGATTGGCGGCGGTGTGCAGATTGAGGTACCAGCGGCCCGCCATCAGGTCGGTGGCCTGCGCCGGTGTCAACGTGGCCGACCCGACAATCGGGCTGGCCAGGCTGCCGCTCAGCGGCATCACCACACCGGCATTCACGCCGGCCATAGCCGGGCCGTGGAAGTGGCCGGCCGTGGCCGGGCCGCTCAAGCCGCTGTAGGTGACGGTCCATGTCAGCAGGTTGGTGGCCGAGTTCAGGCTGGCGTCCACACTGCCGGTGCCCGCGCCCACCACCGCCGGCACCTCACTGGCACCCGACAGGCTGGCCGACATCGGTTTGGCGATGGGCGACATCGCTTGCATGCCGCAGCCGCCCAACCACGCGGCGCTGGACAAGGCGATGGCCAGCAGGCAGGCGCGACGGCCGCCAGAAACAGGGTTGCGCAGAGGGGTCATGGAGGGTCCCGGGGGTTGGGTTGAGGGTTTGATGAACGCGGTTTCGCGTTCAAAAATTATGATGCGCGACGGCCCTCGGTCAGACCGTGCGTTGGCGCACACAGGGCAGGCCAGGCAGGCAGGCCCGGGCTGTTTTTGAATGGCTGCAAAATCGTCCTTGCCATGTCGATGCAGCGCCAACCCTCGCGGTGTGATCCGTGCCAAGCCCGTCGGTGCGGCCCGGGGCGTGGGGCGTGCAGCGGCCGGCGCCCGGCGCTGGCCGGCGCGCTGCTGGTCACGGCCCTGCTGACCGCCTGCGCCAGCAACCCGCCCAGGCCGGCGGCCAGCCGGCCCCTGTCGGCCAACGCACCCGCCAGCGCACCGGCCACCCCGGCCGCCACCGCACCCGACAGCGCCGCCGACCCCGACCGCGACGGCCCGGGCGCCAACCCGCCGCCCGACCTGCACCAGGTGCCCGACGCCCAGCCGCAATGGGAGCCGGTGCGCCCCGGCGGGCCGAACAAGCCGTATGCGGTGCTGGGCCAGGCTTACGCCCCGCTGGCCGGTGACCCGGCGCTACTGGAGCGCGGGCTGGCGTCATGGTATGGCCGCAAGTTCCACGGCCGGGGCACGGCCAACGGCGAGACCTACAACATGTACGCGATGACGGCCGCGCACAAGACCATGCCGCTGCCCAGCTACGCCCGGGTGCGCAACCCGGCCAACGGCCGCGAGGTGGTGGTGCGCGTCAACGACCGCGGGCCGTTCCACAGCCGCCGGGTGATCGACCTGAGCTACAGCGCCGCGCTGCGGCTGGGCGTGCTGGGCGGAGTGGCGCCGGTGGAGATCGAACGCATCACCTACGAGGCCATCCGCACTGGCGCCTGGCGCGCGCCCGGCAGCCCCGGCGTGGCCGGTGCGCCCGCGCTGGCCGGCGCCACCACCGTCCTGCTGCTGCCCGAGGCCGCCGGCTGGCTGGCCGACGATGCGATTGCGGAGATCGGCCGGCGCACGAGCGACCGCTTGATCGACAGCCCGACCACCCGCCCGACTGCTCGCGCCACCGACCCAACCAGCAACCCAGGCACCCAAGCGCTGCCGCCCGAGACCACCGCCCCGGCACGCGCCGCCGCCAAGGCCGCGCCCGGCTTCTGGCTGCAACTGGGCGCGTTTGCGCAGCGCGACGGCGCGGTGGGCTTTGCCCAGCGGGTGGCGCAGCAGGCGGGCTGGCTGGCGCCGCTGCTGGCGATCTTCAATGAGCGCAGCCTGCACCGGCTGCAGGCCGGGCCTTACGCCAGCCGGGCCGATGCCGGCAGCGCGGCGGAGCGCCTGCGGGAGGCGCTGCAACTGGTGCCAGCCATCGTCGAGCGGCGTTGAGCGAATCCAGCCACCCAACCGCCACCCAACCGCCACCGAACCGCCATCAAACCAGCGCCTGCTGCACCGCCAAAAAATGGCAGGTGCTGCCGGTAATGACGAACAGATGCCACACCAGATGGCTGTACGGCATGCGCCGGTCGAGCAGGAAAAACAGGCTGCCGAGTGAATACGCCACGCCGCCAGCCACCAGCAATTTGAGCCCCAGCGGCGGCAGGCTGGCCAGCATCGGCTGCGCCACCACCACCACCATCCAGCCAAACGCCAGGTACAGCGCGGTCGAAAACACCGGGTGGCGCAGCCGGTCGGACAGCTTGAGCAGCACCCCCGCCAGCGCGATGCCCCACACCGCCGCCAGCATGCTCCAGCCCTGCCCGCGCTGCATCTGGCCCAGCGCAAACGGCGTGTAGCTGCCGGCGATGAAGACAAAGATCACCGCGTGGTCGCATTTGCGCAGCCAACATTTGGCCGCGCCCACCGGCAGCGCGTGGTAGACGGCCGACACCAGATACATCAGCACCATCGTGCTGATGAAGACGGTGACACCCAGGTGGCGGATCGGGTGCCGTGCTGCGTCCACCTGCTCGGCCAGCACCGGCATCGAGGCCAGCGCCAGCACACAGCCCAGGCCGTGGCTGGCGGCGTTGGCCAGCTCCTCGCGCACGGTCTGGCTGAACGGCGGATCGCTGATGTGCAAGGGGTTCAAACGGCGCCCTTCCGGGTTGGCGCGCGGCGTCGAATGGCCGCGCGGGTGGTCTGTGGTTTATCGGCCAATCCCGGCCGGGGTGAAACCACAAATGTGCTGACGTGCGGCCGATACCGGCCGTTGTGCCGCAGCACGGCGGGCCGTGCGCCCGGCGGCGCCTGGCGGGGGGGTGGCAGGCAGGCGCGCCAGGCGCGGGTGGCAGGCACGGGTGACCGGGATTTCAGCGCGCCTGCGAAGGGGCTTTGCCGGGATTGGCATACTGCCGCGCTGCCGCCCTGCCGCGCCGTCGCAGTGGCCCCACTCACTTTGGAGCCCGCCAATGCCGATGCCGGTCTTGACCCATCCCACCCAGCGCGCCGCACCGGCTGCCGGCTGCGCCCCGCACCGCGCGCTGGCCGGCGCGGCAGGCCCGACAAG
This sequence comes from Betaproteobacteria bacterium, assembly GCA_031366635.1. GTDB lineage: Bacteria > Pseudomonadota > Gammaproteobacteria > Burkholderiales > Burkholderiaceae_C > Pseudaquabacterium. The sequence goes on along the minus strand of JANLOP010000285.1, from coordinate 23,994 downwards.
CCCGTGCCGGGCCGACTGGCAAACCGCCTACGCGGCAGTGCGCCAGCACTCGCAGCGGCTGACCGCCGGCCTGAGCGCCGAAGACCAGGCCCTGCAATCGATGGCCGACACCAGCCCCAGCAAATGGCATCTGGCGCACACCACCTGGTTTTTCGAGACGCTGGTGCTGCAGGCCCACGCGCCCGGCTACCAGCCGGTGGATGCGCGCTGGGCGCCGCTGTTCAACTCGTATTACGAGTCGCTGGGGCCGCGCCACCCGCGGCCCCAGCGCGGCCTGATCAGCCGGCCGTCGCTGGCCGACGTGGGCCAGTACCGGCAGCAGGTGGATGCTGCCATGCAGCGCTTCATCGGCAGCGCCAGCCCCGATGTGTGGGCCGCCGCCAGCGGCGCGCTTCAGCTCGGCCTGCACCATGAGCAGCAGCATCAGGAATTGCTGCTGACCGACATCCTGCACGCCTTCTCACTGAACCCGCTGCGTCCGGCTTATGCCGCTGCGCCGCCGCTGCTGCCGCCCGCAGCCCACCCATCAGCCCACCCATCAGCCGGGCCTGCCGATGCAGACGCCGGCCTGCCGCACTGGCTGGCCTTTGACGGTGGCCCGGTGCCGGTAGGCCATGCCGGCAGCGCCAGCGCCGGTTTTGCGTTTGACAACGAGCAGCCGCGCCACACCGCCTGGCTGGCGCCGTTTGCCTTGGCGCGCCGGCTGGTGCGCTGCGGCGAATATGCCGATTTCATCGCCGACGGCGGCTACCGGCAGCCGGCGCTGTGGCTGTCGGACGGCTGGGCCCAGGTGCAGGCGCAGGGCTGGCGGGCGCCGGCCGGCTGGTTGCCGCTGGCCGCTGACGGCAGCCACCACGGCGGCTTTGAGCAGTTCACGCTGCACGGCGTGTTGCCGCTGGACCCGGCCGCGCCGGTCTGCCAGCTCAGCGGCTATGAGGCGGCGGCGTTTGCCGCCTGGGCCGGCGCCCGCCTGCCCACCGAGTTTGAGTGGGAGCATGGCGCGCAAACCTGGCCCGCAACGGCCCCGCACGGCGGCGGCCATGACGGCGACGGCGGGGGTGACGGCGGGGGTGACGGCGGGGGTCATGACGGGTTTGATGGCGGGTTTGACGTCGATGGCAGCACGCTGGCCCCCCGGCTGCTGCCGATGGCCGACGCGGGCACGCTGGACGCCGCCGCGCCGCTGCGCCAGATGCTGGGCCAGGTGTGGCAGTGGACGAGCTCGGCCTACGCCCCGTACCCGGGGTTTCGGCCGCTGGCCGGGCCGGCGGCTGAGTACAACGGCAAGTTCATGGTCAACCAGTTGGTGTTGCGCGGCAGCAGCTTTGCCACCCCACCGGGCCATGCACGCAGCACCTACCGCAACTTTTTTCCACCCGCCGCGCGCTGGCAGTTCAGCGGCTTGCGGCTGGCACGCGACCTGCCGGCTTGATTTGGCGGCTTGATTTGCCGGGTGGCTGCACGCCGCCGCGCCGCGCCGGGCGGCCAGCAAACGACGGGCAACATGGCGACCGCACAATCGCGCCGGCGGTCATTCCACGGCCTGCCAAAGCCCGCCCGCGCACCATGTTGAATTGCTCTCGCCTCCTGCCCACCGTCGCTGCGCTGGCGGCCCTTGGCGCGCTGGGCCTGGCGCCGGCGCAAGCCGCTGACGCCCCGGCGCCGGCCGCCGGGCCCGATGCCGCCGCAGTGCCGCCAATATCGCCCGCAACGCCGCCCGAAACCCCGCCTGCACCCCCGCCCGAAACCCCGCCCACGCCCACGCCGCCGCGCACCCGCCCCGCCGCGCCGCCACCCGGCGACGCCCCGGCGCCGCAGCAGGTGGAGATCACCGGCAGCACCGCGCCCGACAGCCAGGACGAGCGCCGCCGGTCCACCGCGTCGCGCATCACCTACGGCCGCGAAGAACTTGACCGCATGGGCGACAGCACGCTGGGCGAGGTGCTCAAGCGCCTGCCCGGCGTCACCCTCGGTGGCCCGCCCGGGCGCGGCGGGCAGGTGCGCATGCGCGGCATGGGAGGCGGCTACACCCAGATCCTGATCGACGGCCAGCGCATGGCACCCGGCTTCTCACTCGACGCCATCGCGCCCGAGCAGATCGAGCGCATCGAAATCATGCGGGCGCCGGTGGCTGAGTTCGGCACCCGGGCCGTCGCCGGCACCATCAACGTGGTGATGCGCAGTGATTTCAAGCGAAAAGGCAATGAGTTCCGCGTCGGCGGCGGCGCCGACGGCAGCCACGGCCAGGTGGGCGGCAGTTGGCTGGCCAACGGCCAGACCGATGGGCTGGGCTACAACCTGTCCACCACCTTGTTCCAGGGCGGCCAGGGCGATGAGTCGGACAGCCGCACGCTGGGCCGTGACGCCACCGGCCGGCCCACACTCGACCAGCGCATGCACAGCCGCAGCGACAACCAGCGCAGCGGGCTGTTTGCCAACGCCCGGCTGCAGTTCAAGCTGGGGCCGGGCAGCACGCTGGATTTGCAGCCGTTTTTCAACACGGTGCGCACCCGCAGCGATGGCCAGGCCACGCTGACCGAGACCGTGCCCGACCCCACCCTGGCGGTGTTGCCGGGTGACCCGAACGCGCCCTACCAAAACGCCCAGTGGTGGAGCAAATCCACCTGGCAAATGGCGCGGCTGAACGGCACCTGGCTCACCGGCCTGGCCGGCGGCCGGCTGCAAACCCGGTTTGGCAGCACCTTGTCCGACAGCAGCAGCTTCACCGACCGGGCCGAGACCGGCTATAGCGCCAGCACGCCCACCCAGCCCAGCCGGCACCGGGTGACCGACAGCGGCTCACGCGAGTTGTCAACCGAGATGAACGGCAAGTTCTCGCAATTGCTGGCCGACCGGCACAGCGCCAGCGCCGGCTATGAGCTGCAAGACAGCCGCCGCACCGACCGCCGCACCACCACCAGCAACGGCGTGGCGACGTTGACCGAGTTTGGTGAAAACATCCAGGCCAGCACCGACCGGCTGGCGGTTTATGCCCAGGACGAATGGGACTGGAGCCCCAGCTTGTCGTTTTATGCCGGCGCCCGCTGGGAGGCGATCAACACCGCCAGTGAGTCGGCGCTGGACCATGTGCGCAACCGCAGCGCCGTCTTCACCCCGCTGGCCCATCTGGTCTGGAAGCTGCCCGACGCCCCGCGAGACCAGGTGCGGCTGAGCCTGACGCGCAGCTACCGATCGCCCAACACCAACCAGTTGATCAGCCGGCCCAGCATCTCAGCGCTCTACCAGGATTTGGCCAAACCCAACCAGCCCAGCAGCCCCGACACTGCGGGCAACCCCCACTTGCTGCCCGAGCTGGCCTGGGGGCTGGAGCTGGGCGTGGAGCATTACCTGGATGTTGGCGGCATCGTCAGCGCGAATGTGTTTGCCCGCAAGATCGACAACCTGATCCGCAATGTGCGGGCGCTGCAGACGGTGGTCTACGCCAGCGTGCCGCGCTGGGTGTCGCGGCCGCTGAACGTGGGCCAGGCCGACGCCGCCGGGCTGGAGCTGGAGGCCAAAGCGCGCTTGAGCGACCTGTGGGCCACCGACCTGCCCGTCTCGTTGCGCAGCAACCTGACCTTGATGTGGAGCCGGGTGAACCAGGTGCCGGGCCCGAACAACCGGCTCGAAGGCCAGCCGCCGTACACCGCCAACCTGGGCGCCGACTGGCCCGTGCGCGGCACACCGCTGACCGTGGGCGCCAACCTGAACTTCACGCCCGGCTTCGCGTTGCAGCAGATCGACAACCAAAGCGTGCGGCAAGGCGTCAAAAGCGTGCTGGACGGCTATGCGCTGTGGCGCTTCAGCCCCGACGCCAGTGCCCGGCTGACGGTCAGCAATGCCGGCGCCCGGCGCTACGACACCGGCAGCACCACCACGCTGCTGGCGGCCAACGGCGCGCCCGCCAGCACCGAGGCCAACGACACCTCGGCGCGCAGCACCACCACCGTCAACCTGCGCGCCGAGCTCAGGTTTTGACGGGCTGCGGGCGCTGCGGTGGCGCCCCGCTGGCGTTGCGGGCGCTGCTGGCGCTGGCCGCCGACGGCAGTGCGGCGATGCACTGCCGCACCACCTCGGCCAGCGGCGTGGCCGGCAGCGTGCCCAGCAGGGCGCGCAGCCGGGTGTCGTCCAACCGGTGCGGGCGCTGCCACAAATAGCGCATTTCCAGCAGGGCCCGGAACATCGGCAACAGCGGCGCGGCCAGCCGCAGCAGCCACCACGGGAAGGCGGTGCGGCGCAGCGGCCGGCCCAGCGCCGCCTCAAACTCGGCTTGCAGCTCGGCGCCGGTGAGCGTCAGCCCGGCGTAGTGCAACACGGTGTGCGGCGCCAGCCCGGCACGGCAGCCGGCCACCTGCACAAACACCTGCGCCAGATCGGGCAGATAGGCCCAGGCATGCGGCAGATCGGCCGGGCCCATCTGGGCAAACTGGCCTTTGGCCAGGTTCTTGGCCATCGCCAAATCGATCCAGGTGCCGGTGTCGCCCAAAAAATCACCGGCCCGGATGACGATGCAGCGCTGGCCGTGGTCTTGTGCGGCTTGTGCCAGCGCGGCCTCCAGCGCGATGCGCTGCGCGGCTTTCGGGTGGTTGGCGGCAAACGGCGTGGTCTCGGCCAGCAGCGCCGGCAATTGCTTGCCGAAGTTGTACACATTGCCGGCCATCATCAAGGTGGCCCCGGTGGCCCGGGCCAGCGCCAGCACGGCGGCGGTTTGCGGTGGCAGCAGCGTGGCCCACTTCGTGTAATCGGGGCTCAGCGCGTTGACGATCACGTGCACGCCCTGGCCGGCGGCGGCCGCCGCCACCAGGGCGGCAACATCCAGCGCATCGGCCTCGACCAGGCGCACGCCCGCCGGCAGCGGTGCCCGGGGCGCGCGGCGCAATTGGGCCGTCACCTGCCAGCCGGCCGCCGCAAACGCCAGCACCAAGGCCCGCCCCAAACGCCCGTTGGCGCCCAACACCATCACGTTTGACATCTGATTTCTCCAATCCGGTTGCACAAGCCACCATCGTGCAGCGGCAGGTCATTGATGTGAAGATGGATGCAAACATGGTTAACATTCAAATTTGAATGAAATTGGGATGGCATGGCCACCGCCTTCGACCCCACCACCCTCGACTGGAACCTGCTGCGCGCACTCGGCGCTGTGCTGGCCCACGGCTCACTGACCCAGGCCGCCGCGCGCCTGGGCAGCAGCCAGCCCACGCTCAGCCGGCAGATTGGCGCGCTGGAAGCGGCCGTGGGCGCGCCGCTGTTTGAGCGCGGTGCACGCCGGCTGCGGCCCACCGCACTGGCACTCACCCTGGCCGAGCCGGCGGCCCGCATGTTGGCTGCTGCCCAGGCCTGTGCGTTGGCGGCCGACGCGGCCAGCAGCCAGGCCGGGCAACTGGCCGGCACGGTGCGGCTGACGGCCAGCGAGGTGGTGTCCAGCCAGGTGCTGCCCGCACTGCTGGCGGCGCTGGCGCGGCGGCACCCGGCGATCCAGATCGAGCTGGTGCCGGGCGACAGTTTGAGCAACCTGCTGGAGCGCGAGGCCGACATCGCCGTGCGCATGGTGCGGCCCAGCCAAGGCACGCTGATCACCCGCCACATCGCCGACTGGGCGCTGGGCTTTTACGGCCACCGCGACCTGCTGGCAGCGGCCGGCGGCCCGCCCACGCCGGCCACGCTGGCCGCCTACCGCTGGGTCGGGTTTGACCAATCGGCGCAAATGATCGACGGTTTTCGGGCGGCGGGGTTTGACATCGACCGGCGCTTTTTCGGCTTCCGCTGTGACCACCAGGTGGTCAACCTGGAGGCGGTTCGTCAAGGTCTGGGCATCGGCATCGTGATGGCCCCGCTGGCCCGCCGCATGCTCGAGCTGGTGGCCGTGCTGGCCGGTTTGCCGCTGCCGGTGTTGCCTGTGTGGCTGACGGCGCATGCCGAATTGCGCAGCAGCCGACGGCAGCGGGTGGTGTTTGATTTTTTGGCGGATGGGCTCAAGGCTTGGGGCGACGGGGGTGACGCAGTGCTTTTTGGCGCGCCATCCCCGCCGCCGCCCGCCCGGCGCCCGTCAAACCAGTTGCAGCACAAAGGCGGCCAGGCCCGCCGCCGGTAAATCCAACAGCACCGGCCTGAACTTCTGTGTACCGGCCACCGGCGTCAGCGTGTAGCGGCGGGCGCTGAGCGTGTCGGCGCTGAAGCTGCCGTCGGCGCACACGGCCACCCGGGCCAGCACCGCCGTCTCACCGTCCACCCGCACCTCCAGCGCCAGGCCCGCCGGCAACGGCTGGCCGGCCACCGGAAGTACCTTGCCAGCCAGGTTGATTTTGGGCGCAGCCGGCGGGAACCGAGTGTTTTCGGGCCGGACGCCGTTGACCAGGCCGCGGATCAGCAGCAGCAGCGTCTCGGACGCAAAGCCGGTGCCAAAGGCCAGCGTGGCGGCCGAGGCCAGGCTCATCGGGCTGATGATGAACCAGGTGGACACGGCCAAAAACGGCGCCGAGATCAACTGCATGATCTGGAACACCACCGCCTCACGCGCCTCGAACGGCCGCATATTCGACTGCTCGGCCGTGCCGATGTAGTCGGGCTCGAGCCGGCGCTGGTATTCCGGAATGCGCCGCGACAGGCTGACCGCGCCGCCGATGAACGACATCACCAGCACAAAAAACGGCACGGCCAGGCCACCGACTACCTCAACATGGCTGGGTGACGACGCGGCGCTGGCCGGCGGCTTGGCCGCCAGCGCGCTGGCAGCGGCTGCCGGCGCGGCCGGCGCCAGCGGGGGCACCGGCGATGGCACTGCGGCAACGCTGGCGGCCTTGTCCGCCGCTGCCCGCACGGCGGCGGCTTTTTCAGCGGCGCTCCTGGCGGCGTCATCGGGCAGCGCCGGCTTGGGTGCAGGCGACACCTCGGCCGCCGCCTTGGGCGTGGCCGCCGCGTCGGGCTTGACGTCTGCATGGTGGGTCAACGTGGCACCGCCGACGGTCAACAGCAGCGTGTAGCGGGTGGCCCAATCGCCATCGGGCCAGGCACCCGATGCCGCCTTGGCGCTGACGCCGACGCCCGACGGGCAGATCACCACGGCCGACACGTCGCTCAAGCCGGCGGCGGCGTTTTTGCGCACACAGCCCCGCACCAGCTCCAGCGGGCTGGACTTGCTGGGCGGCTCGCCCTCCATCGGCAGCGCATGCTCACCAAACATCGGCAGCAGCAGCATCGCAAACGACGCAAAGGTGAATGCGTAGGCGTAGACAAACATGTCTTTGAGCCGGCGCGCCGCGTTGCCGGTGAAACAGGCCAGGAACATCCCCGCCAGCGCCAGCGCCAGGGCGCCGATGGCAGCGACGTGCTGCCAAGGCTTGGCGTCCGGGTACAGCTTGACGACCATCGCGACCAAAAAACTCAGCAACAAAAAGCCCCAGCCCCAGCGCGAGACGTACAGATGCTCACCTGTGCCGTCAGACTCGTCGGGCGGCAGCACCGCTTTCTTGGGCGGCCGGCCCCGCAGGCAAAACCAACCGCACCCCCGGCAAGCGATGGAGGGCGCTGGTGGGGGCAAGGGATGTGCCGGCGCGGGCGGCGGCGCAGGTAGGGGCGGTGTGATCGTCGGCGGAGGGAGTGTCAACGGCGGCGGCGCGGGCAGTGGCGCAGGCGGCATCACCGGGGGCGCTGGCGTTGCTGGTGGCAGCACCGCAGGGTCAGGGCCTGCATCCGTTGGCTGTGACATTCAAGTCCCCTTTTTTGGGTGTGCTGTTCGCCATCCAGGGCCATCGTCGCCGCAGTGCCGAGGGCCACACATCCCTAGATTTGCGGTTGACCGGCGCCCCTGGGCACGGCCACCCTAAAGCCAGCGCGCCGCTGGCGCGCCCCGGCAGCGCAAGATCACCCGGGCACAACAAGCGCGCTGAGTCGGCAGGAGAAACGCATGCAAACCAATGTTTTTAGGCCAGTGCGCCGGCTGCGGCAGGCCACATCGGGGATGCTGCTGGCGTTGCTGGCAGCAGGGGTGGGTCCATCCGCGCAAGCGACTGAAAAACTACCCACCTGCCCGCTGGCGGTGGCCGATGTGGCCGCCTCCACGCCCGAGCGCACCGCATCAGCAGCGCCCGGTGCAGCGGCGGCTGACCTGCCCGCCGCGCCGGTGGCGGCCGCGCCGCTGGCCACCGACGGCACATCGCCCAACGCGGTGGAGATGCCCGACGCCCAGCTTGAAAGCGCCAACCTGCGGGTGTGGTTGCCGCAGCCGCTGCCGGTGCCGGGCCGCATCTGGCTGTGCCTGTTGACCAGCCACACGGCCATCAATGGCGTAGCCAGGCAACTGCCCGCACTGGAGCTGGCCTTGATGGCCCAGGGCAGCCACCTGGTGCCGGTGGCCGACGGCCCGGCCGTGGCGCAGGCCGGCACGCTGTTGATGTTCAAGTCGCGCACCGACTTGCTGCCGATGTGGAAGCCGGTGATGCGGGTGCGCCCGCTGCTGATATGGGCCAGCGCCGACGGCAGCCTGCACCAGCTGATCGGCGGCCACGATGTGCACATCGGCCAGGCACCGGCAGCCTGGGCGCTGACAGCGGCCGGCCTGCTGGTGTTCTTCGGCATGATGGTGGGGCTGACGCGCCGCGGCCCGTCGATCATGGGCATGTTGGTGGGCGACGATGGCCACCTGTCGCTGTCCAAACTGCAAATGGGGCTGTGGACGTTGGCCGTGGGCATGGTGGTGCTGTACTTCGCCATCCTGCGGCTGGATGTGCCGTCGGTGCCCGAATCCCTGGTGGCGCTGATGGGCATGAGCCTGGCCACCACCGGCATCAGTTTTCACGCCGCCGCCAAGACCGCCCAGGCGGTTGACCAGGCTGCCGGTCAAGCCACCGCCCAGGCCGATGCCCAGGCGGCCGCGCGGGCCGATCATGCCGCTGCCGCCACGGTGGCGCAAGTGTCGGCCGCCGTGGCGGCCGACAGCGACGTGACGCTGCTGATGGTCAGCCCACCCGCCTTGCCGCCGGCCGTGCCACCGGCGGTGCTGCGCGCCGTCGCCGCGGCCGGGGTCACCTGGCTGTGGTCTGACCTGGTGGTGGTGGACCAGGACGATGGCAGCCGCGTGGTGTCCCTGGCGCGGGCGCAGATGCTGTTCTGGACCGGGCTGCTGCTGATCGTGTTCATCACCAAGACGGTGCTGCACGGCTCGTTGTGGGAGATCCCGTGGTCGCTGGTGGCGTTGATGGGCATCAGCCAGGTGGGTTATCTGGCGCCCAAGTTCAATACTGTGCCGGCGGCTTGACGCGCGGCGGGCGCCAGCAGGCAGTTGCCAAAAGGGGCGCCGACCCGCAGGCCCTGTCACGCGGCCACTCGAGCGGCCTCATCGCCCGCCCGCCACATCCAGCACCGCCCCGGTGGTGTAACTGGCCTCGTCCGACAGCAGCCAGACAATCGCCGCCGCCACCTCATCAGCGGTGCCAGGCCGGCCCAGCGGGATCAGGCCCGCCGCCTTTTGCGGCCGATCCCGGTCGCCGCTGGCGGCGTGGATGTCGGTGTCGATGATGCCGGGCCGCACCGCGTTGACGCGGATGCCGTCAGCCGCCACCTCAAGTGCCAGGCCCTGGGTGAAGGTGTCGATGGCGCCTTTGCTGGCGGCGTAATCCACATACATGCCGGGCGCGCCCAGCCGGGCCGCCACGCTGCTCAAGTTGACGATAGCCCCGCCCGCGCCGCCTTGCTGGCGGCTCATGCGGCGCACCGCCTCACGCGCGCACAGCAGGCTGCCGGTGATGTTGACAGCCCACAAACGCTGCCAGCGCGCCACGTCCATGTCCACCAGCCGGGCCTGCATGTCCACGATGCCGGCGTTGTTCACCAGGCCGGTGAGGCGGCCCAGCTCGGCGTCGATACGGGCAAACATGGCCAGCACCGCGCCCTCATCGGCCACATCGGCCGCCACGGTGATGGCGCGCCGGCCGGCGGCGCGTACTGCGTTGGCCACGGCCTCGGCAGCGGCGCCGTCGCGGGCGTAGTTGACGGCCACATCCCAGCCGCGCCGGGCGGCCAGTTGGGCGGTGGCGGCGCCGATGCCGCGGCCGGCGCCGGTGACCAGCAGCACGGCGGGGGGTGATTTGTCGCTCATCGGGGGCTCCGGCGGGTTGAAAAGGGGCGTGGCACCGGGGGCGGCGGGGCGCGCACGGATGTTAGGCGCCGCGCTGCTTGGTTAAAGTCAGCCCGCACGATTTGCCGCCAGCCGCCGCACCCGCCACCGCGCTGGCCACACGATTGGCCACCCCGCCCCCTGCCCCACCCGAGACCCCCGATGCCCCTGCACCGCCGCCCCCTGATCAGCGCCACCGGGCTCGCGCTGCTGATTGCCGCGTCAGCGCCGTTTGCCCAGGCACCGGCGGCCAGGCCGGCCCCGGCCCCGGCGCCTGAAAAACCCCAGCTCACGCTGGCTGTGGGTGGCAAAAACCTGCTGTATTACCTGCCACTGACGGTGGCCGAGCAACTGGGCTACTTCAAGGCCGAGGGTCTGGACCTGAAAATCGTTGACTTTGCCGGCGGCAGCCAGGCGCTGCGGGCGCTGGTGGGCGGCAGTGCCGATGTGGTGAGCGGCGCGTTTGAGCACACCCTCAACATGCAGCCCAAAGGCCAGAGGCTGCGCGCCATCGTGCTGATGGGCCGGGCGCCGCAAATCGTGTTGGGCATCAACCCGAAGACGATGGCCGGCTTCAAGACCATCGCCGATTTGAAGGGCAAGAAGATCGGCGTCACTGCGCCGGGCAGCAGCACCAATGTGATGGCCAATTTTGTGCTGGCCAAGGCGGGGCTCAAGCCCGGCGATGTCAGCATCATCGGCGTCGGCGCGGGGGCCGGCGCGGTGGCGGCGATGCGCGCCGGCCAGATCGATGCGCTGGCCAATCTCGACCCGGTGATCTCACTGCTGACACGCAGCCATGATTTGAAGATCATCAGCGACACCCGCATCGTGGCCGAGGCCGACAAGGTGTTTGGCGGGCCGATGCCGGCCGGCTGCCTGTACCTGGCGCAATCCTTCATCGACAAATACCCGCACACCACCCAGGCGCTGGCCACGGCCATCGTGCGGGCCAACCAGTGGATTCAAAAAGCCGGTGCCGGCGACATCATCAAAGCCGTGCCCGAGAGTTATCTGTTGGGCGACCGGGCGGTCTACATCGACGCCTTCCTGGCCGCCAAGGGTGCGCTGTCGCCCGACGGGCTGTTTCCGGCGGCCGGGCCCGAGACCGCGCGCCGGGCGCTGGCCAGCATCGACCCGGAGCTTGCCAAGGCCAATATCGACCTGACGGCGCTCTACACCGATGCGTTTGTCAAGGCCGCGCTGGTGCGCTATCCAATCCGCTGATGGCTGCCGCCGCGTCGCTGGCGCCGCCCCCGGCCCTGGCCTTGCACGATGTGGCCTGCACCTTTGCCGGCAACGGCGCGGGGCGCCCGCACTACACCGCCGTGGCCGGTGTCTCGCTGGCGGTGGGCGCGGGTGAATTTGTCTCGGTGGTCGGCCCCACCGGCTGCGGCAAAAGCACGTTGCTGAACATGGGCGCCGGCCTGCTGGCGCCCAGCAGTGGCACGGTGAGCGTGTTTGGCCAGCCGCTGGCCGGCATCAATGGCCGCGCCGGCTATATGTTCCAGGCCGAGAGCCTGATGCCGTGGCGCACCGCGCTGGGCAATGTGTTGGCCGGGCTTGAGTTTCGCGGCGTGGCCCCGGCGCGGGCCCGGGGCTTGGCGGAAGACTGGCTGCGCCGGGTGGGCCTGGGCGGGTTTGCCGACCGCTACCCGCACCAGATGAGCGGCGGCATGCGCAAGCGGGCGTCGCTGGCGCAAACCCTGGTGCTCGACCCCGACATCATCCTGATGGACGAGCCGTTCTCGGCACTCGACATCCAGACCCGGCAGTTGATGGAAAACGAGTTGCTGGACCTGTGGCAATCGAAGAAAAAAGCCGTGCTGTTCATCACCCACGACCTGGACGAGGCGATTGCGCTGAGCGACCGGGTGGTGGTGCTGAGCGCCGGCCCGGCATCGCACCCCATCGGTGAGTTTGTCGTCGATCTGGCCCGGCCGCGCGATGTGGCCGAGGTGCGCAACACGCCGCGCTTTGTCGCGCTGCACCAGGCCATCTGGGCGGTGCTGCGCGACGAGGTGTTGAAGGGCTATCAACAGCAGTTGCAACCGAAAGGGGCCTGATCGGCCGGCCCGGCATGTGGAACACCGTCAAACCCAACCCGCGCAACCTGCGGCTCTGGCAGATCGCGCTGCTGCTGCTGATTTTTGCGCTCTGGCATCTGCTCACCGTGCCCGGCCTGGTGCGGCCGTTCATGTTCGACAACGACCAGCAGGCGGCCTTCTTTTTTGGCGAGCCGCTCAAAGTGCTGGGCCGCATCTGGCGCTGGTTTGTCAGCGACGGCGATATCTACAGCCACCTGTGGGTGACGCTGGTTGAAACCGTGCTGGCCTTTGCCATCGGCGCGGCGGCCGGGCTGGCCGGCGGGCTCTGGCTGGCGCTCAGCCCGATGGCCAGCGCGCTGCTCGAGCCCTACGTCAAGGCGATGAATGCGATGCCGCGCATCATCCTGGCGCCTATTTTTGCGGTCTGGTTCGGGCTGGGCATCGCCAGCAAGGTGGCCCTCGGCGTGACGCTGGTGTTTTTCATCGTTTTCTTCAACGTCTACCAGGGTGTCAAAGAGGTCAGCCCGGTGATCCTGGCCAATGCCCGGATGCTGGGCGCGTCAGCGCGCCAGTTGCTGCGCGCTGTTTATCTGCCGAGCGCCACAAGCTGGGTGTTTTCCAGCCTGCACACCAGCGTGGGCCTGGCGTTTGTCGGCGCGGTGGTGGGCGAGTACCTGGGCTCGGCCAGCGGCGTGGGCTATTTGATCCACCAGGCCGAGGGCGTGTTTGACATCAACACGGTGATGGCCGGCATTCTGGTGCTCACCGGCTTTGCGCTGCTGCTGGACGGTGCTGTGGGCAGTGCCGAGCGCCGGCTGATGACCTGGCAGCCGCAGCGCGGCGACAGCATCAAACGCTGAGCCGGGCCCGACGATGGCTGACCCACTGCCGCTGGCCGTTGTAGACGCCGCGCTGCGCGGCACCTTGCTGGCGCTGTTGCTGCTGCTGGCCGGCGCGCTGTGGCGCGATCGGCCGCGCCTGCCGGCCGCGCAGGCGGCCATCGCCTTTTGCCTGGGTTTGTGTGTGCAGGTGATTGGCGCCACGCCGTTGCTTGAGGACCGACTGCCGCTGGTCTGGCAGGCCCCGTTGATTGCGGTGGCGGTGGGCAATGCGGTGCTGTTCTGGGTTTTTATCCAGGCCTTGTTCGACGATGATTTTGTGCTGCGGCCGGTGCACGGGCTGGCCTGGGCCACAGTGGCCGCACTCTCCGGCTTCAACTGCGCGGTGATGGCCGGCAGTGCGTCGCTGCTGGCGCCGCTGACCTGGGGTTTGCAGCGCGCCGTGCCGCTGGTGTTTGCGGTGCTGGCGGCCGTGGCGGCGGCCGCCCACTGGCGCGCCGATCTGGTCGAGGGCCGGCGCCGGCTGCGGGTTTTTGTACTGGTCACCGGCGTGGTTTACACGGTGGCGATGTTGATGGCCCGGCTGGCCGCACCGCGGGGGCGGTTGTCGGCCAGCACCGCGCTGCTCGACAGCGCCGCGCTGCTGCTGATGGTGGCGGTGGTGGCCGGGCATCTGCTGCGGCTGGGCAACTCGGCGCTGTTCCCCAGCAGCCCGGCGCCCGGTGCAGTGCCTGCGCCGGCCTCGCTGCCACCGCCTGCCGACAGCGCACCGCCGCCGCCCAACACCGCCGCCGACCCGGCCGACGGCCGCCTGGCAGACGCACAACAACAAGCGCTGCAACAGGCGCTGCAACGGCTGATGACCGAGCAACACGCCTACCGGCGGGAAGACCTGAGCATTGCCAGCCTGGCCGCGTTGCTGAAAGTGCCCGAATACCGGTTGCGCCGGCTCATCAACCAGCGCTTGGGCCACCGCAACTTCAATGCTTTTGTCAACGGCTACCGCTTGCAGGAGGCCAGCGCCGCGCTGGCCGACCCGCAACGGCGCAGCCTGCCGGTGCTGGGCATCGCGCTGGACGCCGGGTTCCAGTCCATCGGGCCGTTCAACCGGGCCTTCAAGGCCGCCACCGGGCGCACGCCCAGCGAGTACCGGCGAGAAAAGCTGGCCGATTCTTGAAATCCGCGCCAATTTGCAAGCATCGGCCAGCCGAAATCGCCCGCCGCCGGTTTCGGCGAGACGGCGTTGCGACAGCCCGGCATCGTTCGGGTCACCGGGGGCAGGGGCTCTCGATGCGGGAGGTGTTTGATGGTGGCATTCAAGTTGATTTCCCGGCCGCGCGCGGTGCTGGCCTGGCTGGCGGCGCTGGCCGGTCTGGCCACAGCGCAGGCGCAAGCCTCGGTGGCCACCGGCGAGCTGCCGGCCACCGCGTTGGACGGCCCGGTGACGCTGTTCTACCCGTCCAATGCCAGCGCGCAGCCGGTGCGGCGCGGCCCGTTCACCTTCACGCTGGCGGCCGGCGGCGCGCCGGTGCTCGGCAATCGCCGGCTGGTGGTGATCTCACACGGCTCGGGCGGTGGGCCCTGGGTGCATGCCGACCTGGCCAGCCGCCTGGTCGAGGCCGGTTTTGTGGTGGCCGTGCCGCAGCACCGGGCCGACAACACGCAAGACGACAGCCGGCCCGGCCCTGACAGTTGGGCATTGCGGCCGGCCGAGGTGTCGCGCGCCATCGACGCAGTGGGCGCTGATGCGCGGTTTGCGCCGCTGCTGGCTTTGGACAAGGTGGGGGTGTACGGCATGTCGGCCGGCGGCCATACCGCGCTCAGCCTGGCCGGTGGGCGCTGGTCACCGGCCGGCTTCAAACAGCATTGCGAGGCCCATCTGGACGAGGACTTCCAGACCTGCGTCGGCCTCATCACCCGGCTCACCGGCGGCGTGCTGGACGGGCTGAAGAAGTGGCTGGCGCTGGCGGTGATCCGCTGGCGCTTTGACGATGCCACGCCGCAAAGCCATGACGATGCGCGCATCGCGGCGGTGGTGGCCGGCGTGCCGCTGGCGGCTGATTTTGAGATGGCGTCGCTGGCCTCGCCCCGGGTGCCGCTGGGCCTGGTCACGGCGCGCCAAGACCGCTGGCTGGTGCCGCGTTTTCACAGCGACCAGGTGCTGCAAGCCTGCCGGTCTTGCGAATTGCTGGCCGATCTGCCCACTGCCGGCCACGGCGCGCTGCTGTCACCGCTGCCACCGGGCTTTACCGGGCTGCTGGGCGACCTGCTGAACGACCCGCCCGGGTTTGACCGCAGCGTGCTGCCGGCGGTGGATTTGAAGGTGGCCGGGTTTTTCAAGCGGCATTTGCTGACGCCAGGCGCGGCCGGGCTTTGACGCCTTGCGCGGTGGGCCACAATTTGCGCTGCGGTGCGGTGCGGCACGGCCAGCCGCTGGCAGCCTGGCACCGGCCGTCAGATCGGCTTGAACCCCTTGCTAAAGCGCTCTTTCAGCGGCGCGTCGCCCAGCGGCGGCAGCGCCAGCGGTGCCGGCAGCACCGTCGTGTCGGGCAGGTGGGCCAGCAGATGGCGGATCAGCGTCAGCCGGCCACGCCGCTGGTCGTTGAAATCGACCAGCGTCCACGGTGCGCCGGGCCGGTGCGTGGCTTTAAGCATGGCGTCGCGGGCCTTGCCGTATTCAGCGTATTTTTGCCGGGCTTGCAGGTCGACAGGCGACAGCTTCCAGCGCTTCAGCGGGTCATCCAGCCGCTCGGCAAAGCGCGTTTCCTGCTCGGCCTGGTCCACCGTCAGCCAGTATTTGCACAGCAGTACGCCGTCGTCGGTCAGCATCTGCTCAAACACCGGGGCCGCCGCCAAAAAGGCCAGCGCCTCGGACTCGGTGCAATAGCCCATCACCCGCTCAACCCCGGCGCGGTTGTACCAACTGCGGTCGAGCAACAGCATCTCACCGGCTGCCGGCAAATGCCGCACGTAGCGCTGAAAGTACCACTGCGTCAATTCGCGCTCGCTCGGCTTGGGCAATGCCACCACCCGGCATTGGCGCGGGTTCAGCGTGTCGGCGATGGCGCCGATGACGCCGCCCTTGCCCGCCGTGTCACGGCCCTCGAACAGCACCACCAGGCGTTTGCCGGTGTGCGCCAGCCAGCGCGCCACGTTGTTCAGCGCCAGCTCCAGCGGCACCATCTGGTCGAGGTAGTCGGACTTGCTCAGGCGGTCGCTGGTTTTGGCTGGCCCAGGCGCTGGCGCCATGCCGCCCTGGTTGCCGGCCGCCTGCTTTTTGTCTTTGCCCATCGTCGATGCCCTCCGGTTGGCCCGGGCGCGGTGCTGCGCCCAAGGCATTTATAGCCGGTCGGCCCGCTGCCGGGCGCTTTGCAGGCATCAGCAGCCCGCAGCCGGTGGCCATCGGGCCATCGTCACCCGGGCCACCATCCGGGCCGCCACCGAACCGATCCGGGCACAGCTTGGCTTGAGCGGATGGTGGTTTTCAACGCTTTGGTGATTTGGCGCCGCTGCCGGAAGTTAATTTCCCAATCGGTGAGCCTTTTGGCCGCTGCGCGAGACGTAGGCCAGGTACACCCTCGCTGGTTTTCTCCATCCCCGTCAAAAGGACTTTCCGTGAAGACTTCGTCAATGCACTTTCCCCTGCGCCCCCGGTCAAGCCTGCCACTGGCTGGCCTGTTGACCGTCGGCTTTCTCGGCGGCTGTGGTGGCGGCGATGCCTACACCGCCGCAACGACCACGCCGCCTGTCACGCCGGCCGCTTTGACGCTCACCGGCACTGCCGCCACGGGCGCGGCGGTTGCCGGCGGCCAGGTCACGGCCCACTGCGTGGTCGGCACGGCCAGCGGGTTGAGCGACGCCGCTGGCGTCTTCACGCTCACGCTGGACAAAGGGCAAGTGGCACCCTGCTTGTTGCAAGTCACGAAGGCCGGTACGCCGCCGGCGCTGTCGATTGAGCTGTACGGCTTTGCCGCCGTGGCGGGCCGCGTCAACATCACCACGCTGACCGACTCGGTGCTGAACCGCGCGCTCGGCGCCAGCCCGGCCGCCGCTTTCGCCAGCTTCAGCAGCGCGCAAGCCAGCAGCGTCAGTGCCGCGTTGCCGGCGGCCATCAGCTATGTGCAGGCGCAATGGACCGCCGCCGCACTGGGCAGCGTGCCGGCCGATCTGATGACGGCCAACTTCGCCATCGGCGACTTCTACGACAAATTGCTCGACAACCTGGGGGCCGCGCTTTTGGGCGCGGGCAAGACCTACGCTGACTTCATCGCGCTGGTAAAAAAGGGCGCTGACACCATCACCGTGACCACGCCGATCACGCTGGCGGCGTCCGACATCACCGTGTCACCGGCGATCCTGGCGCTGCCACTCACCGGCAAGATCAGCTACCTGACCACGGCTGCGGACACGGCGGGCTTTGCCGGGTCACACGTCTTCGGGCGCGGTGTGCGCAGCGCCATTGCGACGCTGAGCAAGCCGTTTCCGGCGTACTCGCTGGTCAGCGGCTGCACGCTGACGGTTGACGGTGGCGACCTGGTGTTCAGCGCCAGCGGGCAAACCACGCGGGTGTCATTGACGCCCACGGTTGTCGTTTATCAAGGCGTCAGCTACCCGAGTTCCTACGCATCGGTGGCGCCACGCAACGCTTACGGCAACGTCATCGGCATGACGCTGGTGAGCGCGGTGAACGCCGCCGGCAAAGCAGACGCGATCGCACTGACGATCGAAAACGGCGTGGTCACCGATGCCAGCGCCAACGACGGTGCGACGGCCACCGGAACCGCCTGTGGTGCCGGTACCGCCGGCAACCTGAACACGGATCGGTCGGCCGACCTGCTCAGCCTGCCCACCGACCTGGTGGCGGCCCTGAAAACCGAAGCCGTTGCCAAAGGTCTTTTGATGACCGTCAGCAAAGCGGTGACCGCTGCGGACCTGACCGGCTTTGCGGCGGCCGTCAACTTTGGCCGCGGTGTGCTGACCACCTACAACAGTGACTTCACGGTGAAAGACGTGCTGCGGGTGAGTGATTGCAAAACCGACATCAGCAATGGCCAGTTGCACATGTCGTCGGTGCAAGGGGGCTACGACCGCAGCTTCACGTTGGACACGGCCAACTACATCTACAAATCAAACGATGACCAACTGATCTTCTCGGGCCATGAGCGCAGCGGCGACCTGACATCGGGCAGCACCCGGATCTTCATCGACCGACGCACCGCGACGCCGTTCGTCAGCCGGGTTGAAAGTACCGACCTGATCAACACGAAAATCAGCCTGTCCTGCCCGCGCGGCTAAGCCGACGCGAGACGCCTGCGGCCTGGCCAGCGCAGCGTTGATTTTCAAGCCGCGCTTCAAGGCGCACTCGGGGCCGATCTTTGGTGGGCTGTTGCGCGCGACCGGATCGGCCCCGAGGTTTGCGGCGCGCGCGCCGGCGCGGTTGATGGCTACGCGGACGTGCCGGCAGCCGGGGCCGGGCCGGCCGCGAGTTGGCGCAACAACCAGGCCCGCGCCAGGCGCCAATCGCGCTTGACCGTGGCCATCGAGATGCCCAGGGCTTCGGCAATCTCGGTGTTCTCCATGCCGCCAAAAAACTTCAGCTCGACCACGGCGGCCGCCCTGGCGTCCACCGCCTCGAAGGCGGTCAACGCCTCGTGCACGGCCAGCACATCCTGGCTCAGCTCGACCATTGGGACGTGCTGGGCCAGCGTCAACGCAACCATTTGGCCGTCGCGCTTGTCAGCCCGCTTGCTCACCGCGTGATGGACCAGGATGCGCCGCATGATCGTCGAGGCCACCGCCAGAAAGTGTGAGCGGCTGGCCCATTTGGTGCGCGTCTGCTCGCTCATGCGGAACCAGGCTTCGTGCGTCAGCGCGGTTGAGCTCAGCGTGTGACCGGGGTATTCCTTGCGCATGTGCTGGCGCGCAACGCGGTGCAGGTCGTCGTAAAGCCAGGCAAACAACTCATTGCCGATGGCCGGCGTGTGGTGGCCGCCCTGCGGCGCCTGGGCATTGAGCCAGGCCGTGATGTCCTGCTGCTGGTCGTGCATCGGCGCTCGGGCAGGGGTTGGCGTTGCCATCGCCTGCGAGTATGCCGCGCTGGCCGGCGCGGCGAGCGCCGCCGGGCCGTGCCGGCCCGCACGTGCCCGGGCGGCTTGCTGCGAATGTCACGCTTCGAACGCTGTGGCAGCGTTGCCAATGCCGGCAGAATTCGCGGCATGGCTTCTGTTTCGTCCCCCCGTGATGCGCTGGCATGGTCAGCCGTCAAGCGCTTGTACGAGCAGGCCATTGCGCTGCCGGGCGCGGACCGGGCGCGCTTTGTCGCCGCCGCGAATGCCGACGAGGCCGTCCGACAAGAGGTCTTGTCGCTGCTGGCGCATGACCCGGACCAGACGGGCCACGATGGCTTTCTGAGCCAGCCCGCAGCGGCCAGCCTGCTGGCGGCGCTGGCGCGCAACGGTGAGCGTCTCGGGCCGTGGCAAATCGTGCGGCAGATCGGCGCCGGCGGGATGGGCGACGTTTTTGAGGCGCAGCGCGCGGACGGCAGCTACGACGGCCGGGCCGCCATCAAGTTGCTCAAGCGCGGCATGGACAGTGCGGCCGTGCTGCGGCGCTTCGCCCTCGAGCGGCAGGCGTTGGGGCGGCTGTCCCATCCGCACATCGCGTCGCTGCTCGATGCCGGCGTCAGTGGCGACGGCCTGCCGTATTTTGTGATGGAGTATGTTGACGGCACACCGATCGATGAGGCGGCGCGCAAGCTGCCGATCGAGCAACGGCTGACATTGTTTCTGCAACTCGCCGACGCCGTGGTGCATGCGCACCGCCACCTGCTGGTGCACCGCGACCTGAAGCCCGGCAACGTGCTGGTGACGCCGCAAGGCCAGGTCAAGCTGCTCGACTTCGGCATCGCCAAGGCACTTGACCCGCTCAGCGTTGCGCTCGACGCGCACGGCAACACCACCGTCGGCACCCCGCGCCCGTACACCCCCAACTACGCCAGCCCCGAGCAAGTGCGCGGTGAGCCGGTGAGCGTGGCCACCGACATCTACAGCCTGGGCGTGTTGCTATACCAGTTGCTGACTGGCGTGCGGCCCACCGGCCGCAATGCGTTGACCCCCGCCGAAGCCGCGCGCAGCGTGCTTGACGAGACGCCAACGCGCCCGAGCAGCCTGCCCGAGCGCATCACCCACGACCCGCAGTGGCTGGCAACCCGCAAGCGCCTGGCCGGCGACCTGGACAACGTGCTGCTCAAGGCGCTTGAAAAGCCAGTAGCGCGGCGCTATGCCAGCGTGGATGCTCTGGTGGCCGATGTGCGTGCCTACCTCGCCGGCTACCCGGTCAGCGCGCGCGCCGCGACCTGGCATTACGTCAGCCTGAAGTTCATCACGCGCCACCGGGTGCCGGTGGCCGCCGCCAGCCTGGCCGCCACGGCGCTGCTGGCGGGCGCGGCCGTGGCCTTGTGGCAGGCCCACGACGCGCGCCTGGCCCGCGACGAAGCACAAGGCCAGTTGGCCGGCATCAAGCAGGTCACCCGCGAACTGGTGTTCCGTTTCGGCGACGCCATCAACGCCTTGCCCGGTGGCTTGGCGGCCCAGGAAATCCTGCTCAAGCAAACCATCGCATCGCTGGACCTGGCCTTGTTGTCGGCGCCTGCCGACGCTGACCTGGCCGCCGTCACCGCAGCGGCGATGGGCCGTCTGGCGCAGATTCAGGGCAACCCTTCTTTTGCCGGCGCCGACCGACGCGCCGATGCACAGGCCACGGTGGCCCGCGCGCTGGCGCTCGGCGAGCCGATCTGGCAGCGCAAACACGGTGACTGGCAATTTGCGCAGTGGCATGTCATCACGCTCATCACCCAGGCGCAGTTGACCAGCGCGCAAGGGCCTGTCGCCGGCGCGCTGCCGGTGCTGGCACTGGCCGTGTCGCGCGCCACCGAGGCGCTGGCCCAGCCGCTGCCGGCTGAAGGCCGCGCTTACCTGCTCGAAGCGCGTGCCGTGGCGCTGCACAGCACGGCCACGACCTACAACCACCTCACCCGGGCCAGCCTGCACCGGCCGGCCGACGCGCTTCGTTTTTTTGAGCGGGCCGAGGCCGATGTACGCCAGTTGCGCAACGACCAGAGCCTGCTTCGGGCAATGGACCGCGACGCGGTGCCGGGCGAGCCGGCCGCACTCGAATTCACCACCGACCATCTGAGCCACATGATGAAGGGGCGGGCGATGTGCCACGACCAGCTTGACGACCCGGAAGGCATGAAACGGGACGCCCTGCAAGCGCTGGACATGGCCAATGAGAACCTGGCATCGGGCCCGTCCAATGTGCTGTGGCGGCAGAACGCGATGCAGGTCGGCGATGTGCTTTCAACCGCACTCAACCGGCTGGGCGACCATGCGGCGGCGTTGCAGGCGGCGCGTGCAGCGTGGCATCTTTCCGCCAGCCTGCTGAAGACCGAAGGCCGCAGCGGCAAATGGCTGGACGCACAGACCGCGCTGGGCCCGCAGATGGGCCGCGCGCTGGCCGGTCTGGGCCGGCACGCCGAGGCCGTGAAGGTTTTTGAGCCCTCGATCAGCGCGGAATCGGCGCGCGTCAAAGCCAGCAGCGCACCGAACCCCGACGCGCAGCGCCGTCTCGGCTGGATGCGCGTGCAACTGTCGCGCTCCTTGCAGGCGCAAGGCCGGCACGCGCCGGCCCTGGCGCTGGCACGCCAAGCCACCGACGGCCTGGTCGCCGCCGCGCGACAAACGCCAGATTTGCGCGATCTGCTGCTGGCGCTGGGCGAAGCCTTGGCCTGGCAAAGCCGGCTCGAGCCGCCCGACGCTGCACCGGCCTTGCAGGACCAGGCGCGTGACGCCTACGAGCGCGCGGGCGCGCTAAGCCCGCTCAAAGCCGATCAGGCAGCGGCGCGTGCAGCCTTGGTCTGAGTGCGACGGTTCAAACCAGTCAACGCTGCCATTCGGGCGATCAGCGCCTGCGTAGCTTGGCAATCGCCGCAATCTGCGCCGCCATCGTCGCAAACTCGCCCTGGGCCTTGGCGAAATCGATTTCGGTCTTGGCGTTTTTCATCGCCTCTTCGGCCAGCTTCTTGGCCTCCAGCGCCTTGGCCTCGTCGAGGTCGTGGCCGCGAATGGCCGTGTCGGCCAACACGGTGACGGTGCCCGGCTGCACTTCAAGAATGCCACCGGCGACAAAAACAAACACTTCCTCGCTGCCATCGGCGGGCTGGATGCGCACCGCCCCCGGCTTGATGCGGGTGATCAGCGGCGTGTGGCGCGGCAGGATGCCGAGCTCACCGCTTTCACCCGGCAGCGCGACAAACTTGGCCTCGCCGGAGAAGATTTTCTCTTCAGCGCTGACGACATCAACGTGGATGGTTGCCATCTCGATTCCTTATTGAATCTTCTTGGCCTTCTCGAAGGCCTCGTCAATCGTGCCGACCATGTAGAACGCCTGCTCGGGCAGGTGGTCGCACTCACCGGACACGATCATCTTGAAGCCACGGATGGTTTCTTTCAGCGGCACATATTTGCCCGGTGAGCCGGTGAAGACCTCGGCCACGTGGAAGGGCTGGCTCAAGAAGCGCTGAATTTTCCGGGCGCGGCCGACGGCGAGCTTGACAACAGGTGCGAGTACAACCATGCCGTGAAATGCGATGTAGTCCCGCATATCCATGTAGCGTTGCAGGGTTTGCTGCACGCTACGGGCCACGTTGTAGTGCTCTTCGCCGACCACCAGCGGATCGAGCTGGCGCGAGGTGGAATCGAGCGGATCGACGGCCGGGTAAATACCGAGCGATGCGATATCGCGCGACAACACGACCGTCGAGTCAAGGTGTAAGAAGGTCGTTGCCGGTGACGGATCGGTCAAGTCATCAGCAGGAACATACACGGCTTGAATAGAGGTGATGGAGCCGACCTTCGTGGAGGTGATGCGCTCTTGCAAGCGGCCCATTTCTTCCGCCAGCGTCGGTTGATAACCTACCGCAGACGGCATACGGCCGAGCAGCGCGGATACTTCAGTACCTGCCAACGTGAAGCGGTAGATGTTGTCGACAAAGAACAGCACGTCGCGACCATCGTCACGGAATTTTTCAGCCATCGTGAGGCCGGTCAGCGCCACGCGCAGCCGGTTGCCTGGGGGCTCGTTCATCTGACCGAACACCATGGCGACTTTTGATTCGCCGATGTTGTCGAGCTTGATGACGCCTGCCTCAGCCATCTCATGGTAGAAGTCGTTGCCTTCACGAGTACGTTCACCCACGCCTGCAAACACCGACAAGCCGCTGTGCTGCGTCGCGATGTTGTTGATCAACTCAAGCATCGTCACGGTCTTGCCCACACCGGCGCCGCCGAACAGGCCGATCTTGCCGCCCTTGGCGAACGGACACACGAGGTCGATCACCTTGATACCGGTCTCAAGCAACTCAGTGGTTGGCTTGAGGTCTTCCATCCGTGGCGCTTTTTGATGGATTGAGCGACGCTCATCCGTCGGGATCGGGCCTGCCTCGTCAATCGGGCGACCGAGCACATCCATGATGCGGCCCAGTGTGGCCGTACCCACTGGCACCGAAATCGCGGAGCCAGTGTTGTTGACTTTCATGCCGCGACGCAGCCCGTCGGACGCGCCCATGGCGATGGTGCGCACCACGCCGTCGCCCAACTGCTGCTGGACTTCGAAGGTGAGGCCTGACTCAATCCCTGCGTGCTCCGCAGATTTGTCGAGCGTCAGCGCGTCATAAATGTGCGGCATCGCGCTGCGCGGGAACTCGATGTCCACCACGGCGCCGATGCACTGAACGATACTGCCTTGATTCGAGCTCATCGTCTTGTCCTGTTAACTCAAATGCAAATAGGGTTTCGTAATCATCAGACAGCCGTTGCGCAGCAACTACACAGCAGCCGCGCCGCCGACGATCTCGGAGAGTTCTTTGGTAATCGCGGCCTGCCGCGCTTTGTTGTACGACAGTTGCAGCTCACCGATGACGCTCTTGGCGTTGTCG
>JANLOP010000214.1:0-12030 GCA_031366635.1 Betaproteobacteria bacterium | reverse complement strand
CGGGCCGCAGCTCGGGCCGGCGAACGCCAGCATCCAAGGCCATGTTGACGGCACCCATCAGCAGACCTCGAACAGGCCGGCGGCGCCCTGGCCACCACCGATGCACATGGTGACCACCACGTACTTGGCGCCGCGCCGCTTACCCTCGATCAGCGCATGGCCGGTCAGGCGCGCGCCGCTCACACCATAGGGATGGCCCACCGCAATGGCGCCGCCGTTGACGTTGAGCAGCTCATCGGGGATGCCCAGCTTGTCGCGGCAATACAGCACCTGGCAGGCAAAGGCCTCGTTCAACTCCCACAGGCCGATGTCGCTGACCTTCAAGCCGGCGCGCTGCAGCAGGCGCGGCACCGCAAACACCGGGCCGATGCCCATCTCGTCGGGCTCGCAGCCGGCCACCGCAAAGCCGCGGAAGATGCCCATCGGCGCAATGCCCAGCTGCGACGCGCGCTGGCCGTTCATCACCACGCAGGCCGATGCGCCGTCGCTGAACTGGCTGGCATTGCCGGCCGTGACGATGCCGCCCGGCAAGGCCGAGCGCAGGCCGCTGACCGCCTCCAGCGTGGTGTCGCCGCGGATGCCCTCGTCGCTGGCAATCGTCACCTCTTTGCGCGTCAACCGGCCGCTGGCCTTGTCGACCACGCCCATCACAGTGGTCATCGGCACGATCTCGTCGGCAAATTTGCCCGCCGCCTGGGCGGCAAAGGCCCGCTGCTGGCTGCGCACGCCGTACTCGTCCTGCGCCAGCTTGGCGATGTTGTAGCGCTTGATCACCTGCTCGGCGGTTTGCAGCATGTTCCAGTAGATCTCGGGCTTGTGTTCGGCCAACCAGGGGTCGATGCGCATGTGGCGGTTTGCCTCGTTCTGCACGCAAGAGATGCTCTCCACGCCGCCGGCCACCAGCACCGGGCAGCCCTCGGTCTGGATGCGCTGGGCGGCGAGTGCAATGCTTTGCAGGCCGGACGCGCAAAAGCGGTTGATCGTCAGCCCGCCAGTCGTCACCGGCAGGCCGGCGCGCAGCGCGATGGCCCGGGCGATGTTGCCGCCGGTCGTGCCCTCACCAAAGGTGCCGCCCATGATCACGTCTTCGACCTCGGCCGGGTCGATGCCCGCCCTTGCCACCGCATGCTGCACCGCATGGCCGCCGAGGGTGGCACCGTAAGTCATGTTGAACGCCCCCTTCCAGCTCTTGGCCAGGCCGGTGCGGGCGGTGGAAACAATCACGGCGTCGATCATGGTGTGGGCCTTGAGTCAGAGGCTGAGAGGATTTCGAGAGTGACCGAGCGGCGCGGCAAAAGGCGTTCGATCTAGGCGCCTGTCGGGCTTGGGGCGTCGAAGCGTTCACGCAGTGCGGCGTAGCCAAATTTGGCCCCAGCGAGGACAGTTTTTGCCGGCTTTTTGTCCCATAGCCGTAGCTATGGGACAAAAAGCCGGTGTTCACGAAGTGCGGCGAAGCCAAAAATGGACCGCTGCGGCCAAATTGCAGCCGACGATCCCCAAGTCCGACAGGCTCCTAGGCGCAAAGCACAGCCATAGCAAGGGCTATGGCGCGCATTTGCAACGACGAGCGAGCGCCTTTTGGCGTGACGAGCGGGCATGATCGAAAAACTCTCAGCCTCTTAGTTGAAAGTTTTGCCGTCGTCCGCCAGGCGGACCAGGTAGGGTGCCGGCTGCCAGGATGCATCGGCGCCCGGCTCAGCGGCAAAGCGGCGCAGCGCGCGCAGCACATTCGGCAGGCCGGCCAGGTCGGCGTACAGCATCGGCCCGCCCCGGTGCAGCGGAAAGCCGTAGCCGTTCAGGTAGGCGATGTCGATGTCAGACGCCCGGGCGGCAATGCCCTCGTCCAGGATGCGCGCGCCCTCATTGACCAGCGCAAAAATGCAGCGCTGCACCACCTCGTCGTCGCTGATCTTGCGGGCTTGGATGCCGTTCGCGGCGCGGTACTCGGTGATGAGGCTTTCCGTCAGCGCATCGGGGATAGCCTCGCGTTTGCCAGCCTCGTAGCGATACCAGCCGGCGCCGGTTTTCTGGCCGTAGCGGCCGGCCTCGCACAATTTGTCGGCCACATTGGGCTTCATGTCCAGCCCGGCCTCGGCGGCTTTGCGCTTGCGCGTGGCCCAGCCGATGTCCAGCCCGGCCAGGTCACCCATGCGGAACGGGCCCATCGCCATGCCAAATTTTTGCAGCGCAGCGTCGATCTGCTGGGGCAGCGCGCCGGCCGTGATCAGCCCACCGGCGGCCGCGCCGTAGCGCGCCAGCATGCGGTTGCCGATGAAGCCGTCACAGACACCCGAGACGATGGCGATCTTCTTGATCTTCTTGGCCAGCGCCATGCTGGTGGCCAGCACGTCGGGCGCGGTTTTGTCGCCGCGCACCACCTCCAGCAGGCGCATCACATTGGCGGGGCTGAAGAAGTGCAGGCCAATCACGTCGGCCGGGCGCCGGGTGAAGCTGGCGATCTTGTTCAGGTCGAGGTACGAGGTGTTGGACGCCAGGATGGCGCCGGGCTTGCACACCTTGTCCAGCGCTTCGAACACGGTTTGTTTGACGTCCATGTTCTCGAACACCGCCTCGATCACCAGATCGGCATCGGCAAAAGCGTCGTAGCGCAGCGTGCCGGTCACCAGCGCCAAACGTTGCGCCACCTGCTCGGGCGTCAGCTTGCCCTTTTTCATCGAGTTTTCGTAGTTGCCACGCATGGTGGCCAGGCCTTTGTCCAGCGCGGCCTGCGTGGTTTCCAGCAACGCCACCGGGATGCCGGCATTCAAAAAGTTCATCGTGATGCCGCCGCCCATCGTGCCGGCACCGATCACGCCCACTTTGGCGATGCTGCGCAGCACGGTGTCGGCGGGCAGGCCGGGGATTTTGGCGGCGGCGCGCTCGGCGCCAAAGACATGGCGCAGGGCGCGCGATTCGGGTGAGGCCATCAGCGCCAAAAAGCCCTCGCGCTCCAGCCGCAGGCCCTCGTCAAAGGGTTTGCCCACCGCGCCGGCCACCGCTTCCAGGCATTTCATCGGCGCCGGGAAGTTTTTTGACTGGGCCGCCACCGTGTTGCGGGCAAACTGCAAAAAAGCCTCGGCTTGCGGGTCGTTGATCTTCAGATCCCGCGCCCGGCGCGCCGGCAGTTTTTTCAGCAGCACCTCGTGCGCAAAAGCCACCGCGCCGTCCACCAGATCGCCGTCGATGAGGCGGTCGATCAGCGCCGTGCCGGCCAATTTGGCGGCGGCCACCGGGTTGCCGCCGACAATCATGTTCAGCGCCGCCTCCAGCCCGATCAGCCGCGGCAGGCGCTGGGTGCCACCGGCGCCGGGCAGCAGGCCGATCTTGACCTCCGGCAGGCCAAGCTGGGCGTCGGCCAGCGCGACGCGAAAGTGGCAGCCCATGGCCAGCTCCAGCCCACCGCCCAGGCACTGGCCGGCAATCGCACCGATCACCGGCTTGGCGCTGCTTTCCAGCCGCTCGATCAGCACCCGCAAATTGGGTTCACGCCCGGCTTTGGGCGTGCCGAACTCGGTGACATCGGCGCCGGCCGAAAACGCCCGGGCCGTGCCGGTGAGCACGATGATCATCACGCTGGCGTCGGCATTGGCCTGGTCGAGTGCGTCGGCAATGCCGGCGCGCAGCTCGTGGCCCAGGCTGTTGACGGGCGGGCGGTCCATCTGGAGCACGGCCACCGGGCCCCGGGTGGTGACGGTCACACACGAGGTGACGCTGGAGCTGACGGGGTTGGGCATGAGGGCCTCGCTGGACGTGATGGGGATGAATGGGTCAGGCGCGGGGTCAGGCCGCCGCCTCGAACAAGGCTTTCAGCGCTTTTTTCATCCGCTTGCCGGCCGGCCATCGGCCCGCGCGTCGGTGGTCTCAAACGGCTGGCCCGGCACCGTCAGCGCGGCATGGGCCCGGGCCAGGCTTGGCGCCGGCCAGGCGGGCGCTGGCGCAGGCGGGGTCAGCACGGGCGTGGCAGTCACGGCGGGTGGCGCTGGCACGCAGGCAGCGTGAATTTCAGGTGGCACGCAGGCAGCGTGAATTTCAGGCAGCACGCGGACCGCGTGAAGTTCAGGCAGCACGCAGACAGCGTGAAGTTCATCGGGTCTCCCGGGCGGCTGGATGCCGGCCAGAACGATAGCAGACGGCCGGCCCGGCTGGCAAACCCTGTTTTCTAAAACTGGCCAAGTCCAAGCCGTCGCCGGCATGATTCAAGGGAAAACGAGAACGTACCTGGGCTTCTATTCAGGCGCATCATCGCGCCCAGCGCCGGTGCCATGCCGTGCCGGCCGCAAGGAGACCCAATGACCCTGTTGCTGCCACGGCGGCAAACCCCGGCGGGCGGCGGTGCCGGTTTTTGCGGCGGCGCTGGCTGCGGCCCCGGCTGATGCGCGGCTATCTGCTGCGGCGGCTGCTGGCCCTGCTGCCCACCTTGCTGCTGGCCAGCGTGATCGTGTTTGTCACGGTGCGGCTGATCCCGGGCGATGTGATCGACCTGATGCTGAGCCAGAACGATGTCTCGGCCGACACCAAAAGCCGCGAGCAGGTGATCGCCGCGCTCGGGCTGGACCGGCCGCTGTGGCAGCAATACGGCCGCTGGGTGTCGGCCATCGTGCTGCACGGCGATCTGGGCCGGTCGCTGTGGCAGGGCACGCCGGTGACCGAGCATCTGTGGGCCCGGCTGCCGGTGACCTTTGAGCTGGGGCTGATCGCGCTGCTGGTGGGCCTGGTGATTGCGCTGCCGATCGGCATCTACTCGGCGGTGCGGCAAGACACGGCGGGTGACTACCTGGCGCGCAGCTTCTCGATCCTGCTGCTGGCGGTGCCCAGCTTTTGGCTCGGCACGATGGTGGTGGTGTTCCCGTCGATCTGGTGGGGCTGGTCACCGTCGGTGGACTACGTCGGGTTTTTCACCGACCCGGTGCGCAACCTGCAACAAATGCTGCTGCCCGGCATCGTGCTGGGCGCGGCGCTGTCGGCGGTGACGATGCGGCTGACGCGCACGATGATGCTGGAGGTGCTGCGCCAGGACTACATCCGCACCGCCTGGGCAAAAGGCTTGAGCGAGCGCCTGGTGATCCTGCGCCACGCCCTGCGCAACGCCATGATCCCGGTCGTCACGCTGGTCGGTTTGCAGGCGCCGCTGCTGATTGGCGGGGCGGTGATCATCGAACAGATTTTTGTCATCCCCGGCATGGGCCTGCTGCTGCTGGAGGCGGTGCAGCAGCGCGACTACCCGATCATCACCGGCGTGTTTCTGGTGGTCGGCGTGGCGGTGATGGGCATCAACCTGCTGGTCGATTTGAGCTACGGTCTGCTCGACCCGAAAGTGCGGCTGCGCTGATGGCCGCCGTGCTGCCGCCCGGGTTGCAGCCCACCTCGCCGCCCGCCCTGCCGCCCACCCATCGCGCCAAGCCGGCCCGGGCAGGCGCTGCGCCGCGCCCGAGCCACGGCTTCTGGGCCCGGCTCTGGCGCGACAAGCCGCTGGGCGCGGCTGGCGCGCTGGTGCTGCTGCTGTTTCTGGCCTGCGGCCTGCTGGCCGACGTGATCGCGCCCTACGGCTTCAATGAGATCGCGCCGCTCGACCGGCTGCTGCCGCCCAGCGCCGCGCACTGGTTCGGCACCGACAACCTGGGCCGCGATGTGCTGTCGCGCTGCCTGTTTGGCGCCCAGCTCAGCGTCATCATCGGCGTCACGGCGGCCGTGCTGGCCACGCTGATCTCGGGCGCGGTGGGCATTGTCAGCGGCTACTTTGGCGGCAAGGTCGATCTGCTGTTGCAGCGCGTGGTCGATGCGTGGATGAGCTTTCCGGATCTGATCGTGCTCATCGTCGTGGTCTCGGTGCTGGGGCCGGGCATGGCGCAGATCATCGGCACGCTGGGGCTGCTGCTGGGCATCGCCGGCTCACGCATCGTGCGGTCGTCGGTCATGTCGGTGCGCGAGCACCTGTATGTGCATGCCGCGCAGTCGATTGGCGCGTCGTCCTGGCGCATCCTGTGGCGCCATGTGCTGCCCAATGTGCTGCCGCCAATCATCGTGCTGTTCACCACCCGGGTGGGCACGGTGATCCTGGCCGAATCGGGCCTGGCGTTTCTCGGCCTGGGCGTGCCGCCGCCGTCGCCCACCTGGGGCTCGATGTTGTCGGGCAGCGGCCGCACTTACATGTTCCAGGGGCCGTGGCTGGCGCTGGCACCGGGCTTGTGCCTGACGGCGGTGGTCTATGCCACCAATGTGTTTGGCGACGCGCTGCGCGATCTGCTCGATCCGCGCATGCGGGGATCGCGATGACCCCAACCCCCGGCCCGAGCGGGCTGACCCAGGAGACAGCATGGCCTTCTTGACGATTTCAGGCCCGGGCCGGCGCGGCTGGCTGGCCGCCGCCGCGCTGGCAATCACGCTGGCCGCCCAGGCCCAGACCGCCGCCCCGGCGGCCCCTGCCGCCAAGGCTGAAAAGCCGCAGTACGGCGGCAGCTTGAGCATTGCCAATGTGTATTTCACCGTCTCGCCGCTCAGCTTTGATGCCGGCGACTGGGCCTGGAAGCACAACCAGGACACCGGCCTGACCTACGAGATGCTGTTCTCGGCCGACCTGGCCAAAAGCCGGCGCAACGGTGGCAAATACCCGTTCATCGCCGACGCCTGGCTGGCGCCCGAGGCGCTGCGCGGTGAGCTGGCCGAAACCTGGAAGCTGCTGCAAAACCCGATGCGGCTGGAGGTGCAGTTGCGCAAGGGCGTGATGTACCCGGCCAAGGCCGGCGTGATGGCCGCGCGCGAGCTGGTGGCCGACGACGTGGTCTACAGCTACACCCGCTACGACAAAAGCCCGAAGAAAATCCCCACCTACTTCGACCACATCGACAAGGTAGAGGCCATCGGCAAGCACACCGTGCTGTTCACCTTCAAGGCCTACAACGCCGAGTGGGATTACCGCTTCGGCTGGGGCTACTACTCGGCCATCCAGCCCAAAGAGGTGGTGGACGCCGGCGCCAAAGACTGGAAAAACGCCAACGGCACCGGGCCGTTTTTGCTGGCCAACTATGTCGCCGGCAATGCCTTGAGCTTCAACCGGAACCCGGCCTACTGGGACAGCGAGACCATCGGCGGCCAGGCCTACAAGCTGCCGTTTGCCGACAGCATCACCTACCGCTACATCAAAGACGAAGCCACCGCGCTGACGGCGCTGCGCACCGCCAAGATCGACCTGATGGAATCGGTGCGCTGGAGCGCCGCCGACGAGCTGAAGAAAAACGCGCCCAAGCTGCAATGGGCCCGCTACCTGGCGATGAGCGGCAATTTTGTCGCGCTGCGCACCGACACCAAACCGTTTGACGATGTGCGGGTGCGCCGGGCACTGAACATGGCGGTGAACAAGCCCGAGATCGCCAAAACCTATTTCGGCGGCCAGGCCGAGGTGCTGGCCTACCCGATGCACCCCGATTACACCGGCTACTACGAGCCGCTGTCGGCAATGCCCGAGGCCGTCAAAGAGCTGTTTGTCTACAACCCCGTCAAGGCCAAGGCCCTGCTGGCCGAGGCCGGCTATCCGAACGGCTTCAGCTTCAAAACCCAGACCAGCGCGGCCAGCACCGACCAGGATTTGCTGACGATGGTGGCCGCCTACCTGGCCAAGGTGGGCGTGAAGATGGAAATCCAGGTGATGGAATACCCGGCCTACCTGTCGGCGATGACCACCAAGACGAATGCCGCCGGCTACTTCATGCTGCTGGGCCACACCAACCCGACCACCTCACTGCGCAAAGCGTTTGTGAAGGGCCAGACCTGGAACCCGTCGCAATACGCCGACCCGGAGTTCGACAAGAAGATGGCCGAGGTGTATGCCGAAAGCGACGAGCGGGTGCGCCAGGTCAAGGTGCGGCTGATGACGCGCGAGATTCTGGAGAAAGCGCCCCACCTGTGGCTGCCCACGCCGTATGTCTACACCGCCTGGTGGCCGTGGGTGAAAAACTACGGCGGTGAGCTGCGCGCCGGTGCCGAGCGGCCGGGGCCCATCCATGCCCGCATCTGGGTGGACCAGGATTTGAAGAAGAAGCTGGGTTATTGAGCCGGCCCGACGCCAGCCGATCCCGCCCGATCCCACCCCATCCAACCCCGGAACAAAACCCAGTGGCCACCCCCCTGTTGGCGGTGCGCGGGCTCAGCACCCGCTTCCGCACCGAGCGCGGTGAGTTGACCGCCGTGGACGATGTGTCGTTCACGCTCGACGCCGGCCAGACGCTGGCCATCGTCGGTGAATCGGGCTCGGGCAAAAGCGTGACCGCGCTGTCGCTGCTGCGGCTGATCCCGCCGCCCGGCCGCATCTGCGGCGGCGAGATCTTGTTCGAGGGCCAAGACCTGCTCAAGCTGAGCGACCGTGCGATGCGCGCCATCCGTGGCAACCGCATCGCGATGATTTTTCAAGAGCCGATGAGCTCACTCAACCCGTCGCTCACCGTCGGCCTGCAGATTGCCGAGCCGGTGAACCTGCACCAGGGCCTGGGCTGGGCGCGCGCCTATGAGGCCGCCAAAGCCCTGCTGACGCGGGTGCGCATCCCCGACGCGGCCAGCCGGCTGCACACCTGGCCGCACCAATATTCTGGCGGCATGCGCCAGCGCACGATGATCGCGATGGCGCTGGCCTGCCAGCCCCGGTTGATCATTGCCGACGAGCCCACCACCGCGCTGGATGTCACCGTGCAGGCGCAAATCCTTGACCTGCTGAAGGCGCTGACGGCCGAGACCGGCGCCGCGCTGCTGCTGATCACCCATGACCTGGGCGTGGTGGCGCGCTATGCCGACGCGGTGGCGGTGATGTATGGCGGGCGCATCATTGAGCAGGCCAGCGCCGATGCGCTGTACGCCCGGCCGCGCCATCCCTACACCCGGGGCCTGCTGGCGTCGATCCCGCGGCTGGACAGCGCCGCCGGCCAGCGCCTGGTGCCCATCACCGGCCAGCCGCCCGACCTGGCCCGCCTGCCACCCGGCTGCGCCTTTGCGCCGCGCTGCGGCCGGGCAGACGCCGCCTGCTCGGACAGCCGGCCGGCGCTGCGCGCGGTGGCCGCCGGCCACCTCAGTGCCTGCCTGCACGATGCGGATTGAGGCGATGGCGAACGACGCGGTGTTGACTGGCGCGACGTTGACCGGCGCGGTGTTGGCCAATGCCACGTTGGCCGATGAAATACGCGCCAGCGCCCACCCGACCGGCCGGGCCAGCCCAGGCGTGCCCGACCTGCTGCGGGTGGACCAACTGAAGGTGCACTTTCCGCTGCCCGCCAGCGGCCTGCTGCGGCGCTCGGCCGGCGCGGTGAAGGCGGTGGACGGGGTGTCGTTCACGCTGCCAGCCGGCCAGACGCTGGGCCTGGTGGGCGAGAGCGGCTGCGGCAAATCCACCACCGGGCTGGCGGTGCTGCGCATGCAGCCCATTAGCGGCGGCAGCATCCACTTCGAGGGCCAGGACATCAGCCACCAGCAAGCCCGCACCGGCACCTTCCGGCGCCGCATGCAGATGGTCTACCAAGACCCGTATGGCTCGCTCAACCCGCGCATGAAGGTGCGTGACTTGGTGGGTGAGCCGCTGCAGGTGCATGGCCTGGCCGGCCACCGCAGCAGCTACCTTGACCGCGTTGCCGGCCTGCTCGAAACCGTGGGCCTGCTGCCCGACATGGCCGACCGCTATCCGCATGAGTTCTCGGGCGGCCAACGCCAGCGCATCGGCATTGCCCGGGCGCTGGCGCTGGAGCCCAGCCTGATCATTTGCGATGAGCCGGTGTCAGCGCTGGATGTGTCGATCCAGGCCCAGGTGGTGAACGTGCTGCAATCGCTGCAAGAACGTCTGGGCCTGGCCTATCTGTTCATCGCGCACGACCTGGCGGTGGTGCGCCATTTGAGCCACCGGGTGGCGGTGATGTACCTGGGCCGCATCGTCGAGATCGCGCCGCGTGATGCCTTGTACCGCGAGCCGCTGCACCCCTACACCCGGGCCCTGCTGTCGGCCGTGCCAGTGGCCGACCCGGTGATCGAGCGCGCCCGCCAGCGCATCGTCGTGCAGGGCGAGGTGCCGAGTGCGCTGAACCCGCCGCCGGGCTGCCGCTTCCACACCCGCTGCCCGGTGGCGCTGGCGCGCTGCCGCAGTGACGACCCGCCGCTGCAAGACCTGGGCGGTGGCCGGGCGGTGGCCTGCCATCTTCAAACAACGCAGGCAGCGCCCGCAGCGCACACAACCCACTTAGCGTCCCCCCTGCCGGCCGCCGCCGGGGCCTGATGTCGCAGCCGCTGCTCGGGCTGGCCAGCGCGTCGGCCACCGCCCGCTTCCAGCAAAAGCGCGACACCTTGCTGGCGGCGGCGGCGCGGCAGTTCAATGCCCAGGGCATCAAGGGTGCCACGCTGGCCGAGATTGCGCGCAGCGTGGGCCTGGTCACCACCAGCATCACCTACTACTACCGGCGCAAGGACGATCTGGCCACCGCCTGCTTTTTGCACGCCATCGCCGCCCACCAGGCAGTGGCGCTGGCAGCGGCCGCCGCACCCACGGTGGCCGGCCGGCTGGCCTGTTTTGTCGATCTGCACGGCCGCCGTCTGGCAGCCATTGCCAGCGGCCAGCAGCCGGCGCTGATGCTGTTCAACGACATCCGGGCCCTGCCCGACGCCCAGGCGGCCACGGTGTTTGCCGCCTACACCCAGATGTTCCGCCAGGTGCGGGCGCTGCTGGCCGGGCCCGAGACCGCCGCGCTGGGCCGCGAGTCGCTCAATGCGCGGGCCCATCTGCTGCTGTCGGTGAGCAACGCGCTGGCCACCTGGATCGCCCGCTACGAGACCGATGACTATGCCCGGGTGGCGCAGCGCGTGGCTGACTTGCTGCTGCATGGCCTGGCCGCTGCCGGCCAGGGCTGGCCCAGCGCTGCGGCATTGGCCACCCTGGCGCTGCCCGAGCCCCGGCCGGCGCCCGGTGACACGGCCGATGCGTTTTTGCGCGCCGCCACCGAGCTGGTCAATGAGCAGGGCTACCGGGGCGCGTCGGTGGACAAGATATCGGCCCGGCTGCACCGCACCAAGGGCGCGTTCTACCACCACAACGAGACCAAGCTCGACCTCATCAACGCCTGCTTCGAGCGCAGTTTTGCGGTGCTGCGCCAGGTGCTGGGCGCCGCGCAAGACGCCAGCGGGCCGGGTTGGTTACGCAGTTGCGCCGCGCTGCAGATGCTGGTGCGCTACCAGTTGTCTGAGCAGGGCCCGCTGCTGCGCAGCACCGCCATCAGCGCGCTGCCCGACCAGGCCCACCGCGAGCAGGTGCAGCGCACCCTGCAAGGCTTGGCCGAGCGCATTGCTTGCGTGCTGGTGGACGGCCTGGTGGACGGCTCGGTGCGGGCGCAGAACCTGGCCATCGCGGCCCAGGTGCTGGCTTCGGCCATCAATGCTGCGGCCGAGCTGCGGCGCTGGGTGCCGGGCATCCACCCGGGCAATGTCAGCGGCTTGTATGCCCGGCCGGCGCTGCTGGGCTTGCTGTGCGCTGAAGGATGAGCGGCAGCCAGGGCCGTTGACGCCGGCCCGCCGGCGCGGGTTCAGGTCTTGCCCTGGGCGGCGGCCGAAGCGTCTGGCGGGGCCGCCGGCAGCGCTGCGGGTGTGGCCGACGCCACAAGCGGCTCGGCGGGTGCAGCAGGCGGGCCGGTGGCTGGTTTTGCGGCGCCGTTTGCCTTCTGGCCGGCGCCATCGTCTTGTTGGCCGAGGGTCTTGTTCAGCCGGTCCAGCATCGAGAACAGGCTTTCGATGCTGTAGCCGGCCAAAAACGCCATGCCGAACGGGATCGACGACACCGCAATCGCCGACGTTCCGGCGCTGGACGCAGTGGGCACCGAAAACCAGCCGATGATGATGCCGGCCAGCCCGCCGAGTGAGACCCGCAGCAGCAGCGACAGCATGTCCACGATGCGCGCGTCGCCCGCGCCAGCGCGGCGCCCGGTGGTGCGCAGCAGCGCCCGCATCACAAACACGCAGGCACCGAGCAGCCCGTACAAACCCGGCAGCAGCCACGACACCAGCAGGTGCACCTTG
>JANLOP010000010.1:0-15183 GCA_031366635.1 Betaproteobacteria bacterium | reverse complement strand
TGGTGCGCCCGGACGGTGATATCCATTTAATGGATTTTGCTAGCCTAAAGCGCGTCGCGACGCGCGATTATTTTTCGCTCGAGCGGACGAAGGGCTTGGGGAAATTCGTGACTCAAGATTATCAAGGCTCTCTACTCGCCGCTTATCGGACCGAAGATTTGATGGCGCTTGAGCCTGTTCTGCAGACCGCAATCGCGTCTGTGCGACTGCGTCAGACTTTCGGTGTGCCGTTTTTTATGGCCCTAACTTCTCTCAATGACCATAGAACGCCAGGCCCAGAACAGCAACGCGGTTTGCGTATCTATTGGAACCAAATGCTGCCAGGACAGCGTAAAGACTTTAACGATATGCGCCTGTTCTTCCGCCTGGGCGGGTTACAGACTCCGCACCCAGCGCAATTTTCTGAACTTTAGTTTTTTG
The DNA here is from genome assembly GCA_031366635.1 of Betaproteobacteria bacterium. Classification (GTDB taxonomy): domain Bacteria; phylum Pseudomonadota; class Gammaproteobacteria; order Burkholderiales; family Burkholderiaceae_C; genus Pseudaquabacterium. The sequence continues at coordinate 14,763 of JANLOP010000010.1, read as the reverse complement.
ACTGCGCGTCAGCTCGGCAACAAGCCAACTAGAACAGACGAGACAGCCGCAAACAGTGCATACGATCCAATTTGATCCAGACGTAAAAAGGGCCGCAATTGCGGCCCTTTTCCATTCGGACTAGAGTTACTTTAAAAGTGGTGACTCAACATCCTGCAATACCGCTTATCACTTGCGATTGCGGCGAGTAGCGGCACTCATACCCAACAGTGCCAGAGAAACCAGTGCCAGAGCGCCGGGTTCTGGGACTTTATTGAAGAACGCGTTAGCTGAGCTGCCCAACAACTGAACGCTGCTCCCGGCTGTCGGGGTAAAGCTCTGGAAGTTCCCGTTCAGATCAAGAACAAGATAGAAGGGACGCGGGGCTGTGAAATAAGCCAGCCCGTTAGGATTGGCCAGCGCGAAGTCACCAAACACCAGTTCAAAATTGCCGTTCGCCAGACCCGCAGCGGTCTGACCCTGCGCGGCGGTGATCAAATTTGCTGTACCCAACAACACGTCGTCGGTGATTGTTGCGGCGCCACCAACGTTCACCAAATTATTGACCGATGGGACGGCGCCTGCAGTGGTCAAAGCAACGTCGTAGTTGGTGTCTTGGTTGGCGTCAGCCCAGATTTCGATAGCACCGCTGCCGCCAACAAAGTTAAAACCACCGGAGCCGTTAGCGGCGTATGTGCCGAAACCAGTGAATTTGGCATACAGGCCGTAGCCAGAAGCACCAAACCCGTTCACCTGGGTTGACTGTGCGATGCCGTTTGAGAACCAGCCGCCAGCATTAAAAATGGCTTCAGTGCTGAATTGAGTCGCGTTCAGAATCGTCAGAACTTCATCGTACTGGCCAGACAACTGGTCGGCAACGAAGGAGTGGCTTGCAGCGCCTGCAATGGCACCTTCTTGGATGGTGACAGGCTGACCGACAACTGCAGCTTGCGAACCGGCGGCAGCGGCCACCAGCGTCAGCGCCAGGGAAGCGCCTTTAATTTGAGTGAGGACAGATTTCATGGGGTGACTCCAGTGGTGAGGGCGGGCGCCAAACGGGGCCTTACATTGTTGTAAGCACTTAGTGTGCCAGTGGCGATCTTTCGTTGCCTGACAAGCATTTAGCGCATTCACCGCATCGACACCAGCAAGCCATGTAAAAAATTTCGACGTCATCCCTGACGCCGTCATTCAACGTCAAAGACTACCGAGCCGCTGCTTGGCCTCGGTCTTGTCAGTCAATGAGGTGCTGCTGTTCGCCAGCTGTTGGAGCAATGTTCTCGCCCCATCCCTGTCGCCGGCCTTAACCAAGTAGTCGGCCTGCTTGAGCCGATAGCCACTACCCTCAGGCGCGATGTCTGCGGCTGACCGTTGCGCTTCAACTGCGCCCCTGAAGTCCCCGGCGAGCGCCAGTGCGTGAGCACGGGTGTCAAGAAATTCGGGGCGATCGGGCGCGCTTTTGATGGCCCTGTCGATCAATTCCAAAGCGCCTGGCTTTTTCAGTTCAGCCAAGACCCAACCGAGGTTATTCAAGGCAGCCGCATTGGCCGGCTGCAAGTCGACCGTCGCCTTGAACTGCCGCTCGGCGGCTTTGTAATCCTTGCCTTTTAAGGCCACCATCCCCAGGTGAAAATGAAATCCCGCATCTCTCAAGTGCTCGCGCTGCCAACTTTCAGCAAATCGGTCTGCATCACTACTCCGGCCCTCCGACAAATAAGACCCGTGTATCTTGGTGGCCAAATAAGTCGAGTTACTGATTTTTTTTATACCACTTTGATAAGCCTCACGTGCGCCGGCCCAGTTCTTGCGGAGGCGCTGGATGTCGCCCTCCAGAACATAGCCCAACGGGGAGGTTGGATTTTGCCGTTGGATACTGCGCGACACCGCAATCGCGCTGTCTGACTTGCCGTCGCGCATTGCCAGTTGGATGATCCCCTCTTGGGCCGGGATAAAATTGGGGGCAATATCCAATGCGCGTTTAAACCTTGCCGCAGCAGCGGCAAGGTCATTTCTCGCAACGTAGGCACCGGCCAAGCGCACCAGCGGCAGTGGGGATTCGGGCAGTAATGATGCGAGTTTTCCGTAGGTCGATATGGCCTGTTCTGCCTGTCCGTTTGTTATTTGCGCCCGGCCAACGGCATCAAGCACATCAACATCATTCGGAAAAGTTACAAGTGCCTCTTGCGCGGCCACCAGCGCCTTGGCGGCTGCACGTCTTTCTAGCAAAAACTCGATCAACGCCATGCGCGGGCCTTTTTCGGTCGGGTTAGCGCGCTGGGCCGCCCGGTAGAGCTCCGCAACCTCGTCAACAGTCCCGCCTTGTCGGTACTTTAGATCGGCGAACGCCATTAACGCTTCATTTTGTTTCGGATCAGCCTTGAGCACCGTTTCGATTCTTTGCCGCGCAACATCAAATTTTTGCTCACCGATGTCAAGCGCAGCCAAACGGCCAGCCGCAGGCATATATTTTGGAGATAAAACAAGCGCGCGCTCAAAGCTGGCCCGCGCACCCGTGATGTCGCGCTTGGATTGCAATACGCGGCCCCGCAAGTCGGCAACCAGCGCTTGGCCAGGCAATTTTCTATCGAGTACATCAACCGCGGTCAACGCGGCGTCGTGCTCGCGACGCCGCATGCGCATGCCAATCAGTGCCAGATCTGCCAGTTCGCCCTTGTCGGCCGCTGCGATGGCCGTCAGCGATGCGAACCCTCCATCGACGTCGCCCTGACTGATCTTCCTCAGCGCCAGGGCGGTCGCTATGCGTGGGTCCTCAGGCGATACACGTACAGCACGCGCGAATGCGGCATCGGATGCTGCACTATTGCCAGCCTGCAGATTTGCCATACCCGCGAGGTAGAGCGACTCCAGATCAACGTCGTCTCGCCCCAACAATGGCTTGAGTACGTCAAGTGCTTTTGATGAGTTGCCGTTCCTCAAATAAAGCTGCGCCAACTGACGCCGGATTTGCGCTTGCTCCGGCGCTAGCTTTAGCGCTTTTCCAAGAAGCGCCTCGGCCTGGACGAGCGCACCCATCTGCAATTCATTTGTACCGGCCAACGCCAGCAGGCGTGCATTTTCTCCACCTACCAGCAGCAGCTTTGCAAAGAGATCATGCGCCGCAGCGTTGTCGCCCTTTAACATCGCTATTTGAGCAGCAAAAAAAGCCGTCTGCGTATTCTCTGGAAAAGCCGCTTTAAGCTGCTCAAACTGTTTGATGGCCTCCTCAGTTTTGCGCCCGAGCAGCAGTGCGGTGACGGCAGCGGCGTGCGCGGGCAAGTAGTCGGTCTTGGCCGCAATCGCTTGACGGTAAGCCGCGACAGACTCGTCAATCTGACGTTTGCCGTGCAGCAATAGATCGCCTTTGAGTTTCCAAGCCTCTGCAGACGCCGGTACCTGCTTGATCACAGATTCAGCCGCTTGCAGCGCAGCGTCCACCTGACCTTCGCTTGCACGAAGTCGCGCCTGCGCCAACAGTGCCGCCGGGAATCCGGGTTGCAACTGCAAGGCAGTGGCCAGCAATTCGCTCGCGCGCTTGGTGTCACCTTGCATCGCTGACGCACCAGCAATGCTCGTCAGCAAATCGGCCTGCGCCGCAGGCACCTCCAACTTGGTACTCTCATTTTCGGTCAACAACTTTTTATACTGACCTGTGGCCAGTTGCGCCCGGGCCAGCATCGGCGCCACCTCCACCAATGGGTATTTCAAGTCGCGCGCCTTGGTGAGCTCTTCTGCCGCAGCTTCTGAGAAGCCCTGACGAAGCAACAGGTCACCCTTCAGGAACCGCGCATCGGCCGAATTGAGATCGGTTTGCAAAGCAGCCTTCAGGGCGATTTCAGCCGACTTCAAATCATTCTTGGCGAGGTGCGCCCTGGCAGACTTCAGTGGATCGACATCAGTATTTTCACCACAACTGGCAAGCAAAATGCACAGGGTACTGATTCCAAAAACCCACCAGTTCAACTGCAAAGCTCTGCGCGCCATCATATGCAATCAGTGATCAAGGTTTTGTTTAATGGCCAAACGATTCATCAAGTCGTAGAGCGTGGGCCTGCTGACACCGAGCATCTCAGCGGCCTTGACGATACTGCCGTCAGTACGTGCAAGCGCGGCAAGAATCGCTTGGCGCTCCGCCGTTTCTCGCGCTCTGCGCAAGTCCACATCCAGAACTCCTGCGTTACTGTTACTTGAAACATCTTTCGCTGCAGCCAACCCCAAATCAGCACAGCTCACCCGCCCACTCTCCGCCATGATCACCGCCCGCCGCACCACGTTGAGCATCTCGCGCACATTGCCCGGCCAGCGATGGGCTTCGATGGCGGCGATGGCGTCGTCGGTGAAGACCAAGCTACCGCGCCGCTGCTCTTGCCCAAAACGCCGCAAGAACGATTGCGCCAGCAGCACCGCGTCACCCTGGCGTTGGCGCAGCGGTGGGATCTTGACGACGATTTCAGCCACGCGGTAATACAGATCCTCGCGGAAGCGTTGTTCGGCAATCAGCCCTTGCAGATCTTGGTGGGTGGCACACACCACCCGCACATCCACCGCAATCTCTTGCCGGCCACCAATGCGCTCAATCTTGCGCTCTTGCAAAAAGCGCAGCAGTTTGGCTTGCAGTGGATGCGGCAGATCACCAATCTCGTCAAGCATCAAGGTGCCACCGTTGGCGGTTTCGATCTTGCCGATGGTGGTTTTGGTGGCACCGGTGAAGGCGCCGCGCTCGTAGCCAAACAGCTCGCTCTCCAGCAGCGCCTCGGGAATGGCCGCGCAGTTGATCGCGACAAACTTGCCGCTGCGTTTGGACGCCTGATGCAGCCCCTGCGCCAACACCTCTTTGCCGGTGCCGCTTTCGCCCAGCAGCATGACAGTGGCCGTGCTCGATGCCACCCGCTCCACCATTCTGCAGGTGCGCAGCATCGCCGGGTCGCGCGTCAGCAGCCCACTCAGCGCATCGGGCTGGTGCAGCGTTTGCAGGCGCCGGTTTTCGGTCTGCAACTCAAACAGCCGGAACGCCCGGTCGATGGTCAGGCCCAGCAATTCGGGATCGAAGGGCTTGGCAAAAAAATCGTAGGCGCCCAGCGCGATGGCGCGCAGCGCGTTGGCCTGGTCGTTTTGCCCCGTCAGCACGATGACCTTGACGTTGGCATCGAGCGCCAGCAGTTGCTCCAGCAGACGAAAACCCTCGCTCACCGAATCGGGGTCGGGCGGCAGGCCCAGGTCCATCGTCACCACTGCCGGCTGGTGGCGGCGGAATTGCACCAACGCCGATTCGCGGTCACTGGCGGTGACCGCATCGAACCGGTCGAGTGACCACTTGATCTGCTTTTGCAGCGCCAGATCGTCCTCGACGATGAGCAGCGGCGCGGCTTGCGTCGTGCTCATGCGGCCCCCGGCAAGCGCAGGTCAGAGCCGGTGCGCAGATCGAACAACGGCAACAGCAAGGTCACCGCAGAGCCTTGGCCCAGTTCACTTTTCACCTCGATGCTCCCACCCAGTTCCTTGACGTACTGAAAGCTCTCGTAAGAGCCGATGCCCATGCCGCTGCTCTTGGTGGAGTTGAACGGGCGGAACAGCCGCGTCTGGATGAACTCGGGGCTCATGCCCACGCCCGTGTCACCCACCTCCACCCGCGCCCGGCCGGCCACTTGCTGGAGTTTGACCCACACCCGGCCGGGTGCGGGGGTGGCGTCGAGTGCATTCTGCACAACATGGCCGATCACACGCTCCAGCCGCTGCGCATGGCCGCGGGTGGCCACCCGGTCGGTGATTTCAAGCGCCAGTTGCCGGCCGCGCTGGCGGGCCGCAGCGGCGATGCGTTGCAGCATCGGCGCCAGATCGACGCCCGAGGCCGCGCCGGCCGGGCGCTCGCCCTCGCGCAGTTGCAGCATCATCTGGCGCATCTTGTCGAGTGAGCTTTCCACCGTGATGAGCATGTCTTGCTGGAACTCCGGGTTGTCGCGATGCCGCTCGGCGTTCTTCAGCATCAGCGACAGTTGGGTGATGATGTTCTTCAGGTCGTGCACCACAAACGCCGACATGCGGTTGAAAGCGTCGAACTTGCGCGCTTCCAGCAAGGCCTCGGTGGCGTGCATCTGCGCCAGATAGCCGGCGGCCTGGCGGGCGGCGGTCTTGAGCAGGTCGCGCACCTCCCAGTCCAGCTCCACCTGGGTGCGCGGTTTGGCCAGCACCACAAAGCCCAGCATTTCGTCGGCCACCAGCAGCGGCACCACCAGCCAGGCAGCGCTCAAGCCCGCCAACCAATCGGGCACGGCCGCCGCGTCAGCAGGCAGGCCGGCGTCGCTGCGGGCTGCGTCCAGATCGATGATCCATTCGCGCTCACGCATGAAGCGGCAAAAGGCCGAATCGGTGGGCTCTCCGCCGGCCATCGGCGGCATATTCCACAGCGCTGACTGCACATACTGGTCGTCGCCCAGGGCCTTGAACCACAGGCTGCCGGCCGGGCTTTCCACCATGTCGGCCAGACCCCGCACCACCAGGCCGCCCACCTCTTGCGGCGTGCTTTTGGACGACAGCATCGCGGTAAAGCGCAGCCACTCCAGCCGGTAGTCGTAGCGGTAGCTGAAGAAGTTCTTGCCCAGAAACACCCGCAGTCGGGCGCGCAACGCGCCCGACAGCACCAGTACCGTCAGCACCACCAGCGCGATGAACAACAACGCCACTTGCAGCGCACCGCCCCAACTGCCGCCAAAAAAGCGCACGTAATAGCCGGCACCGGCGATGAACAGCAGGTACACGCCAATCAGCAGCAGCGAGGCCGAGTAAAAAGCCGCCGTCTTGGACACCTGCACCCGCGCCAGCCATTGCGCATCACGGCGCGACGCCACCAGCAGCAGCGGCAGGGTGATGGCATGCACCAGCGCCCGCGCGCTCAAGGCGTCGGCATCAAAGCCGCCAAACATCAAGGCTTGCGAAAACAGGTAGAGATCGAACAGAAACAGACAACCCAGCCCGAGGCACAGTGGCTTGGCGCCCCAGCGTGTCTGCTCAACCTGGTTGCGAAACACCTGCTCTACCAGCAGCAGGCCCAGCACCGCCCAGGCCAACTGGCTGCCCACCAGCAGCCGCAGCGCCGTGGCGGACGGATCCGGCCACAGGCCCAGGTAGAGGTTGCTGCCCAGGCCCAGCAACGCCAGGCCGGCCAGCGCCACCGTGCCCAGCCGCGTGCGGCCAGTGGCCAGCTTGCCGGTCATCGGGCGCAGCAACAACAACAGAAACACCGTCCAACTGCCGTAACGCACCTGGTCGAACAACAGTGCCAGATGCCAGGTGAAGACTTTGCTCGACGCCAGGTCCAGCAGCCCGGCCAACCCCCAGGCTGCGGTGGCCAAAACGGCCACCCAGTACGGCAATGCTGCGGGCTCTACCGGGCGCCGCAACAAGCCGGTGCGCAACAAGTAGGCGCCGTAGCCGGCATGGGCCAGCAGCACCAGCAGAAATCCGGCCAGCGACAAGCTCCAGGGCAGGCCGTTGGCCAAGCCCGCCGGCAGGCCATACGCGGTGGTGGCGTTCAGGTCCACTGTCAAACCAGCGAACCCGGGCCCGCCGTGGGCCACCGCGCCGCCATGCCACCGGGCCCGACGGCGGCCGCGCTCAGCGTGCGCCTTTGCCGGTCAACACCACGCCGACGGTCTCGAACAAGATGACGCAATCGAGAAACAGGCTGTGGTTTTTGACGTAGTACAGGTCGTATTGCAGCTTTTCTTGCGAGTCTTCGATGGTCGATCCGTACTGGTAGCGCACCTGGGCCCAGCCGGTGACGCCCGGCTTGATGCTGTGGCGCACCGCGTAATACGGGATTTCCGTGGTCAGTTGCTCGACAAAAAACGGCCGCTCGGGGCGTGGGCCGACCAGGCTCATGCTGCCGGTGAGCACATTGAAGAGTTGTGGCAATTCATCGATGCGCAGGCGCCGGATGACCTGGCCGACCCGGGTGACCCGGTCATCCTGGGCGGCAGCCCAGCGCGGCTGGCCGTCTTTTTCAGCATCGGTGCGCATGCTGCGGAATTTGGTGACCTTGAAGGTCTTGTTGTTGGCCCCCACCCGCTCTTGCCGGTAGAACACCGGGCCCTGGCTTTCGAGCTTGATGACCACCGCCGCCGCCACCATCAGCGGCGTGGCCAGCACGATCAGCACCATTGAACACAGGATGTCGAAGATGCGCTTGACCGCTGTGCGGTAAAAGCCCTGGTTGAAGCCGTCGCCAAAGATCAGCCAGCCGGCATTGACAAAATCGACCCGTATCTGGCCCAGCATGCGCTCAAAGTAAGTGGTGATGTCAAACACCCGCACGCCGGCCAGTTTGCAATCCAGCAGCTCGCGCAGCGGCATGCTGCCGGATCGGCGCTCAGTGAGCGCCACGATGATCTCGTCCACGCCCAGGCGCCGGGCGGTCTGGGTGAGTGACATCGTCACGGCCAGGCGCTCGGTCTCGGGCACGGTGCTTTGCTTCTCATTCGGCCCGGGAAAGTAGCCCACGATGGTGGCCAGCGGATCAGCCGCGCGCAGCGTGCTGCCCACCATCTGCGCTGCCGGGCCGGCGCCAAACACCAGCACGCGCGACCCGACACGTGATTTGGTGGCCCAGTAGCCCAACACCACCCGGCGCAGGATCAGCGCCGCAATCACCAGCATGGCCGAGGTGCGGATGGCATCCACATTGCCGAATCCCACCGGCAGCAGGCTGAAAATCTGGTAGGCCAGCAACACGCCCAGCGCCAGCGCCAGCGCGGCGCGCAAGCTTGACTCGACCAGCGACCAATCCTGCGCCCGCTGGTACAAACCCGATGCGCTGTTGATCACAAACAGGCCGGCGGCCAAGGTCACGACCTGGGCGCCGGCCATCGGCACGGCGATGCGCAAACTCTCGGCCTGCACCAGGATCACCCCGGTCAGCGCCAGCAACGACAACGCAAAATCGAAAAAAATCCGCCGCACCGTCCATGCGTGGAAGTAGTGGTTGAACAACCTGATCATTTGACGAATCTCCGAGCTTGCGTCTGCGGGTATCTTGGCGCTGGTCTGGCGCTGGTCTGGCGCGTTGCTGGCGTTTTTCTGACGCTGCCTGGGCCCAGCCGGCGCGCGCTGTCCGGCGCACTTTTTGAGGAGGCGCCCCCACAGGCTGCCACAGCGTCAAGCGGGCCGGCCGCAAGCACCCAACCAGAATCCCAGGTAAGCCACTGTAAGCAAGCCGATGCCGCTGCGGCAATCCCGCAGGAGAGGGGCGCCCGCGACTGAAGTCACGTGCTGCGCCGATTGTTGCACTCGGTGGTTTTTGCGCGCCAGCGATGTGGCCCGGCTTTCGGGCGGCCGCACCCCCAATTCGGCGTCGATCGCCAGCCGGCCGCCGTGGCCGATCCGGGCTACATTGGCCATCCATCCGCCGGCCGGCGGCTGATTGACCGGAGGAGCAAGGCCCATGAAACTGGCATTCGCCTCATGCATGTCGTACACCGTGTTTGCCCAGCAGCCGGTGTGGGACCAGATCGCCGCCCAACATCCTGACCGGCTGCTGCTGCTGGGGGATTCGGTCTACATCGACGGCGGGCCGTTCCCGAACAATGTGCACCCCAAGCGCATGGAAAACATCGACTTCCTGCTGCATGTGCTGGGCCGCTGGCAGGTGCAGCTCGACCAGCCGCAGTTCCGCGCCCTGGTCAAGGCGGTGCCCACCGACGCGATCTGGGACGACCATGACTTTCTCTGGAATGAGCATTTTGAAGAAAACGCCATTACCAAAAGGGTTTACGTCGAAAACATCCGCATCACCCGGGCGCTGTTCAACGCTTTTTGCCGCACGCTGGACGCGCGGCTGGCGCCCGGCAGTTATCCCACCGCGTACAACGATGCGGTGATCAACCAGGTGAATGAGCCGCCACCGGGTTACAAATTTCGCAGCCTGGACGACGGCTTGAAGCTGCATTTGACCGACGGCCGGTCGTGGCGCCTGGGCCGCGACATGCTGGGCGCCGACCAGCGCACGCAAATCGCCGCCAAGATGGCCGAATCACCGGCGGCAGTGCATTTGCTGGCCTCGGGGTCGGTGGTGCGCAACGACAGCGACGCGCGCTGGCAAGATTTTGACGATTACGCCTGGCTGCAGGCGCTGGCGCGCCAGTACAAAATTCTGGTGCTGAGCGGCGACATCCACAGCAACCGGTTGTCGTCACTGGATCTGGGCGGTGGCCGCTGGCTGCACGACGCCACGTCGTCGGGTGCGGCCATCCGCCAATTGATCAGTTCGGGCTCGAAGTGTGAGAACTACGGTCTGCTGACGACCAGCGACAGCGCGCTGCGGCTGGATTTTTTCTCGCACGGCACGCCCGATTCAGTGGGCTCTTGGGCGATCAACCGGGCCACCTGGGCCCGCACCAGCGTCGCTTGAACATCCGCGCGGTATCAGCGCCACGTCAGCCTCGCGCCTTGGCCGGGCCTCAAGGCGCCCAGGCCAGCGGCGGCCGGGCAATCGGCCGCACGCTCTCGTAAGCGCGGCAGGCGCGCAGCACCAGTGCATCGCCAAACATCGGTCCCACCAGTTGCAAGCCGATGGGCAGACCGGCCGCCGTCAAGCCGCAGGGGATGGTGGCGGCCGGTTGCTGGCTCAGGTTGAACGGGTAGGAGAACGGCGTCCAGCCCAGCATCGAGACCGGGTCCATCGGCGAGTGGCCGGCCGGCCGGGCCTCAAACGCTGGCACCGCCACGGTGGGCGTGGCAATCAGGTCGAAGCGCTGCATGAACTGGCGCAGGTGGGCGCCCAGCGCGCCGCGCCGCAAGTTGAACTGCTGCACGTCCAGCGCCGTCAGCCGGGCGCCAAGCTGCGCCTCGGCGATGAAATCGGGGTCGCACACCGCCTGCTGGGCCAAACTCAGGCCGCTCCAGAGCGTGAAAGCGCCCAGAAACCACAGCCCGGTGCACAGGTCGAGTGGGTCGTCGATGCCGGGGTCTACCGCCTCGACCACGGCGCCCAGGGCTTGGAGATCGCGCACCGCCTGGTGCACTGCTGCCGCCACCTCGGGGTGGACGTTTTTTGCGTAGCCCAAGGTGGGTGAGTAGGCGATGCGCAGGCCGCGCACGCCGTCGTCGAGGCCCACCCGGTAGTCGCGGGCGTCAAACGGCAGCGAGGTCCAATCCCGCGCATCGGGCTGGGCCAGCACATTGAGCATCAGCGCCGCGTCGGCCACGCTCATCGTGTGCGGCCCGAGGTGGGCCACGCTGCCAAACGGCGACAGCGGGTAGGCCGGCACCCGGCCAAAACTGGGTTTGAGGCCAAAGTTGCCGCAAAACGCCGCCGGGATGCGCACCGAGCCGGCGCCGTCGGTGCCCACGCCCAGCGGCCCGCAGCCCGCCGCCACCGCCGCCGCCGTGCCGCCCGACGAGCCACCGGGCGTGCGGCTCAAATCCCACGGGTTGCGGGTGATGCCGGTGAGCGGGGAGTTGGTCTCGCCCTTGCAGCCAAACTCGGGCGTGTTGGTCTTGCCCAGCAGCACCGCGCCGGCCTCGCGCAGGCGGGCAGTGGCCGGGGCGTCCACCGTCCAGGGCTGGTCAGGATCAACCGTGCGCGAGCCGCGCCGGGTGGGCCAGCCGCTGGTCAGGATCAGGTCTTTGATCGAGGTCGGCACGCCGTCCAGCGCGCCGGCGGGCGCGCCGCGCTGCCAGCGGGCCTGGCTGGCCTGCGCCGATTGCAAGGCCGACTCGACATCGACCAGGCAAAACGCATTGAGCTGCGGGTTCAGGCGGTCGATGCGCGCCAGCACCGCGCGGGTGGCGTCCACCGGCGACGCCGCGCCAGCGCGGTAGAGCGCCAGCAACTCGGTGGCGGTGCAGTCGGCAAGCTGGGTGGGTGGGTTCGGCGGGTTCGGCGGCATGGCGCGCTCCGGTGGGACAAGGCCAGGGTGGCGCGCCATGTTAGCCAGGCGGCGTGGCGTTGCCGGGCATTGCAATGTCACCGGATCGAGCCCCCCGGGCTTGACGCCGATGGCCGGCGCTGGCGCCTGAAACCCGGCGCCAGCGCCGGCCGATCAGCGGGTGGCCGGGTTGACCATCTCTACCGTCACCTCGGGCGCCAACTCGGGCAGCATCGGCCGGGGCAGCACAGCACCCGGGCCGCCCGGCAGGCGCACCGACGGGCCGCCCGGCGCTTGAGCCCCCGGGGACGGTACGCCAGGAAACTGCCCACCCTGAATTTGCGCCGGCAGGCCTTGGCGGGCCGCGCCGCCAAAAATAGCCCCCGGCAGCAAGCCCGGCGCGGCGCCGCCAGCGCCGTCCAGCGGCATGTCGCCGGGCCGGCCGCGCGCCGCCTCGGCCAGCATCGGCAATGAAAGGGTGAGCGTGGGCGCACCCCGGGTGACGCCAAACGCGGCCTGCCGCTGGCTGACCGTCAGCAGGCGCAGGCCGGGCTCTAGCTCACGCCCCACGGCCAAGGCACGGGCCGGTTTGCCGTCCACGGAGACCAGCGCCAGCCCGCTGGCCTGGCCGGCACGCGGCGCCACCACCCCCAGCAGGCGGAAGCGGCTGTCGGCCACCAGCAGCGCCGCTTCGCGCGGGGGCTGCAGCGGCGGCGCGCCCAGCAGGCGCGTCAAATCAGCGCCCGCCGGCAGCGCCGCGCTGGCCACCACCGCCTGCGCCGGCACCGGCAGCGCACGCACAAAAAGGCGCAGACCCCAGTACACGGCGGCCGCTGCCACGGCGGCCCAAATCAACAGCGACAGCAGGCGCGAAGTCATCAGCCGATTATGATTCAGCGCTTCTCAGCCCTTCACTGCCGGCACCCCGTTGCCGCCCGCCGCATGCGCATTTGCACCGTCTCACCGCGACAGTTTCTGCGCCGCGTGCCGGCCCGGCCGATGCCAGCACCATCGATGTTGCGGCGCGGCTTCACGCTGATCGAGCTGATGGTGGTGCTGGTCATCATCGGCGTGCTGGCCGCGCTGATCGTGCCCAACGTGCTGGACCGCGCCGACGACGCCCGCGCCACGGCGGCCAAGACCGATGTCACCAACTTGATGCAGGCGCTCAAGCTCTACCGGCTGGACAACCAGCGCTACCCCACAGCCGAGCAGGGCCTGCAGGCGCTGGTGGCCAAGCCCACTGGCGGCCCGATTCCGGCGAGCTGGAAGCCCTACCTTGACAAACTCCCCAACGACCCGTGGGGCCGTGCCTACCAGTACCTCAACCCCGGCATCAAGGGTGAGATTGACGTGCTGTCTTTTGGCGCAGACGGGCAGGCTGGGGGCGAGGGCAAGAATGCTGACGTTGGCTCGTGGCAATAGTCGCGGCTTCACCCTGCTGGAGCTGCTGCTGGTCGTGGCGATCATTGCGGTGGCGTCTGCGGGGGTGAGTTTTGCGCTGCGCGATTCGGGGCAGACGCAGCTTGAGCGGGAGGCGTTGCGGCTGGCGGCGTTGCTGGAGTCGGGGCGCTCGCGCTCGCTTTCCAGTGGCGTGCCGGTGCGCTGGCGCAGCACCGCGTCGGGTTTTGTGTTTGACGGTCTGCCCGCAGGCACCTTGCCCGAGGCTTGGCTGGCAAAAGAAATTGCTACCCAAGGCGCGCCCAGCCTGCTGCTTGGGCCCGAGCCGATCATCGGCCCGCAAAGCGTGCGGCTGGTGTCCAGCAGCCAGCCGGGGCGCTGGGTTAGCGTGGCGACCGATGGCGTGCGGCCTTTTTCAGTGCAATCTGGCGAGGCTGCGGCGGGCGCGCCATGATTCGCTGCAGCGGGCTCGCGATGAATTGCCCAAAGAGCCAATCCACGGGCGTGCGCCACGCAAACCGCCCAAAGCGCCCAAAGCGCCTACAGAGCGGCTTCACGCTGGTCGAAGTGCTGGTGGCGCTCAGCATAGTGGCGATTGCGCTGACCGCTGGCACGCAGGCCACGCTGTCGCTCACCCGCAATGCCGAGCGCCAGTCTGACGTGCTGCTGGCCCATGTGTGCGCCGAGAACGAGATGGTCCGGGCGCGCCTGTCAAAGCAGTTGCCGGGTGTGGGCGACTCGCGCATCGACTGCGAACAGGCGGGCCGCAACTTTGCCGTGGCGGTGGCGGTGCGGCCCACGCCCAACCCCAACTTCCGCCGGATTGACGCGGAGGTTTTCAACGGTGCCGCGCCGGTGCTCAAGCTGTCCACCGTGCTGGGGCAGTATTGATGCGCGTTCATGGGCTTTCCCGCAACCGGGGCCTGAGTTGCGGCGGTTTTACGCTGATCGAGCTGCTGGTGGCCGTGAGCATCATGGCGCTGATGGCGTTGCTGAGCTGGCGCGGGCTGGACGGCATGACGCGCGCGCAGGGCCAGCTTGCGCAGCGCGCCGATGAAGTGCTCACGCTGCAAGCCGGGCTGAACCAGTGGGCCACCGATCTGGACGCCCTCGTGCAACTGCCGCAAACCCAGGCGCTGGAGTGGGATGGCCGCGCGCTGCGCATGACGCGGCGCAAGGCGGCAATACCGGCCAATGCAGACGCAAGCTCGGCCGAAGGCATTGTGGTGGTGGCCTGGGCGCGCCGCGAAATTGACGGCGCTGGCCAGTGGCTGCGCTGGCAGTCGCCGCCGCTTAAAACCCGTGGCGATGTGCAAAAGGCTTGGGGCCTGGCAGCGCAGTGGGCGCAAAACCCCGGTGATGAAGAAAAAAAACGCGAAGTGCGCGTGGGCGCCTTGGCGCAATGGCAGATTTTTTTCTACCGTGGCAGCGCCTGGACCAACCCGCTGTCCAGCGCGGGCACGCCCTTGCCAGGTGCTGCGGGCGTGCTGCTGGGCGTGGCTGGGTCCGCTGGCGTTGACGTGTC
>JANLOP010000185.1:0-4512 GCA_031366635.1 Betaproteobacteria bacterium | reverse complement strand
AGAGCGTTTCAGGCTGATCGTGGACGGTCGGGGTACATTCAACCCCTGTGCTTGCGCGCCTCCCCGGCGCACCCTCGAAGACGCCGTTTCACCGTCCACGATCAGACTGAAACGGGCGTCCACGATCGCTGAAATACGCATTATCCACTTGTCCGCTTGCCCGGCGAGCCCGACCGACCTGATCCCGGCCCCACCGGGCCGATCCCGACCCGACCGGGCACATCCCGGGGCCATGCCCGGGTGTCGGCGTGAAAATGCGCTGCCAGCCTGCCATCCCGCCCATGCAAATCAACGACCTTCGCCAGCGTCTGCGCGCCCTGGGCGCCAAGCCGGCGCACGAGCAGCGCCTGCTGCGCCAGTGGGCCAACGCGCTGCCGCTGGCCGCCGGCCGGCGTGAGCCGGCGCACTGGCTGCCGCTGGCCCTGCGCAACGCCCTGCCCGCGCTGGCCGCCGATTGGCAGGGCATTGCCCGGCTGCAATCGCAGCACCCGGGCGACGACGGCTCGGCCCGCCTGCTGCTGGCGCTGGCCGATGGCCAGACGGTGGAGGCAGTGCTGCTGCCACGCGGCGGGCTGTGCGTGTCCAGCCAGGTGGGGTGTGCGGTGGGTTGCGTTTTTTGCATGACCGGCCAGGGCGGCCTGCTGCGCCAGGTGGGCAGCGCTGAGATCGTCGCCCAGGTGGCGTTGGCGCGCAGCTTGCGGCCGGTGAAAAAAGTGGTGTTCATGGGCATGGGTGAGCCGGCGCACAACCTCGACAACGTGCTCGAGGCCATCGACTTGCTGGGCACGGCCGGCAACATCGGCCACAAGAACATCGTGTTCTCGACGGTCGGCGACCGGCGCGTGTTCGAGTGCCTGCCGCTCGGCCGCGTGAAGCCGGCACTGGCCTTGTCGCTGCATTCCACGAAGGCCGACCTGCGTGCCCGCCTGATGCCGCGTGCACCGGCCATCGGCCCCGAGGAACTGGTCGACCTCGGTGAACGCTATGCACGCGCCACCGGCTACCCGATCCAGTACCAGTGGGCGCTGCTCGACGGCATCAACGACACCGACGAAGAGCTCGACGGCATCGTGCGGCTGCTGCACGGCAAGTACGCCATGCTGAACATGATCCCGTACAACACCGTCGACGGCCTGCCCTACCAGCGCCCGCCTGCGGCGCGTTCGGAAGCCATCGCCCGCACGCTGCTTGCACGCGGCGTGCTCACCAAGCTGCGCCAGTCGGCCGGGCAGGACGTGGACGGCGGCTGCGGCCAGCTGCGCGCGCGCTCGGTGGTGGGCGGCGCCCCGGCGGAAGCGCCGGTGCATGTGGTGCGCGTGGTGCGTGTGCCGCACACCGCCCCGGCCGCTACAGCAACTTGAACCCTGGCAGCGAGCGCATTTTCTTGTCGAAGCTGCGCACGCTGTCGCAACCAGCGCGTCGCGCCTTCACGGCGAGCAGGCAATCCGCAAAGTCGGCCGGCCCTTGCGCATAGAGCGCGGTGGCTTCCCGCAGCGCTTCAGCGGATTCGACTTTCACGGTGGCGTTGCCGGCCAGCGCTTGCAGCGCCTTGGCGATCTGTGCGCGCGGCCGCGCATAGACGCAGTCCAGTGCCCACACCAGCTCGACGAGCACGGTGTCGGCCACCCACAGCGCGCCGTCATCGTCGGCGTGGCGGTCGAACAGTGCGCGCACCTTCTGCGCCTGCGCCGCGTCGTCGTTGACGAACAGCCGAACGAGCAGGTTCGTGTCGATGGCCTGCATCGGGCTCAGCGCAGCGCAGCGGCCCGTTTGCGCACGGCGGCGGTGACGCCAGCATCGATTTCGTCCAACGAGCGTGCCGCTTCACCCGGTACGGCCAGCAGTCCGAAGAGCCCGGCCGAGCCCCGCGCCAGCACCCGCATGCGAACGGTCTCGTCGGGCTGCAGTGCGAACTCGACTTTCGAGCCGGGACGAATCCCCAGCTTGTCGCGCAGCGCCTTGGGCAGGGTGATCTGGCCTTTGTCGGTGACGGTGGAAAGCATGGCGAGTCTCCGAATGAGAACTGCAATTCTACCCATTCAGAAAAGTAAGGAACAGCAGAAGTGTTCCACCTGTTTCCCCGCCGCCTTGTCAACCCGCCTTGATCCGGCTCACCAGCGCCGCCGTGAACGCCTTCGTTCCTGCCGTGCCGCCCAGGTCACCGGTGCGCACCATGTCGACGTTCAACGTGTCGTGGATCGCCCGGCGCAGCTTCGTGGCCATCTCGGGCAGCTTGACGTGGTCGAGCATCATCGCGCTCGCCAGCAGCAAGGCGGTCGGGTTGGCCTTGTCCTGCCCCGCGATGTCGGGCGCCGAGCCGTGCACGGCTTCGAAGATCGCCGCGTCGGCGCCGATGTTCGCGCCCGGCGCCATGCCGAGGCCGCCCACCAGCCCGGCGACCAGGTCGGACAGGATGTCGCCGAACAGGTTGGTCGTGACGAGCACGTCGAACTGCCACGGGTTGAGCACCAGCTTCATCGCGCACGCATCGATGATGACGGTGTCGAGGATGAACTGGCCCTTGTACTTGCGCTCGTACAGCTCCAGGCCGGTCTCCAGGAAGATGCCGGTCAGCGCCTTCATGATGTTGGCCTTGTGCACGATCGTCACCTTCTTGCGGCCGGTCGTCACCGCGTGGTCGAACGCGAATTCGAGCAGGCGGCGGCTGCCGGCGCGGGTGTTGATGCCGGTGGCCATGGCCACGGCATGCGGGTCGTCGTCGATCTGCACGAAATGCTCGTGGCCGATGTACAGGCCTTCGAGGTTCTCACGCACCACGACCAGGTCAATCTTGTCAAAGCGCCCACCCGGAATGATGGTGAGGGCAGGGCGCAGGTTGGCGTAGAGCTGGAACTCTTCGCGCAGGCGCACATTGGACGACCGGTACCCCCCGCCCGACGGAGTCTCGAGCGGGCCTTTGAGGGCCAGGCGGGTGCGCCGGATGCTGTCCAGCGTGGCCTGGGGCAATGGGTCGCCGGCCGCTTGCATACCCCCCAGACCGGCAATTTGTCGGTCCCATTCAAAGGGAGCACCCAGCGCATCCAGTGCTGCCAGAGTGGCGTCAACAATTTCAGGGCCGATGCCGTCCCCGGGGATTAGTGTTGCGGAAATGGTTTTAGACACGAATAAGCCTCTCAAATGCACGTTCAAGCCCCGGGGGGGGCTGTGTAGCCCGCCGGTAGTCCAGTGTAAGGGCGAAGGGTGGTGCGATACTTGGTCGCATGCGGTCGAGTTTTCTATGCGCCATCGTTTTGGCTTGCCTCGGTTTCCCCTTTGGCGCCTTTGCGCAAGAGGGCGTTACGGTATTGCTGAGCGAAGACGGCGGCGCCTACTCTGAATTCGCCAGCAGCCTCAGCGCCGGCCTCGGCTTGTCGGGTGGCACAAAGACCCCGGTTCGTGTCCTGTCCTTGAACAAGAGTGAAGAGCTTGCGCGCACAGGGGGTGGCCAGTTGGTGGTGGCCGTTGGTACACCGGCCATGACTGCAATGGCACGAAGGCCACCATCTGCGCCCGTTCTGAACGTGCTGGTTCCGCGAGCAAGTTTTCGCAAGCTGGCCCTCTCCAGCGCGCGAACGCAGGATTTCAAATCTTTTTCGGCCGTTTATTTTGACCAACCCTGGTCACGCCAGTTGGCGCTGATTCGCTATGCTTTGCCAGGGCGACGGGTGGGTATTTTGCTGGGCAAAGACTCGCTGGAGCTCAGCGCCGGTGTGCTGGCGGCTGCAAAAGCCGCGGGACTGAGCGCAAGCATAGAGGTTGCGGACGATGAGGCGGACCTGTTGCCTGCTCTGAAGCAGTTGCTCGCCCGCAGTGATGCCTTGCTGGCGGTACCCGATTCTGCGATCTATAACCGCAGCAATATTGCCAGTATCTTGCTGACCAGTTACCGGGCCAGGGTTCCACTCTTCGGGTTTTCTCCGTCCTACGTCAAGGCCGGTGCGCTGGCCTCGGTCTTCAGTGATCCGGCGCAGATTGCACAGCAAGTGGTCGAGATCATCCAGACCTTGCCCGCCAGCGGGGGGCTGCCCGCCCCGCAATCCCCGCGGTATTTTTCCGTCCGTATCAATTCTCAAGTGCAGCTCTCACTGGAGCTGACAATGGAAGGCGAAGTGCAGTTACTCCACAGGCTCAAACAGATACCGGAGAGCGCACCATGAGAGGCCTGCGGCTTACCCATCGCATTCTTTTGTTGACGCTCGCTCCGGCGTGGCTCATCACGGTGTTGCTGACGTTGCTGGTTGTCGTGGTCGGTATCACCGAAATCGATGGCGCACTCAAGCTGCGCGGAACTGTCATCGTCCGCCAATTGGCCCCAGCCAGCGAATATGGCGCCTTCTCGGGCAACCGGGAGGTCTTGCAGGCGCTAACTCAGGCGGTGATGCGAGAAGATGATGCCAAGGCGGTCATGATTACCGACGCCGAACACCGGGTGCTGGCACTCAGTGGCAAGCCTGGAGCATTCAGTCGCAGCCATGTCGGGGTCGTTGCGCAAGCGCAAGTCCTGCAGGACGA
>JANLOP010000177.1:0-8966 GCA_031366635.1 Betaproteobacteria bacterium | reverse complement strand
ACAACAAGGACGCGGCGGCCGGCGCAGCGGCCCAGAATCATCTTCAGGCGTGTGGCTTGTTGCTTCACCGAAGTCCGGTGAGCGGCTGCTGGCCGAGGAGATGGCATGACTGCAACCGACGCCAGCGCGCCCGCCGGGGCTGCGCCAGCCGTGCCCTCCCTCTTGCGGCGCGTGCGCATCGCGCTTCAGCGGGTCTGGGCTTACTGGTGGGGCAAGCTGGCCGAAGACACGCCGCTGCGCTCCATCAAGCCCGGCACCTTGCTGCCCCAGGCTTTGGACGATGCCGAGTTGCTGCTGGCCTACGCGGTGCAATCCAGCCAGCCGGTGGACGAGACGCTGATCGGTGCGCTGATCGATGCCGTGGGTGCAATCCGCTGTGCGCAGGCCGCCGGCCAGACTGGCGACAAGCTGGCCGCCGCCGTGCCGCCGCCCGTCCCGGTCGACCTGGCCAAGCCGGCCGACCGCTGCACGGCCGACCTGGCGCGGCAAAAGGCCTTCTGGAAAGCTTATGACGCGGTGGCTCAAAAACTGGCGCCGATGAGCGCGTACACGATCCGCAAGACGCATGAGTACTCCGCCCAACCCTGGCCGGCGATGTTTTTCTCGTCCACCTTTCAGTTGGCCATCGTCAGCGCGCTGGTATTTTTGCTGGCGATGTTTTTGCAAGCGCGCTGGCTGGACGGCAAACGCATCGAAGACCGGTTGCGCACCCTGGACGTGGCTTTCGAGAAACAGCACACTGAATTTCGCAGCGCCTTCGACCGGCTTTGTGAGCTGACCGCTGCACCGCCTGCGGCCATCCCGACGGCAACCAAGCCGTTGACGGTCGCCAAGACCACACCGGCTGCGGCGGCCGCCAGCCCGGTCGAGCCGCTGCCCGTGCAGCAAGCGCGCCGCCAGTTGTGGGCCAACGGCCACAGCCGCGAAATGATCGAGCAGCGCCAACAACGCCTGTTGGTCGAGATCGATGCTTGGGGGCGCTGGCTGCCCCCCGTCGTGACCGAATCGTGGCAAGCCCGGATGACGGCTTTGCTCACCTTTTCACCCGAGGCACCGGCGTCGGCGTCGGCAGCAGCCCCCGCCGCAGGGCCAGCAAGCGCAGCGCCGGTCAAGCCAGCCGCTGTTGCGCCCGCGCCAGCGCCAGCGGCAGGCCCATCTGCCTGCCAGAGCGGACCGCCCTTGTCCCCCGCCATCGCCCAAGCCCGCGCCGAGGGCGAGGCCAAACGGCTGACCTTCGAAGCCCGGCTCGGCATGCTCGAGACCGTCTGCATCCCGATGTTGATGGGCTTGCTGGGCGCCAGCACCTACATGCTGCGGCTGATCGTGCTGCAACTCAGGGCGTCCACCTTCACGCCGCGCTTCCCCAGCCTGACGGTGGTGCGCCTGGTGCTGGGCATGATCGTTGGCGTGCTGGGCGGCAGCCTGTTGCCGGTGATCGGGGACAACGGCTTGAAGAGCCTGCCACCGCTGGCCATGCCGTTTGTCTTTGGCTATGCCATCGAGGTGTTGTTTGCCGGGCTCGACAAAGTGGTCAGCAGCTTCACACCGGCACCGGTGGCACCGGTGGCCCCGGTGGCACTAGCGCGGTAGCGGGCTGGCTGCGGTGGCGGCCCACCGCATCAGCGCCGGTCACCCGCTGCGGGCGATGCCGCCAGCTCGGTGGCCGGGCCCACACGGCGCGGTGCATCGTCCAGTTGGGTGTCGAGCAGGCGCATTTGCGCCAGCCGGCGCCGCGTGGCCGGGTGGGTGGCACTGTCGAGTTGCACACCGTTGCGGCTGAGCAGGCCAAAAGCGTTGTCCACGCCATAGCCGAGCCGGCGCACCAGCGTGAAGCCGAACGCATCGGCCTCAAACTCATGCCGGTGCGACAGCGCATGCGCCTGTGGGCCCAGCACGCCGGCCACCGGGTCGGTGGTTTCTGGCAGCACGTCGCCGGGGATGTGCTGCTGGTAGAGCGCGCTCAGGCCCGCCCAGTGGCCCAGCGTGACGTGGCCCAGCTCATGCGCCAGCATCAGCAGGCGCTCGCCCTCGGGCAAATCACCCACCGATTCACTGACCACCACCGCCCGGCCGCCAAACATGGCTTCAGCAAACAGCGGGCCGGCCACCAGCAGCAGCGCGGCGGGCTCGTCCGGCGACGGCGCCAGCAAG
Source organism: Betaproteobacteria bacterium (assembly GCA_031366635.1). Classification (GTDB taxonomy): domain Bacteria; phylum Pseudomonadota; class Gammaproteobacteria; order Burkholderiales; family Burkholderiaceae_C; genus Pseudaquabacterium. The sequence goes on along the minus strand of JANLOP010000177.1, from coordinate 6,815 downwards.
GCGATCAGCCGGGAGAAACTGTGCCGCACCCGTTGTGCCGCCACGCTGTGCGGGTTGGCCGCACCGCGCTGCGCCAGCCGCGCCGCCTGTGAGCGCTGCAGCACGTCGGCGATGCCCTCGGCCTGCACGGCAGCCGCCCAGCCCAGCAAAATGCAAAACCCAAGACGCCGCATCGCACGCTCCTGTTGCAAACCGCCCCCGCTGTGCGCACCATCCCGGCCCGGACCGCCCGGCGGATGGGCCGGTGCACGCGGCCTTGGCCAGCTTGATCGCAGATCGCGTGCCAAGAATGCCGGCAAAAGGCGCGCAAAGCATCCCCTGTTCAAAGGGCGGCCGCAGGCGGCGGCGGCCCAACGCGCTTGCAAGCTCGGGGGTGGGCAGCGCGCGGCCTGCGCGGCATCATCCAAAAGCGCGGCTGTCGATCAGCCACCCGACCACTCAAAAGGACTTGCCATGCCCCACTTGCCCACCCTGCTCTGCCGCTGCTGGCTCAGCGTGCTGTTGTTGACGGGCGCCGCCAGCCCCGCCCTGGCCTGGGGGCCTGCCGGTCACCAGGCCATCGGCGCCATTGCCGACCAACTGATTGCCGGCACGCCCGCCGCCAAAAAGGTCAAGCTGCTGCTGGGCAGCAATTTGCAGACAGCCTCGGTCTGGGCCGATTGCGCCCGGGCGGTGCAATCCAAACAAGATGTCTGGGCTTACGTGATCGACCCGGCCCACCCTTACGCCGAGTGCGCCGTGTTCGAGAAAACGCCCGCCGGCAAGGCCGAGCTGGTCGATTACGTCAAGCGCAACGCCAGCAGTTGCGCCGGTGACCACCCGCAATACAGCCAATGCCGGCACAAGGCGTATCACTTTGTCGATCTGCCGATCCAGCACCCGCAGTACAAGCTGTCGGCGCCCGGCACCGCCGACAACGACCTGGTGCAGACGATGAACGCGCTGCTGGTGGTGCTGCAGGGCGGCAAATCACCGGCGCCGTTCAACATCAAGAACCCGGCCGAGGCGCTGCGCCTGCTGACGCACTTTGTCGGTGATCTGCACCAGCCGCTGCATGTCGGCTCGGTCTACCTGACGGATGCTGGCCAGCCGCTGGACCCGGCCACCGAGCAAGAGGCCAAGGCGCACAACAACAGCGGCGGCAATGCCGTGCCGTTTGAGGGCCGCAACCTGCACAAATCCTGGGACGGCATCACCGATGCGATGTACAAAAAGTTCATCGCCGGCGCCAGCAAGGCCGAGGCCGGCCACGTGGCGGCCACGCCCGGCGCGCTGGCGGACTGGCCCACCACCTGGGCCGATGACACCGCCGCCGAGGCCGCCAAAGCCTTTGGTGGCCTGACCTTTGGTGCCAAGGTGAAGGCGGGTTTTGACAGCGGCTGGCCCGCCAGCGCCGCCGAGCCGGCCTACCGGCAGGCCCAGCAAGCGCTGCAACATGACCAGATCGTCAAAGCCGGCGCCCGGCTGGCGAAGATACTCAGCACCCTGTGGCCGTGAGTCGGGCGCCCGCCACCGCGCTTTTTCAGGAGCACGCCGTTGAAAATCGATTTTGTGTCCGATGTGTCCTGCCCCTGGTGCGCCATCGGCCTGAACGCGCTAGAGCAGGCGCTGGCCCGCGTGGCGCCCGAGATCCAGGCCACGCTGCACTTTCAGCCGTTTGAGCTGAACCCGCAAATGGGCGCGCAAGGCCAGGACATCACCGAGCACCTGGCGCAAAAGTACGGCATCGACGCGGCGCAGATCGCCGCCAACACCGAGGCCATCCGCCAGCGCGGTGCGTCGGTCGGGTTCGAGTTTGGCGTCGGCAAGCGCAGCCGCATCTACAACACCTTTGATGCACACCGGCTGCTGCACTGGGCCGGCCTGCAAGGCGCCGAGCCGCAGCGCCGGCTGAAACATGCGCTGCTCAAAGCCTATTTCACCGACGGCCAGAACCCGGACGACGGCGCGGTGCTGCTGGCTGCGGCCAGCGCCGCCGGCCTGGACGCCGACGCCGCCCAGGCCGTGCTGGCGAGCGACCAGCACGGCGCCGAGGTGCGCCAGGCCGAGGCGTTTTACCAGCAGCAAGGCATCCACTCGGTGCCGGCGGTCATCATCAATGACCGGCATTTGATCTCCGGCGGCCAGCCGGTTGAGGTGTTTGAGCAGGCGCTGCGGCAGATTGCGGCCGACGTATGAACCCACACTCGACCGCGCCCTCCACGGCGCTCGACGCCACGCAACACAGCCCCGCCGCGCTGAACGACATCGGCCTGATCGGCTTGGCCGTGATGGGCCAGAACCTGGTGCTCAATATCGAGAGCCGGGGCTTTGCCGTCAGCGTCTACAACCGCACCGGCGCCACCACCGATGCCTTCATCGCTGCCCAGCCCGGCAAGCGGCTCACCGGCTGTGCCACGCTGCCAGCCCTGGTGCACAGCCTGGCCCGGCCGCGCAAGATCATGATCATGGTCAAGGCCGGCCCGGCGGTGGACGCGGTGATCGCCCAACTGACGCCACTGCTCGACTCGGGAGACATCGTGATCGATGGCGGCAATAGTTTGTACAGCGATACAGAGCGCCGCGACGCCCAACTCTCCGCGCTGGGCCTGCGCTTTGTCGGCGCCGGTGTCTCAGGGGGCGAGGAAGGCGCGCGCAAGGGCCCGTCCATCATGCCGGGCGGGCCGGCGTCGGCCTGGCAGGTGCTGCGGCCGATCTTTGAGGCCATCGCGGCCCGAGTGGACGGCCAGCCCTGCGTCATCCACATCGGCCCGGGCGGTGCCGGCCACTACGTCAAGATGGTGCACAACGGCATCGAGTACGGTGACATGCAGTTGATCTGCGAGGCCTACAGCCTGCTCAAGGCCGCCGGGCTGGGCAGCGACGAGATGGCCGAGGTGTTTGCGCAGTGGAATGACGGCGATCTGCAAAGCTATTTGATCCAGATCACCGCCGCCGCACTGGCCCAGCGCGACCCAGGCACCGGCCAGCCCATCGTCGAGCTGATCCTGGACAAGGCCGGGCAAAAAGGCACCGGCCAGTGGACGCTGTTGAATGCGGCCGACAACGCGGTGGTCATCAGCACCATCAATGCGGCGGTGGAGGCGCGCGTGCTGTCGTCGCAAAAGGCGTTGCGCGGCGTGGCCAGCGGGCTGCTGGCAGGACCGGCCGGTGCGTTGACGGTGGACAAGGCCACGCTGGTGGCGCAAGTGCATGACGCGCTGTACGCCAGCAAGATCGTCAGCTACGCCCAGGGGCTGGACTTGATGCAAACCATGAGCGACAAAAAAGGCTGGGCACTGGATCTGGGCGCGATTGCCGGCATCTGGCGCGGCGGCTGCATCATCCGGGCGCGGTTTTTAAAGCACATCACCGAGGCTTGCCGGGCCGGGCCGGCCAGCGCCGGGCCGGCCAGCGCCGATCCGGCGCAGCGCCACCTGATGCTGGCGCCGTTTTTCCAGCAGGTGCTCAACCGCAGCCAACCGGCCTGGCGCCAGGTGGTGGCGCTGGCGGTGGGCCACGGCATCGCTGTGCCAGCCTTCAGCGCGTCACTGGCCTATTACGACAGCCTGCGCACGGCGCGGTCCAGCGCCAACCTTCTGCAGGCGCAGCGCGATTTTTTTGGCGCCCATACCTATGAGCGCATCGACCGGCCAGCCGGGCAGTGGTTTCACACCGAGTGGCCGCAGGTGATTGGTTAAGGGCGCGCGCCTGAGCCGTGGCGGCAATCGGGCCGCACGGCGCAGGGCTGCTGAAGTCGGTTGACTTTTTTTGTCGCCTGCGCGAGCGGGCTCACAATTTGAGCCTGTGGCAGTGCAGCATGGTGGCTTGCATCTGCAAAACCACCTCGAACCGCACGCCGCCCACCATGAACGACATCCGCGCCGCTGACCTGAAGACCATTCTTCATTCCAAGCGCGCCAACCTCTACTACCTGGAGCACTGCAGGGTGCTGGTCAACGGCGGCCGGGTGGAGTACGTCACCGATGCCGGCAAAGAGTCGCTGTACTGGAACATCCCGATCGCCAACACCACCTCGGTGTTGCTGGGCACCGGCACCTCGATCACCCAGGCCGCCGTGCGTGAGCTGGCCAAAGCCGGCGTGCTGCTGGGCTTTTGCGGCTGTGGCGGCACCCCGTTGTTTGCGGCGGCAGAGGGCCCGCAAGACATCGCCTGGTTTCAGCCGCAAAGCGAGTACCGCCCGGTGGAATACCTGCAGCATTGGGTGCGGTTCTGGTTTGACGATGCGCTGCGTCTGGCGGCCGCCAAGGCGTTTCAACGCGCCCGGCTGGAGCGCGTGCGCCAGCACTGGCTGCACAGCAAGACCTTGAGGGACCAGCAGTTCTCAGTGGATGCGGCCACGCTGGAGCCGCTGCTGGCCGACGCCCTGGCGGCACTTGAGCAGGCCGCCGATCAAACCAATCTGCTGACCCAGGAGGCCCGGCTGACCAAGCAGCTTTACCGCATCGCGGCGCAAACCACGCGCTACGGTGAGTTCACCCGCGCCAAGCGAGACGAGACCACCGATACGGCCAACCAGTTTCTTGACCACGGCAACTACCTGGCTTATGGCCTGGGCGCCACCGCGGCCTGGGTGCTGGGCCTGCCGCACGGCCTGGCGGTGCTGCACGGCAAAACCCGGCGCGGTGGGCTGGTGTTTGATGTGGCCGATCTGGTCAAGGATGCCGTCATCCTGCCGCAGGCGTTTTTGTCGGCCATGCGCGGCGATACCGAGCAGCAGTTCCGCCAGGCCTGCATCGACGCCTTCACGCGCAGTGAGGCACTGGACTTCATGATCGACACGCTCAAGGCCACCGCCTTGAGCCTCGGCCAGATCGCTGCCGCGCAGCGCCCGGCCCAGCCGCAGGCCGACGCATGAACATCCTGCTGGTGTCGCAGTGCGACAAGCGCGCGCTGACTGAAACCCGCCGCATCCTGGACCAATTTGCCGAGCGGCGCGGCGACCGCACCTGGCAAACCTCGATCACCCAGGACGGAATGGACACCTTGCGCCGCCTGCTGCGCAAGACGGCGCGCAAGAACACCGCCGTGGCCTGCCACTGGATACGCGGGCTGGACCGCAGCGAGTTGCTGTGGACAGTAGGCAGCCCGAACCGCTTCAACGCCCAGGGCGCGGTGCCCACCAACAGCACCACACGCAATGTGCTGCGCCAGGCGGATGAGAACGATTGGCATACCGGCGAGCTGATCCGCCTGCTGGCTGATCTGGCGGGGCTGCTGCATGACTTGGGCAAGGCGATGGAAGCTTTCCAGCGTCGATTGCAAGGCAAATTGCAAGGCCGCAACCTGGTGCGGCACGAGTGGGTGTCGCTACGCCTTTTTGAGGCTTTTGTCGGCGCCGATGGCGACACCCAGTGGCTGGCACGCCTGGCCGCACCCACGCCAGCGGACGACGCACGCTGGCTGGCGCCCGCCCATCTGCGGCGCGATGGCCTGGACGGCAACCCCGACTCGCCGTTCAACACCCTGAAAAATGCGCCGCTGGCCCAGGCCCTGGCCTGGCTGGTGGTCACCCACCACCGCTTGCCCGAGTTGCCGCGCGACGCGGTGTTCCAGATGTCGTCGCTGCCTGGGCTGCTGACCCAATTGCAGCCGGCCTGGAACGAACAGGCTTTCAGCACCGCCGATCACGACGCACTCAAACCTTACTGGCACTTCCCGCACGGTCTTCCCGTCACCACCGACGCCTGGCGCCAGCGCGCCAGCCGGATCGCACGCCGTTTGTTGCTCACCATGCCCGTCTCGCCTGAGGGCCAGTTGCCTGACCCGCCGCTGAACAACCCTTTTGTCATGCACCTGAGCCGGCTCAGCCTGATGCTGGCCGACCACCACTATTCCAGTCTGGAGGGTGCGCACAACCCGGAGCGCGTCAAGGTGAGGCCCGGCAACCCGCTGCTGGCCAACACCTGCCGCAAAGACGGCAGCCCCAACCAGCCGTTGGACGAGCATCTGCTGGGCGTGGCGCAGCACGGCGCCGAGGTGGCGCGCTTTCTGCCGAAATTCGAGCGGCACTTGCCGCGCCTGGGCCACCACAAGCGCCTCAAGCAACGGGCTCAACATGATCGCTTCCGCTGGCAAGACAAGTCAGCCGACGTGGCGGCGGGCCTGCGGCTGCGCTCGCAGCAGCAAGGCGCTTTCATCGTCAACATGGCATCCACCGGCTGCAGCAAGACGCTGGCCAACGCCCGCATCATGTACGCGCTGGCTGACCCGGCGCTGGGCATGCGCTGCGCCTTTGCGCTGGGCCTGCGCACGCTGACGCTGCAAACCGGCAAAGCCTTCCGCCAATTGCTGGGCCTGACCGATGACGACCTCGCCATCCGGGTGGGCGGCTCTGCCAGCCGCGTGCTGTTTGAGCACCACGAGGCGCGGGCCGAAGCCACGGGCTCGGCCTCAACGCAAAAACTTCTGGAGGAGGACGGCTATGTGCGCTACGACGGGCAGACCGACCAGCATCCGCTGCTGCGCCGCGCTGTGGCCGACCCGGAGGTGCGCAAGCTGCTGCTGGCCCCCGTGCTGGTCTGCACCATCGACCACCTGACACCCGCCACCGAAAGCCGGCGCGGCGGCCGGCAGATCGCGCCGATGCTGCGCCTGATGAGCGGCGATCTGGTGCTGGACGAGCCGGACGACTTCGACCTGGCCGACCTGCCCGCGCTCACTCGGCTGGTGCATTGGGCCGGCCTGCTGGGGGCGCGGCTGCTGTTGTCGTCGGCCACCTTGGCGCCGGCCCTGGTGCGCGGGCTGTTTGAGGCCTACCGCAACGGGCGCCAGCACTTTCAGCGCAACTGTGGCGCGCGGCCGGGCGGCGCCGA
>JANLOP010000164.1:0-7283 GCA_031366635.1 Betaproteobacteria bacterium | reverse complement strand
CTAGGAGCCTGTCGGGCTTGGGGATCGTCGGCTGCAATTTGGCCGCAGCGGTCCATTTTTGGCTTCGCCGCACTTCGTGAACACCGGCTTTTTGTCCCATAGCTACGGCTATGGGCCTGCAAACCCGGCAAAAACTGTCCTCGCTGGGGCCAAATTTGGCTACGCCGCACTGCGTGAACGCTTCGACGCCCCAAGCCCGACAGGCTCCTAGGTGGCGTTTTGGCGTGCAACACCACACTAGACGCTGATGCCAGCCCAATAGGTGACGGCGATGCAACTGGCGTACAAGATGGCTGACCCCATCAAGCCAAGGACCAGAAAGCTGAATGCCTTCAAAGCGCTGTGCACAAATCCACCCCTTCCACACTGATGGGCCCGCCTGCGTGGCGCGTTGTGATGGCTCATGATTGGCTGACGATCAACCCATTCCAGCTTTTGCCTGCTGGGGCGGGCCGTCTGTGCGTCAACGCACATTGCGTTGAGTTGGGCCCGCTTGCCCGCGCACGGGCCACTGCCGGCACGCCGTTGGGCGCTGCGCCCGATGCCTGCTTGTATTGCCGCGCCGGGCCGCCATGCCAGACGAGGCAGGCCGTCAGCGTCCAGCCGCCAGCAGCAGGGCTTCTTCAACCTCGCGCAGCCGGTCTTTGCCGAAGTACAGATCGTCGCCCACAAAAAAGCTGGGTGAGCCGAAGGCGCCGCGCGCATGCGCCCGCTCGGTGTTGGCCAGCAACCCGGCCTTGACCTCGGGCGCTTGCGATTTGGCGATCAACGCCGGCCCGTCCAGCCTCGCCGCCGCCAGCACCGCCGCGATTTGCGCGTCGTCGGCCATGTTGCGCTGCTGCTCCCACAGCGCCGCATACAGCGCATCGACATAGCGCTCAAAGCAACCCAGTGCCTGGGCTGCCACGGCGCCGCGCATGATCTTGAGCGTGTCGACCGGGAAGTGCGGGTTGGCGCGGAAGGCGGTCAGCCCGTGTTTTTTGACGAAGCGCTCGACTTCCAGCCGGTCATAGCCCGTTTGTTGGGGATGCCGGCAAAAGCCTCGGCCGGTGAGCGGTTGTTGGCCAGTTTGAACAGCCCGCCCAGCAGCACCGGCACGTAGCGCAAGCGCAGCCCCGTTCGGGCCTCGATGGCCGGGATCACCCCGTGGCAAAGGTAGGCGTTGGGGCTGCCAAAGTCGAACAGGAAATCGGCGCTGGCTGGGTTGGGCAAAGGCATGGGCACGGCTTTCGGTGGATGGGGGTGGCGCTGGTGGGTGGCCGTCACCAGGTCTCCAGCCAGGGCCGCAGCTCGGTCTCGTGCGTCCAGGCGTCGCGCGGCTGCTGGTGGATCTGCCAGTAGGCATCGGCGATGCTGTCGGGGCTCAAGATGCCTTGCTGGTCTTTCATCGCGTAGCGCTCGGGAAAGGTGCTGCGGATGAACTCGGTGTCGATCGCGCCGTCGATCACCGGGTGCGCCACGTGGATGCCTTTGGGCCACAGCTCACGCGCCATGCTCTGCGCCAGCGCGCGCAGCGCGTGCTTGGCGCCGGCAAAGGCGGCGTAGCCCTCGCGCCCGCGCAGGCTGGCAGTGGCGCCGGTGAAGAGGATGGTGCCTCGGCCGCGCGGCAGCATCACTTTGGCCGCCTCACGGCCCATCAAAAAGCCGCCAAAGCAGGCCATCTCCCAGACCTTGAAGTACACCCGGGCGGTGGTCTCGGTGATGCTGAAGCGCACATTGGCGCCGATGTTGAAAACCGCCACTTCGATGGGCGCGATGTCGCGCTCGATCTGCGCCACCAGTGCGACCGTCTCATCCTCCTTGCGCGCGTCGCTGCCGAAGGCGTGGGCCTGGCCACCGTCTGCGCGGATTTGCTCAACCAGTGGGGCCAGCTTGTCAACGCTGCGCCGGGTGACGCAGGCGATGTAGCCCTCGCGCGCAAAGCGCCGGGCGATGGCGCCGCCGGTGGCGTCGCCGGCGCCGATCACGAGAATGGCTTTTTTGTCGGTCATGGAGGGCTTTCGTCGGGGGTTCGGGGTGGCTTGGCCGGGCGCTCGGGGCGGCGGCGCCCATTGCGGTGCCCGGCGCCTCAACATAGTCTTCAACACATCGACGGCTCCGGCGTTTGAGGCGCTGAAGCCAATTGGCCGAATTTATTCCGTCAAGCGGTTTTACCAAGCGATTCTTGTCTGAAATCAGGATTTCTAAAACTGCACAGCGGAACTGGTGTGCAACAAGGAATGCCCATGCCAGCCCGGACCGCGTCGAGCCCGCCAAACGCAGCGCCGCAACCGCGCCAACGCCCGGCGCCGGACACTGCCGGCGGTGCAGCCGCCGCCGAGCGTGGCGACCGCCGGTTCGTCAGCGCGCTGGCGCGCGGGCTGCAGGTGCTGCGCTGCTTCAAATTGGGCGAAGAGCGGCTGGGCAATCAGCAATTGGCCGAGCGCTGCCAGTTGCCGAAATCCACCGTCACGCGGCTGACTACCCGGCGCACCTGGCGGTGATTTGGGGGTGGCGCGACTGCTGTAGCAGGATTCTCTACGGCTGCTTCCGAGCAACTCAATCGGGAACATGGCCGGCAGGACCCGACCCGTTGCGGTCTTTGCGGCCGTGCGATTCGGGGTCAGAGGCTGCCCATCCATGGCAAAGCTCAAGCAGCCCAGCGGCCGGTGCGGGCCGCCCCGGAGCGAACTGAGCCGGCGACCCTGACGGCCGCGCCGTGCGGCAGCGGCATGGCCGTCGCGCTGCCAGACGGCGGGCGCGCCGCGTCAACCGTGCAAGGTCTGCCGGGCCACCTCGTCGTCGCCTATGGCGGCCCTGCGGGCGTACCAGTCCCGCAGGTCGGCCGCCGGCATCGCGGCGGCCACGGCCGCCGTGGCACGCAGGTAGGGACCCAGCAAGTAACGCTCGCGCCGGCCTTCGCGCCGGCGGTGGTGCACGGCTGCACGGCCAAGGGCCATCGCTGCCTCGGGGTAGCGGCCGCGTGCGCAAGACAGGCGCGCCAGTTGGTCCAGCTGCGACCCCAGGGTGCCGTCCTGGGCACGCAGATCCACGGCCTCGCGCGCCAGCGGCAGGGCCTCGTCGATGCGGCCGATTTCGCCCAGGTAGCACGCCAGGTCGCCCAAGGCCATACCCAGACGGCCATGCGCATTCGCGCGGCGGGCGAAGGCTACGCCGCGCCGGGCATGCTCGACCGCCCGCTCGAAGTCCTCTTGCATCGAGGCCAGTTGCGCCGACGAGATCCACGTGAACGCCAGCACCGAGTCGCTGGCGAGCATCTCCGCATGGCGAACGCCCTTGTTGCACATGTCCACGGCCTCCCGGACGCGGCCGAATTGCGACAGGCATGCGCCCACGGTCCAGTCGTAGGCCCCCCATTGCATGGCACCCAGGAAGGTTCGAATGCGTCGGCCAGCGCTTCCAGCGTGGCCATGCAGGCATCTTCAACGCCCGCCAGCGCGTGCATGAAGGCCAGGATGGACAGCGCACGGAAGCGCCCCAGCCGGTCGCCCAGGCCTTCGTACAGCGCGGCGGCCCGGGCCGCAGCCGTGCTGTCGCCTTCCTCACCGCGGCGGTGCACCAGCGCAGCCCAACCCAGTTGCAGGCGTGCTTCCAGTCTGGGTGGCGTGTGGTCATCGATGCGCGCCAGCGCCTGTCGGGAGCGCCGCAGTCCTTCGGCCCGCAAGCCCAGGCGTGACCAGATCCAGACCACCGCGCCAGCCAGCTCGATGTGGAGCTGGGCCTGGTTGTCCTGCGTCGCCAGTGCGTCCAGAGCGGCACGCAGGTTGTCGAGATCGGTGGCCAGCGCCTATTCTGCGCCAGGTCTCGCATCCAGGCTGCGCGGCCCGACGTCACGCCCGTACAGCAGCAGCATCGCGCGCGCCAGGCGCACCGACGTGACGGCGTGTTCCCCGCTGGCCTGCAATTGCTCGCGTGCAAAGGACCGCGTGCTCTCCAGCAGCCGCAGCCGGTGAGCCGCTTGCGCGCCCGGCCCGCCCACCGGGGGCACCAGCAGCGACTTGCCCAGCAGCGTGCCCAACAGGTCCAGGACCGGTCCCTCGTCGTCGTTCGGCAAATCCAGCACCTGGCGCGCCACGGTCGCCGAAAAGCTGCCCGCGAAGATGCCCAGGCGCCGGAAGGCGCAACGCTCCTCGTCGCTGAGCAAGGCGTGGCGCCACGCGATGGCGCCGCGCAGCGTCTGCTGGCGCGTTGGGGCCTCGCGCGGGCCGCCGGTGAGCAGCGCCAGAGGCTGGCCCAGCCGCTGGCGCAGGCCCTGCAAGCCCAGCAGCGGCACCCGGGCGGCTGCCAGTTCAATGGCCAGTGGCAGGCCGTCCAGCCCTTCGCAGATGGCCACCACGTCGGCCAGCGACTGCTCGCCTTCTGCCAGCGAGCGGCCGCCATCGTGCGCCGCTGCCCGTGCGAGGAACAGCGCCACGGCACCGGCCAGGCGAGCTTCGGCAGCGGGGGCTTGCGGCCGCGGCAGCGCCAGCGTGTCCAGCCGGAAGACCTGTTCGCTGCGGTGCTGCAGCGCCAGCTGGCTGGTGGCCAGCACGCGCACGTCGGCCGTGCCCCGCGCCAGCCGGTCCACCAGGCGGCCCGCTTCCTGCGCGCGGTGTTCGCAGTTGTCCAGCACCAGCAGCAGGGATCGCGTGCGCAGCACGTCCACCAGTTCGTCATCGGCCACCTGCAGCCCGGGCAGTGCGATGCCCAGTACGCGCGCGACGGCTTCGGCCAGCGGTGTGTGCTCGGCCGCACTGGCCAGCTCGACCAGCCAGACGCCGCCGGCCCCGGCCTGCGGGTGGTGCCACTCGCGGGCCGCCGCCAAGGCCAGGCTCGTCTTGCCCACGCCGGCCGCGCCTGTCACCGTGACCGTGCGGTGCAGGCCCAGCAGCTGCTGCAGCCGCTGCAAGTCGACGTCGCGGCCGATCAGGGACGGCAGAAGGTGGGGCAGATTGCCCGCGCTGGCGTGCGGATCGCCACTGGCCTGTAGGCCCGTGGGCGACGACTGGGTGTGCATCGGCCGTGTGAGCTGGTAGCCACGCCCGCGCACCGTGCGAATGGCATCCGGCCCCAGCAGCCTGCGCAGCGCCAAGACATGGACGTGCAGGTTGTTGTCCTCGACCACGCGGCCCGGCCACAGTTGCTGCGGCAAGGTCTCGGTGGCTACCACGGTGCCCGGCGCCTCGGCCAGCGTCACCAGCAGATCGAAAGCGCGTTCGCCCACGACAACCGCCTGGCCGTCGATGGCCCGCCGCCGGGTGTGCGAATCAAGCGACCAGGCACCCCATCCGACCGACTCTTCGTGCAAGTTGTCTGCCAAGTTCGTTTGCCCTGACCCGTGCGGCGCTGAAGCAGCGTGCATCCCGCGCGCCCCCGTTCGCGGGGGGTAGAGGGCTGCAGGGCCGCCTCATTCAGGTTGGTTCAGCCTGGTTCAGCTTGTTTCAAGGACAACCGACGGCGGCGTTGCCATCGTTCGGCTCGACAACGGCCTGTCGCCGACACCTGTTGAACCTGGAGCAAACCACCATGCACAAGAACGTAAGGAGTTTTTCATGAGAGTTGCAACCGTTTCCCGGGCCGCTGCGGCGGCCCTGGTGGCTTGGTCAGCCGGGGCCTCGGCGTCCACGCTGATGATCGACAACTTCAATGCACCAGCCGCTGCGCACACGGGCTCTGACTTGACACTCAACAACGCCTATTCCGTCTTGTACACGGATGGGCTGGCCGGGCAGATCGCGACTCAGAGAACGGTGGCGCAGAATCTCACGGCCAATCCATCGAACGTGTCGAACTCGGTGACCGTGGGTGGTGGTGCGACCGGCAGCCTCAGCAATGACCACGGGCTCAATGCCAATTCGTTGGTCAAGATCGACTGGCTGATCGGCTCCTTCGCCCTGTCGCCCTTCTCAAGCGGAACCTTCGACTTCGATGTGATCCTCGCTGATGCCGACACGGCGGCGCAGGACATCAGCCTGGCCTTCACCTTCATAGGGGTGGGACCCGCCGACAACTTCACCCTGTTGAACAACAGTGTGCACGCGGGCGCCGGGTTCACCGAATCGATAGCGGCCACGTCGGCCCAGATCGCTTCGTTTGCCAAGGGGGGAACGCTGAGCATGGTGGTCTCGGGCACGCCGGGCTTCGATTTCGTGTCCGACGGTTTCACTCTCAACACGACACCCACAGGCGCAGCGGTGCCTGAACCCACGACGCTGGCCCTGGCCAGCTTGGCGCTCGCGATGACCGGCCTGGCCGGATATCGGCGTTCGCGCCGTACCAGCTAAGACGGCCACCGCCATACAGATCAGGTCGATGAGGACAAGGGCAAGAACCTGGGCCGCAGCGGCTGCCGATGCCCACCTTCTGTGACTTCTACGCCTTGTGGGCCGACGCCGGCGCACTGGCCGGATCAATGGCCGGCGTGCGGGCCAACTTTGCGGACGTGCTGGGTGGCGTTCAGGACAGCTACCCGTCCAGCACCGTCCTCAACGTGGCCAACTGCACGCCGACGGCCTGCAACATCGCGCAGGAGTTCCACACGAAAAACGCCTTTGGCTACGGCTGGTAGCCGAACCTCGGGCTTTTTGCGTCGGCCGTTCGATGCGCCGGCGCGGCCCCGGATCCCAACCCGGTGCTCGAGCCGCAATCGCTGGCTCTGGTCCTGTTGGAGCTGTTCGCGGCGGCGGGGGCCCGCGCGCACGCGAAGCGCTTGCCGGGTGACGAGCACGGCTGAAGCTGCGCGCTGCGCGGGCTGTCGAGATCGCTCCCATCGGGGCGCAGGCATGCGGCACATCGGCCAAGGTCCCCTTTGACGCGTGGCGGCCGCTGTCCGCCCCAGGCAGGCAAACATCAGAGCCATCTGGGCAGTTGGTGTCGCCCCGGTGCGGCGCAGATTCTTTGTCGACCGGACGACAACCACCCCCGGGTTCGCCGGCCAGTCGGAGCGGCACGACGGCGCGCGCTTGCTCGACACGCCCGAGATCACGCTGGAGATTTGGGCCGACGGCAGTACGCTGGAGGTCTTCGCCGATCAGGGCACCGTGGTCATCAGCGACTTGGTGTATGCCGACCCAATGGCCACCGGCGTGGCACTTTTCCATGGCCCGGAAAACCCGCTGCTGCAGGCGTTTGCGCTGCACCGGGTGCGGGCAAGCCAGTACGCGCCAAGCCCTTGAGTACCCGACGTGATGGGCCAGAACCACCGGTTGATTGGCCGGGGTGATTGACTACCATGCACCAATAGGTTCGCAGCCAACCGCGCCCCGACTCGTTCGTCCCAGCAAGGTGTGGACCGACAAAGAGAA
>JANLOP010000163.1:0-4578 GCA_031366635.1 Betaproteobacteria bacterium | reverse complement strand
CGCAGCGGTCCATTTTTGGCTTCGCCGCACTTCGTGAACACCGGCTTTTTGTCCCATAGCTACGGCTATGGGCCTGCAAACCCGGCAAAAACTGTCCTCGCTGGGGCCAAATTTCGCTTCGACGCCCCAAGCCCGACAGGCTCCTAGCGAAACGTGATGATTCTGTGATGAGTTGGATCGGCGAAGCGGCTCTACTGGGTGCTTGCGCAACAGATGCCCGCTTTCCATGCACCCGACCCTGCCCTTGCTTGCGAAGACTGATTTCCCGGCGCTGCGCCGAAGTCGCCTGGACACACTTCAGGTCAACCTGGGCTACCGCTGCAACCAGAGCTGCCTGCACTGCCATGTCAACGCGGGGCCGACCCGTACTGAGACGATGGACGGTGCGACGGTGGATCTGGTCCTGCAGGTGCTGCGCAAGCGGCGCCTGAAAACGCTGGACCTGACCGGCGGCGCGCCAGAACTCAATGTGCACTTCCGGCGTCTGGTGCACGCGGCGCGGGCGCTGGGCGTGGCGGTGATCGACCGCTGCAACCTGACCATTCTTTCCGAGCCGGGGCAGCAAGACCTGGCGCAATTTCTGGCGGATGAGCGCGTGGAAATCGTCGCGTCGCTGCGGTGCTACTCGGCCGGCAACGTTGACCGGCAGCGCGGTGACGGCGTGTTCGAGCGCAGCATCGTGGCACTGCAGGCGCTCAATGCCCTGGGCTACGGCAACGAAACGTCGGGCCTTCGGCTCAGCCTGGTCTACAACCCGCAAGGCCCGTCGCTGCCGCCGCCCCAGGCGGCACTCGAGGAGGATTACAGGCGCGAACTCGGAATCCATTTCGGCATCCGCTTCAATCAACTGTTTGTGCTTGCCAACAATGCCGATCCAGCGCTTTGGCAGCACGCTCATCTCCAAGGGTGGCTTCCACAGCTATATGCGCCTGCTCAAGAGCGCCTGCCGGCCCGAGAACTTCGATACCGTGATGTGCCGGTCGCTGATCAGCGTGGGCTGGCAGGGCGAGCTCTACGATTGCGACTTCAACCAGATGCTCGGCCTGCCCGCACAACTGGGCAGTCCGACGCGGCCACACCTGCGCGACCTGCTCTCGCAGCCCGTCGAGGGCGCCGCCATCCGCGTGGCCGATCATTGTTATGGTTGTACGGCGGGGCAGGGCAGCAGTTGCGGCGGGGCGCTTGAAACCCACGGCGCCGCCGCACTGGCGCAGGCCGTGTGATGGCGCTGCGGTCCAAACGCGCGCTGTGGGTTGGCGTGGCCATCGTCGCGCTGGCCACGCTGGTGCTCTATCGACACTTCGACCTCGACCGTCGGCTGACGCTCGATTCGCTCAAGGCCAGCCGCGATGGGCTGGTAGCGGCCTATCAAGCCGAGCCGCTGTTCACCGCCGCCGCGTTCTTTGGCGTCTACGTGCTGGCTGCGGCCTTGTCGTTTCCGGGCGCCACCATCCTCACGCTCGCCGCAGGCGCGATGTTCGGGCTGGGCGTGGGGCTGGTTATTGTCTCCTTCGCGTCCAGCCTGGGGGCCTTGCTGGCCTTCCTGGCGGCGCGCTATCTGCTGGGCGACGCGGTGCAGTCCCGCTTCGGCAAGCAGTTCGCGCCGGTCAACGACGGCATGCGAAGCGACGGCGTGTTCTACCTGCTCACGCTGCGGCTGGTGCCGTTGTTCCCGTTCTTCCTGGTCAACCTGCTGGCCGGGCTCACGCCCATCGGCGCGGCGCGCTTTTACTGGGTCAGCCAGCTCGGCATGCTGGCCGGCACCGTGGTGTACGTCAACGCCGGCACGCAGCTCGCAGCCATCCAGCGCCCGGCCGATGTGCTGTCGCCGGGGCTGCTGGCCAGCTTCGTGCTGCTCGGTGTGTTCCCGCTCATCGCCAAAGCCCTGGTCGAGGCGCTGAAGCGGCGCCAGGTCTATGCCGGATGGGCCCGGCCGCGCCGCTTCGACCGCAACCTCGTCGTCATCGGCGCCGGTGCGGGCGGGTTGGTCACCGCCTACATCGGCGCCGCCGTCAAAGCCAAAGTCACGCTGGTCGAAGGCCACAAGATGGGCGGCGATTGCCTGAATTTCGGCTGCGTGCCGAGCAAGGCGCTGATCCGCTCGGCCAAGCTTGCTCGGCAGATCGACAAGGCCGGGTCGCTGGGCATCCGCGACGCCAGCGGGCGCGTCGACTTCGCTGCGGTGATGGCGCGTGTGCAACGTGTGGTCGGCGATATCGCCCCGCACGACTCGGTGGAACGCTACCGCGCGCTGGGTGTCGATGTTGTGCAAGGCCATGCGCGGATCAGCTCGCCGTAGCGCGTGGAGATCACCGGCGCCGATGGGCAACGACAGACGCTGACAACCAAGAACATCGTCATCGCCACTGGCGCGCGGCCCTTTGTGCCGCCGATCCCCGGGCTGGTTGACCGCATCAACGACACCGGCGCCTTTGTTTTCGTGCTGTTCGACGCCTGCCATTCGGCCAAGCTGGTACGCGGCGCGTTGCCTGGAACCGACGCTTCGCAGTTGCGCGTGCGCCATGTGCCCCCGGCAGCGCTTGGCTTGCCGGGGGAGACGCCGGCCGAGGTCTGGCCCGACTGGGTGCTGAAGCCCGTTGCGGCAACCCGCCAGGACTTCGTGCCCGACCGGCGCGGTCGAGCGGTGTATTTCTACGCCGCGCAGAGTGTCGAGCTGGCGGCGTCGCTGGCGCTGCCGGATGGCGGTGAACCGGCCTGGTACGGCCTGTTCACCTGGTACGTTGCCCAGGCGCTGTTGCTGGGCCAGCCGATGACCTACCGCCAGCTGGGCCAGCACGTGCTGTCGCGCTACGACCAACTGCCGGCAGCCACCGCCACGCCACTGTTCAGCGGCAACGGGCTGGACCAGGCTGTCTTCGGCCAGCAGGCGGCCACCCATCGGCAATGGCCTCTTGAGCGCTGGCAGGGCAAGATCACGCTGCCCGCCGGGGCGCTGGCTGGGCTGGCGGAAGGCGCACTGCTGGCCGTGCTGGCCGACCCACTGGCCCCAGTGTCGGCCCCTGCCGGCAATGGCCCGACGCAGCCGCCCCAAGGCACGCTGGGCTTTGTTCGGGTGGTCATGGTGGAGGCCCACCGCTCGCTGCTCGAGCCGGTCGCCTGGCAGGGATGGGCCGCGCCATCGGCGCAAACCCTGCCGGCCGGCAGTTGGGCGCGGCTGATGATCAACCCGCCGGCGTTCGCGCTGCGCGTGTCCGTCAACAGCACCGCCTGCCGCAGCCACTGCGTTGCCGGTCGTGCGCTGGCGCAGTTGCAGCACGACGGGGTGCCGGGTGTGGATGTGCGCTGGGTCGGCATTGACGACAACCCGGACGCGCGGCTGCAAGCCACCGAATCTGGCGTGCGCCTGCTCTTGCCCGGCATGGCCCTGTCGGGCCCAGCAAGCTGGGGCATGGTCGTGCCAACCGGCGACGAGTCCCTGCTGCGCGAAGTCTTGGCGCAGCAGACAGCCGGTGCCTTGCATCGGGTGGCACGCACCCGCAACTTGTTGCGGCTGGCGGCGGGCATGGCGTTGCGCCCACCGTTCGCGGATATCCAACTGACGCTGACGCTGCGGCGCCGCGGCGCCGACACCGACACGGTGGTGGCGCTGGAGCAGTTGTCGGCCGTCAAGCCGGGTGACCTGCTGCTGCTGGACGCCCGCAATCTGGGCGGCGACCCGGTGGACTTTGCCGCGTTCTGGCTCGGCGCGGACCAGAGCATCAGGCAGGTATACCCGCAAGACAGTCGCGAGTCGCCGCGCCTGCCGGCCGGCGCGCGGCTGCGCCGGCTGGGCTTGGGCATTGACGCTGGAAGCGACGGCACGGAGCGGCTGCTGGTGTTGATGGTGCCGATGCGGCGGGGACAGGACGTGAGCGACTTTCGTTTTCTTGAGCAGTCGCCGCTGGCGCGGCTGCGCAGTGCCGGCGACCCCGTCTTGCAGGCGCTGCTGGACGCCTGCTTCGCCGACTACGCGCTGCGCGGGGAGTCGGCCCCAGCGCTGCCCGCCGAGCGGCTTGGCCTGCAGTTGTTCACGTTTCAGGTCCGACCTTAGCCTTCACATCCGGCGGGCCGGCGCCTCAACGCGCCGATCCCGGTCGGGTTCAACGCCGCCCCGGGATAGCACTCCACGCGCTACAGGGGGGCCAGTCACTCCCCAGTCACTCACCCCCAGATAGAACTGCGGCCGGGCTGATGTGTTGTCGGCCCGGAGGCGGATGCGATGCCCAATGAACGTCGAATCAAAACACTGTGTGCGCTGGCGGCATGGCTTTGCACGGCAGCCGTCGCCGCTGACGATGGTGGCACGACGGCCAAGACCGACCAGGCCCGGGAGGACATGCAGCGCGCGCTGAACCAGCAGGTGATGGCCGCGCCGTTCAACCCCGGTGATGTCAAAAAAGCGCAGGGCTATGCCGAACAGGCAAAGAAAGAGGGCGTGCTGCCGGTGCCGCAGGCGCCGGGCTACTGGCAACCGGGCTGGACCTGCGGCAGCCTGATTGCCTACCAGTACTACAACTACGGCGACTACCGCAATTGCATCTACTACAACCACTACTTACGGCCGCTATTGGCGCTAGG
>JANLOP010000162.1:0-20535 GCA_031366635.1 Betaproteobacteria bacterium | reverse complement strand
CAGGAGCCCCGATGGGACCATTGACCGGATTGCATGTGGTGGAACTGGCCAGCATCGGCCCCGGGCCGATGTGCGCGATGTTGCTGGCCGACCTGGGCGCCGAGGTGCTGCGGATCGACCGCACCGAGCCCAGCGGCCTGGGCGTGCCGATGGACACCCGCTTCGACGTCACCGGGCGCAACCGCCGCTCGGTGGCGCTGGACATCAAACAGCCGGCCGGGCGTGACGCCGCGCTGCGCCTGATCGACCGGGCCGACGTGCTGATTGAGGGTTTTCGCCCCGGCGTGGCCGAGCGCCTGGGCTTAGGGCCCGAGGTCTGCCAGGCGCGCAACCCCGGCCTGGTCTACGGCCGCATGACCGGTTTCGGCCAGACCGGCCCGCTGGCCCAAGCCGCCGGGCACGACCTGAACTACATCGCACTGACCGGCGCGCTGCATGCCATCGGTAGCGGGGGTGCGGAAGGGGGTGCGGGCGGCGGCAAGCCGGTGCCGCCGCTCAACCTGGTGGGCGACTACGGCGGCGGCGCGCTCTACCTGGCCTTCGGCCTGCTGGCGGCGGTGTTCGAGCGCAGCCGATCCGGCCAGGGCCAGGTGGTGGACGCGGCGATGGTGGACGGCGCCTCGTCGCTGATGAGCATCTTCTTCGGCATGGCTGCGGCCGGCCGCTGGGATCCGTCCGAGCGCGCCGCCAACCTGCTGGACGGTGGCGCACCCTTCTACGACACCTATGCCACGGCCGACGCCCGCTGGGTGTCGATCGGTGCGCTCGAACCCAAGTTCTTTGCCGAGCTGGTGCAGCGCATCGGCCTGGACGCCAGCTTCATCGCGCGCCAATACGACCGGCGCTGCTGGCCCGAGATGCGCGCGGCCATCACCGCGCTGATCCAGGCCAGGACCCGCGACGAATGGAGCGCCCTGCTCGAAGGCAGCGATGCCTGCTTTGCGCCGGTGCTGAGCCTGGCCGAGGTCGCCAGCCATCCGCATGCCCAGGCCCGCCAGGCCTACACCGAGGTGGGCGGGGTGGTGCAGCCGGCACCGGCGCCACGCTTCTCGCGCAGCCAGCCGGCCCAGCCCCGCCCGGCAGTGCCGGCCGGCACCCACACGCTGGCGGTGCTGGCCGAACTGGGTTTTACCGAGGCCGAAGTGGCCGCGCTGCAGGCCGCAGGCGTGGCCAAGACTGCTTGAACCTCACCTGCCGGACCTTCGAAAGCCCCCTGCCATGACCCCAACCCCTGCTGTCGGCCTGCTCGCCGCCGCCCCTGGCGCCACCGTGGTGCCACGCGCCGCAGCCTCGCTGATCGTGCTGCGCGACAGCCCGCGCGGCCCCGAGGTGCTGTTGCTGCGCCGGGCCGAGAAACCCGGCGACCAGAACAGCGGCGCCAGCGTCTTCCCGGGCGGCCTGCTCGACAAGAGCGACCGCGGCCACTACGAGCGCTGCGACGGCCTGGACGATGCCGCTGCCAGTGCCCGCCTGGGCCTGGCCCAGGACGGCCTGCACTACTGGGTGGCGGCGGTGCGCGAGTGCTTCGAGGAGAGCGGCCTGCTGTTTGCCACCGACGCGCAAGGCCAGCTGGCCGACCTGCATGCGCTGCCGGCCGACGCGGTGGTGGCGATGCGCCGGGCCCTGCATGCCAACCAGATCGGCATGGCCGAGGTCTGCCAGCAACTGGGCGTGCGCCTGGCGGTGGGCCGGCTGGCCTATTACAGCCACTGGATCACGCCCAAGGGCATGCCCAAGATCTTCGACACCCGCTTCTTCATCACCGAGGCGCCCACCGGCCAGACCGCCGAACACGACACCACCGAGACCGTGGAGTTTCTGTGGCTGACCCCGGCCGAGGCGGTGGGCCGCGCCCGTGACCTGAAGCTGATGAACGTGACCGAGCTGACGCTCAGGCAGCTGGCCGGCTTTGCCAGCGCCGGTGCTGCCGTGGACTGGGCCCGCGCCCAGGCCAGCGTGCCCGTCACCCGGCCGCGCATCGGTTTGTCGGCCAAGGGCCGCCGGCCGGTGAACCGGGGTGACTGGCCCTATGCCGAGATCGGCCGGCTCGACCCGGACGGCCACGGCCAGGCCAGCACCGACCTGGTGCCGGGCCAGCCGGTGTGGCTGTCGCCGCGGGTGCTGCGCGTCACCGCCAACAACGGCAGCATGATGACCGGCCCGGGCACCAACAGCTACTTCATCGGCGTGCCGGGCAGCGACGACTGGGCCCTGCTCGACCCCGGCCCCGACGATGCCGAGCATGTCAAAGCGCTGCTGGCGGCGGCGCCAGGGCGCATCACCCGCATCCTCGTCACGCACACCCACAAAGACCATTCACCGGCTGCGGCGGCGATAGCCCAGGCCACCGGCGCGCCCACCTTCGGCCAGGTGGCGCGCCACCCGGAATGGCAAGACACGGCCTTTGAGCCGCAGCACGTGCTGCATGACGGTGACCGGCTGGTGCTGGGCGCCGGCGTGACGTTGCGCGTGATCCACACCCCCGGCCATGCCAGCAACCACCTGTGTTATTTGCTGGAAGAAGAAAAACTGCTGTTCACCGGCGATCATTTGATGCAGGGCAGCACCGTGGTGATCAACCCGCCCGATGGCGACATGGCGGTCTACCTGGCGTCGCTTGAAAAACTGCTCGATGAAGATCTGGACTGGCTGGCCCCCGGCCACGGCTTTTTGATCGACCAGCCGCATGCCGTTGTCAAAAAAACCATCGCCCACCGCCTGGGCCGCGAGGCCAAGGTGCTGGCCGCCCTGCAAAGCCAGGCGGCGCAGGCACCGGCGAGTGAGGCCAGCTTGCTGGCAGCGGTGTACGCCGACACGCCGGCCGCCCTGCATGCGGTGGCGCTGCGCTCACTGCGGGCGCATTTGCTCAAGCTGGCGGCGGAAGGGCGGGCAGTGGGGCAAAGCGGTGGCGCCTGGGCGCTGGGTTAGGCGCATGCTCAACAACCCCGATTTCAGCGCCGCCCACGCCGTTTTGCAACGCGAGGTGGACGCCCGGCGCCTGGCCGGCGTCTCGGCCGCCGTGCTGCGCCACGGCACGCTGATCGACCACTTCTGCAGCGGCCGGGCCGACCTGCAAAGCGGCGAGTTGCTGCGGCCCGACCACATCCACCGGGCGTTTTCCAACAGCAAGCTGATCACCTCGGTGGCGGTGCTGCTGCTGGCCGATGCGGGCCACTTCGGGCTGGACGATCCGATCAAACAGTGGATTCCGGCCCTCGGCCATCTGCGCGTGCTGCGCCCGGGCGCCCAGGCCCTGACCGACACCGAGCCGCTGCAAACCGACATCACCATCCGCCATCTGCTCAGCCACCAGGCCGGGCTCAGCCACGGCGTGTTTGACCCCGGCACGCTGATCTTCAACGCCTACATCGCGGCGGGCGTGCGCCGGCCCGACAGCACGCTGGCGCAAGAGATGGATTTGCTGGCCGGCCTGCCGCTGCTCTACCAGCCGGGCGCGGGCTGGGAATATTCCACCGGCACGGATGTGCTGGCCCGGCTGGTCGAAATCATCACCGGCCAGCGCTTTGGTGACGCGCTGCAAAAGTGGCTTTTTGAGCCGCTGGCCATGACCGACACCGGCTTTGTGCTGCGGCCCGATCAATTGCCGCGCCTTGCCGCGCTGTACCGGGGGGATCTGCTGGACGTGATGAAGCCCGGCCTGCAACGGCTGGACGACACGCCCTGGCCCGGCGCCTACCGCACGGCCGTGCCGCGCCAGTCGGGCGCGAGCGGGCTGTTCACCAGCCAGGCCGACATGCTGGCGCTGCTGCGCCAGTTGCTGCCGGGCCAGCCGTCGCTGCTGCGGCCGGCCACCTTGGCCGCACTGTTCACCGACCAGTTGCCGGCCGAGCGCTGCGTGCAGTTTTTTGGCAGCGGCGCGGTGCCCAGCCTGGGCTTCGGCCTGGGCGGGGCCATCACGCGCCGGGCGTCGGCCTTGCAACCGGCAGCGGCGGTGGCTGAGCTGCAATGGGGCGGCCTGGCCGGCACGCACTGGTTTGTTTCACCGGCCACCGGCCTGGCCGGGGTGGTGATGGCCCAGCGCTTCATGGGCTTCTGGCAGCCGTTCTGGTTTGACTACAAAGCGCAGCTTTACTCAGCTTGCGGCGCTTTGGCGTTGCCTTAGCCACTCCAGCCCCTCAAACAAGGCCATGCCCAGCAGCATGGCGGCGACAAACACCAGCGCCTTGGGCAGCCCCATGCCCAGCGCCACCAGCGCCGGCCCGGGGCAGAAGCCGGCGACACCCCAGCCGATGCCAAACAGCAGGCTGCCGGCCACCAGCCGGCGGTCGATCTGGCGCGACGCCGGCAGCGGCATGCGCTCGCCCAGCAGCGACACCACCCGCCGCCGGGCGACCCAAAACGCCAGCATGCCAACGCCCACCGCGCCGCCCATCACCAGCGCCAGCGACGGATCCCAGGCGCCGGCCAGATCCAGAAAGCCCAGCACCTTGGCCGGGTTGGCCATGCCCGAGACGATCAGCCCCAGCCCGAACAGCAGGCCGGCCAGCAAGGCGGTGAATATCAGCACGGGTGCCCCGTCAAAAAGCCAAAACGTGGCGGACGACGAACACCGTGGCAACGCCCGCGCCCATGAAGGCCAGCGTGGCGGCCAGTGAGCGGGCCGACCAGCGCGACAGGCCGCACACGCCATGCCCGCTGGTGCAGCCGCCGCCGTAGCGGGTGCCCACGCCCACCAGCAGGCCGGCCAGCGCCAGTGCGGAGTAGGGCGCGTCGATCTGCGGCGGCGCCAGCACCGCCAGCCCGGCATACAGCCACGGCGC
Source organism: Betaproteobacteria bacterium (assembly GCA_031366635.1). Taxonomy (GTDB): domain Bacteria; phylum Pseudomonadota; class Gammaproteobacteria; order Burkholderiales; family Burkholderiaceae_C; genus Pseudaquabacterium. The sequence continues at coordinate 15,754 of JANLOP010000162.1, read as the reverse complement.
GGCCACCAGCCCGGCGACAAAAGCGATGCGCCAGCCCACATCGCCGCGCACCGGCCTGAGCAGCCCGCCCAGGATGCCGCTGATGCCGGCGATGCGGCCGTTCAGCAACAACAGCAGGGCGGCGGCAATGCCGATCAGTACCCCGCCGGCCAGCGCCGTCCCGGGGGAGAAAGCATTCCAGTCGATGGCCATCAGGCGTCTTTCGGTGGGGTGTCGGGGCAATACAGCCGGTACAGCAATGCCAGGATGTCAAGCAGCGCCGGGTCGGCCACGCTGTAATAGATGTTCTTGCCCTGCCGCCGGGTGGCCACCACACCCTCGGTGCGCAGCACGGCCAACTGCTGCGACAAGGTGGGCTGGCGGATCGCCAGTTGCGCCTCCAGCTCACTGACGCACATCTCGCCTTGCGCCAGTTGGCACAGCAGCAGCAGCCGGTCTTCGTTGGCCAGCAGCTTGAGGGCGGCCACGGCCTGGCCGGCGCCTTCGCGCAGCCGTTGCGGGTGGATGGGGGGGTGGCCAGAGGCGGTCATGCGGCCGGTGGTGACGGGTGGGTGGCGACGGGTGGGTGGCGGTGGCGAGTTGACGAAATTATATATAAATATATAGTATTCATCGATAGATCGTCAATCTTCGAACGAGGTTGCCATGACCGCGCCGATCACCACCACCACCCGAGCCTTTTTTGACGCCAACACCTGGACTGTCAGCTACGTCGTGGCCGACACGGCCACCGGCCGCGCCGCCATCATCGACCCGGTGCTCGACTACGATTTCAAGTCAGGCCACACTGGCACGCAGTCGGCCGACGCGCTGCTGGCCTACCTGGCCGCGCAGCGCTTGCAGGTGGACTGGATCCTTGAAACCCATGCCCATGCCGACCACCTGTCGGGCGCGCGCTACCTGCAACAGCGTGTCGGTGGGCGCATCGCCATCGGCGAGAACATCCGCGCCGTGCAGGCCACCTTCAAGGCGCTGTTCAACCTGGAGCGCAGCTTTCTGCCCGACGGCAGCCAGTTTGACCACCTGTTCCACGACGGCGAAACCTTCATGATCGGCCACAGCCAAGCCACCGCGCTGCTGGTGCCGGGCCACACCCCTGCCGACATGGCCTACCAGATTGGCGGCGCGGTGTTTGTCGGCGACACCCTGTTCATGCCCGATGTGGGCAGCGCGCGGGCTGATTTTCCGGGTGGCGATGCGCGCACGCTGTACCGGTCGATGCGGCGCATCCTGGCGCTGCCGCCCGAAACCACGCTGTATGTCTGCCACGACTACCCACCGGCGACACGCCAGCCGGCCTGGTTGACCACCGTGGCCGAGCAGCGTGGGCACAACATCCATGTGCACGACGGCATCGGTGAAGACGAGTTTGTCGCGATGCGCACTGCCCGCGACGCCACGCTGGGTGTGCCCACGCTGATCCTGCCGTCAATCCAGGTCAATGTGCGGGCCGGCCATTTGCCGCCGGCCGACGACAACGGCGTGGCCTATCTGCGCATCCCGCTGAATGCGCTGCCGGTGCAGCGCCAGCCTTGAGCGGCCTGCCCGCCGTCGGTGACGGCGGCGCGGTGTGGGCCGGCCCGGCATCGCCCCGCTTCCGGGCCTGCCCGTTGTGCGCTGTCCGTTGCCGGTTGCCGGTTGCCGGTTGCCGGTTACCAGCGCCAGTGCCAGTTGCCGGTGGACGTTGACCTGAGCGGCGTGCCTCAGCCGCCCATCGACTTCAACAACTCGGCCACCTCGGCCTGGCGCGCAAAACCAGGCCCGAGTTTGGCCAGCTTGGCCAGCTCACTGCGCGCGCCGGGTTTGTTGCCGGCCTGGATTTGCAGTTTGGCCAGTTGCAGCCGGAACTGCGGCGCGTCCGGCGCGGCGGCCACCACCTTGACCTGCACCTCCACCGCGCGCGGCAACTGGTTCTCAGCGGCCAGGCTGAACGCCAGCGTGTCCATCAAGGCGGGCGTGTCGGGGGCGATTTTCAAGGCCCGCTCGGCCAGTGCCACCGCGCCGGGCTTTTTCTGCATCGCCATCACATAGGCCAGGTTGTTCAACGCCAGCACGTTGTCGGGCTGGCCCTCCAACACGCGCTGGTATTGCTGCTCGGCCCCCAGCAGATTGCTGTTGGCCATCGCCAGATCACCCAGGTACAGCTCAAATGCCCAGTCGTCGGGCTGCGCCTTGCGGTGCTCGGCCACCAGTTTGTCGGCCTCGGCGGTTTTTTTGCCGGCGCTCAGTGCGGTGTGCAGGCGCTGCGCGCTGTCGCCCGGCTGCTGGCGGGTGAGCGCTTTGCGCAGCGCGGCGGCGGCGTTGTCCCAGTTTTTCTGGCGCAGCTCGATATCGCCCTCCATGCTGAAGCCCACCGCCTCGTCCGGGCGCTGGGCCTGTACCGCGCGGGCCAGCGTCAAGGCCTGGGCGGGTTTGTTCTCCATCATCGCCAGGCTGGCCATCGCCTGCTGCACTTGCAGTGATTTGGGCGCGATCTCACCGGCCCGGCGCACCGCCGCCGCCATCGCAGCGCTGTTTTTGGCCAGCGCGTGGGCGTCGGCCAGGCGCAATTGCGGCAACGCTGATTTGGGGTTGAGCCCGGCCAGCTTGTTGAAGGTGGTGACGGCCTGCTGGGTGTCGCCGGCCATCAACTGGGCCCTGCCCAGCCGGTCCAGCAGATCGGCGTTGTCGGGCACGGCGGCCAGCGCGGCCTGTGCGGCATTGAGCGCCGGCTTGGTCTGGCGGCTGCCCAGGTAGTGGTCGATCAGCAGCACGCGCGGCGTCACGTCGGACGGGTCGGCCTTGATCGCCTGCTCAAGCCACCGCACGGTTTCTTCGGGCCTGGCGCCCGAGCGGCTACCGATCTCGGCCAACGCCATCATCGCGGCGGTGTTCTTCGGGTTGCGCTTGAGCACCGCTTCGAACCGCGCCTTGGCTGCCGTGGGCTGCTTTTCCTGCAGATCGAGTGCGGCCAGGCCGGCCAGCGCGGGCATGAAGTCAGCGCTCTTGGCCAGCGCCGCCTCGAAAGCCTTGCGCGCACCGGCGGCATCGTTGCGCTGCAGGGCGATGCGGCCGCGCAACTGGTCGGCCAGCGGCTTGTCGGGCGTCTTGGCGGCCAGCGCGTCCACCGCTTTCAGCGCGCCGGCAAAATCGCCCCGGCGCACCCGGGCGCTGATCAGCGCCATGTCGGCGGTGGCGCCTTTGTCGCCGGCGGCGATGGCTTGCAATTCGGCCAGCCCGGCAGCGTCCTGGCCTTTGGCCAGTTGCGACAGCGCCAGCGTGGTGCGCACCCGGGTGTCGTTGGGTTGCAGCTTGGCAGCGCGGGCAAAGTTGGCGTCGGCGCCTTTGTTGTCGCCGGTCATCATCTGGGCCTGGCCGGCCAGCGTCAAAGCCTGGGCATCCGGCGGATTGGCGTCCAACAGCGGGCGCAGCGTGGTCAAGGCCTTGTCGGCCTGGCCGGCGCGCAATTGCACCTGCGCCAACTGGCGGCGCGGCGCAGCAGCCTTGGGCAGCAGTTGCACCGCTTTGGCAAACAGCGTTTCGGCCTGGCCCAGGGCGTTCAGCTTCAACTCGGTCTGGCCGGCCAGCATCAGCACCTGCGGGTTGTTGGGCGCACCGCGCAGCAGCAGTTGGGTCAGCTCGCGGGCGCGTTTGTAGTCACCCCGCTGCTCGGCCAGCGCAGCCTCCAGAAACAGCGTCTGCGGATGCTTGGGCGCGGCCTTTTGCATCTGCACCCATTGCAGGTTGGCGGCCTCGACATCGGGCTTGGCCAGGTGCAGCATGATCACCGCGTTGTGCGCCGCCACCAGATCGGGCTTGAGCTTGATCGCCTCGCCGTAGGCGGCCAGCGCGCCGGCGCTGTCTTGCGCATTGGCGCGCAGCAACAGCTCACCTTTGAGCATCCAGGCGTCGGCCAGCTTGGGGTTGCTGGCCAGCAGGCTGTTGAGTTGCGCCAGCGCGCCGGCGGCGTCGCCCCGGGCGCTGGCCAGGCGGGCGCGCAGCAGCAGCGCGGGGCCGTGCTGGGGGTCGCTTTGCAGTGCCCGCTTCAGCCGGGCGTCGGCGGCGTCCAGATCACCACCCATCGCCTCGGCGGTGGCCAGTTGGGTCTTCAGTTCGGCATCGGCCTGGGGCTGGGCCAGGTCCACCTTGCCGAAGCGCTGCAGCAGCAGCCCGCCTTTTTGCTGCACCACCATCGCCTCGGACAGCGCGGGCAGCACCGCCACCTCGGGCTGGCCCAGCTCCAATGCCCGCTGCAACTCGGATTCAGCGCCGGCCATGTCGCCGGTGTCGTGCATCAATTGGCCCAGCATCAGGCGGGCCTCACCCGATTGCGGGCTTTTTTGCAGCACGTTCTTGATCTGCAGCCGGGCCGCGTCGGTCTCGTGCTTGGCCAGGTGGGCTTTGGCCGAGGCCAGCAAATCGGCATCGCTGGGCCCGCTGCAGCCCGCAGTGGCGGACAAAACCAGCAGCGCGGCAGCCAGCGGGGCGGCGCGGCAGGCGGCCCAGGAGAGGGCCGAGGAGGTGGCCCGGGAAACCGCCGACACGGCGCTGCGAGTATGCTTTTTTGTCAATTTTTGCCCCAGTCGGCGCTTTGCCGGATGTCGTTGCGGGTCGTCTTGCCGTCTTGCCGTCGTGCCGTCGGGCCGTCGTGCCGTCGGGCCCGGCGCCGCCGGCAGCGCAACCCGAAAGTATCACCCAGCCGCCGGGCTGCGCCCAGGCCGTGGCACACGCCGGCTGTGATTTCAGGCCGTGCCCGATGGCCCGGCCAGCAGCGCGGCATTGCCGCCGGCCGCTGCGGTGTTGATGGTCAGCGTCTGCTCGGCGCAAAACCGGTAGAGGTAGTGCGGCCCGCCGGCCTTCGGGCCGCTGCCCGACAGCCCCTCACCACCAAACGGCTGCACCCCCACCACCGCGCCGATCATGTTGCGGTTGATGTAGACATTGCCCACCCGCGCGGCGTCGGCAATGCGCAGCGCCCGGCTGTCGATGCGCGTCATCACGCCCAGCGTCAGGCCGTAGCCCAGCGCATTGATGCGCGCCACCAGCGTGCCCACCTCGCCCTGCCAGCGCACGACATGCAGCACCGGGCCAAACACCTCGGTCGTCAAGTCTTCAATCCGTTTGATCTCAAACGCCACCGGCGCGATGTGGCTGGCGGCCCAGCGCGCAGCCAGCGGGCTGCGGGCCAGCAGCTTGGCGCCGGCTTCCAGCCGAGCGATGTGCTGGCTCAAGCCGGCATGGGCTTCGGCATCGATCACCGGGCCGACATCGGTGGCCAGATCGGCGGCATCGCCCAGCCGCAACTCGGCCAGCGCGCCGACCAGCATGTCGATCAGGCCGTCGGCAATGCTGTCATGCACACACAGCAGGCGCAGCGCCGAGCAGCGCTGGCCGGCCGACCGGAAGGCGCTTTGCACGACAGCATCGATCACCTGCTCGGGCAGTGCGCTGCTGTCCACGACCATCGCGTTCAGCCCGCCGGTCTCGGCGATCAGCGGCACGATCGGGCCGTCGCTGGCGGCAAGTGCGCGCTGAATGTGCTTGGCCACCGGCGTGCTGCCGGTAAAACACACACCGGCCACCGCCGGGTGGGCGACGAGGGCCGCGCCCACCGTCTCACCCGGGCCGTGCAGCAGGGCCAGCGCATCACGCGGCACGCCGGCCTGGTGCAACAACTCAACAAATGCCGCTGCCACGCCCGGGGTCTGCTCGGCCGGCTTGGCGGCCAACGCATTGCCGGTGACGAGCGCGGCCACCACCTGGCCGGCAAAAATCGCCAGCGGAAAATTCCACGGTGAGATACAGACAAACACGCCCCGGCCGTGCAGCCGCAGCGCGTTGCTCTCGCCGGTCGGGCCGGGCAGGGTGATTGGCACCAGCTTGTCGGCGGCCTGGCTGGCGTAGTAGCGGCAAAAATCCACCGCCTCGCGCACCTCGGCGACGCAATCGCCGAGGGTTTTGCCCGCTTCGGTCACCAGCAGGCCGCAGAACTCGGCCAGCCGGGCGTCCAGCAGGTCACCGGCGCGGGCGATGACGGCGGCGCGCTCGGCCACCGGCCGGGCCGACCAGGCGGCAAAACCGCTGGCCAGCCGCGCCATCACCGGCGCCACCGATTCAGCGCTGGCCAGCGGCACGGCCGGCAACGGTGCGGCGCGGCTGGCCTTGATGGCGGCCAGCAGCGGCGCGCGCTGCTCGGGCACCGCGAGATCCAGCCCCTGGCTGTTGATCCGGCTGGCGCCAAACAAGGTGGCCGGCAGCGGCTGGCCGGGCCCGGCCGCCGGATGCAGCGGCGATTGCAGCAGCAGCGCGGGCGCCACGCCGGCATCGGCCAACTGGTGCACAAACGACGAGTTGGCGCCGTTCTCCAGCAGCCGGCGCACCAGGTAGGCCAGCAGATCGCGGTGCTCGCCCACTGGGGCGTAAATCCGCAGGCTCAAGTCGGGCCGGGCGGCCATCACCTCGCGGAACACGCCCTCGCCCATGCCGTGCAGGCGCTGCATCTCAAAGCGGCCGACGTTGGCGGCGCTGTCGGCATCCCGGGCGGCCCCGGCCTTTTTCAAATCGGCCATCTGCAGAATGGCGGCGATGGTGCCGGCGTTGTGGGTGGCGAACTGCGGCAGGATCACCGCGTGGTGGCCCAGCAGCGCCCGGGCGCAGGCCAGGTAGGCGATGTCGGTGTGGTGTTTGTGGGTGAACACCGGGTAGCCCGCCAGGCCCAGCTCTTGGGCGCGCTTGATCTCGCCGTCCCAGTACGCGCCCTTGACCAGCCGCACCATGAAGCGCAGGCCGCGCGCGCTGCCGATGGCCGCCACCGCGTCGATCATCTCGGCGGCGCGGGTCTGGTAGGCCTGGATCGCCAGGCCAAAGCCGGTCCAGCCCGGTGCCGTGGCCTGGATGTGGTCGGCGAGCGCCTCAAAGACGATCAGCGACAGCTCCAGCCGGTCGCTCTCTTCGGCGTCGATGGTCAGGTTCAGGTGGGCCGCAGCGGCGATGTCGATCAGCCGGGTGATGCGCGGCAGCAGCTCGGCCCGCACCCGGTCGAGCTGCGACTCTTCGTAGCGCGGGTGCAGGGCTGAGAGCTTGATCGACAGGCCGTCGCGCTCGGCCGGGCCATCGCCGGTTTGATTCGACGCGGCGTTGGCGTTGGCGTTGGCGTTGGCGGTGGCGGTGGCGGTGGCGGTGGCGGCTGCCTGGTGGGTTGCCTGGTCAGCAATCGCCCGCAGCGCCGTCTCGTAGGCCGCGCCGTAGCGCAGCGCATCGGCATCGGTGCGCGCGCCCTCGCCCAGCATGTCAAACGAGAAGCGCAGCCGGGGCTGGCTGCGGCGCTGGCTGTGCGACTCTTTCAGTGCCTCGTCGATGTTGCGGCCCAGCACAAACTGTTTGCCCAGCAGGCCGATGGCGCGCACCGTGGCGGCGACCACGGTCTGCGCGCCCAGCCGGTCGATCAGGCCGGGCTTTGTGTCGCCAAAGCCGGGCAGCAGCCGCTGCGCCAGCCCCAGCGCGCTGGCCGAAATGCCGGCCAGCAGTTTGTGCGGTGAGCCAGCCGCCGCGCCGCCTGAAAAATCAGCCCGGCCAAGCTGGTCGGCGGTCAGCGCGATGGCGGTCTGGGTGTCGGGCACGCGCAGCAGGGCTTCGGCCAGCCGCATCAGCGCCAGGCCTTCGGCGCTGGAGATCGGGTATTCACGCAGCAATGACTCCATCGCCCAGAACGGCGCCGGCTTGTCGCGCACCGCCTGCACCCACGGGCTGGCGCTGCGGATGACGGCCGGCCAATCCAGCCCGGAGCCGGGTGCAGCGCCGCTGCCCGGGCCGGCGGCGGTGGCGGTGGTGGTGGTGGTGCCCAGCGTGACCAGCAAGGTTTGCAGCACGGCAGCCTCGTCCCGGCAGGGCGGCGGCAGGCGGGACGCGGTGGGGTGGGCCGCGCTGGCGTGGGCGGCGGTGGCGGTGGCGGTGGCGGTGGCGGTGGCGGTGGCGGGCATGGCGGTCCGGGTGGGGTTTGGCACAAGCCGCCAGCCTAGGGCCAATCGCGCTTGGCCGACGGGCTGAATTTGGCTTCATCGGCCCAACAAAATCCGGTGGGCGCCGGGTGCCGGCGTGTCATGGGTTGGCCCGGCAAACCCGGTAGTCGCGCCGATTGCCGCCCGCCCGGCGCCCGGCCACACTGGCATTTTCAGGAGCGCAGCCCGATGGTCCCCGACAAATCAAGCACCGCCATCGGCACCGTGGCCCAGCCCGTCGATGCCTGGCTGGCCCGGCAGCCGCCCGAGCCCATCCTCGATGCGGCGCTGGCCATCGTCGATCCGCACCACCACCTGTGGCACCGCGCCGGCCACCGTTACCTGCTGGACGAGTTGCTGACCGATACCGCCAGCGGCCACCGCATCAGCGCCACGGTGTTTGTCGATTGCATGGCGTTTTACCGGGCCAGTGGCCCGGCCGAACTGCGCTGTGTGGGCGAGACTGAATTTGCCAACGGCGTGGCGGCGATGAGTGCCAGCGGCGTCTACGACAAGGCGTTCGGCTCCACCCGCGCCTGCGCGGCCATCGTCGGCCACGCCGATTTGACCCGGGGCGGCGCCGCCGCCGAAGTGCTGCAAGCCCAAATTCAGGCCGGCAACGGCCGCTTCAAAGGCATCCGCCATGCCGGCGGCTGGGACGCCAGCCCGGAGATCCGCAACAGCCACACCCACCCGCCGGCCGGGCTGTACGGCGACGCCGCTTTCCGCCGGGGCTTTGCGCTGCTGGCGCCGCTGGGCCTGAGCTTCGAAGCCTGGCAATACCACCCGCAATTGCCCGATGTGATCTCGCTGGCGCAAGCCTTCCCCGACACCTCAATCATCCTGAACCATGTCGGCGGCCCGCTGGGCGTGGGCCCGTACGCCGGCCAGGCCGAGGCCACGTTTGCGCAGTGGCGGCAGCACATGCTGGCGCTGGCGCGCTGCCCGAATGTGACGGTGAAATTGGGCGGGCTGGGCATGCGCATCGGCCTGTTCGACCATTTTGCGCAGGCGCTGCCGCCCAGCTCACAGCAGATCGCCGACGCCTGGCGGCCGTGGATCGAGACCAGCATCGACGCCTTCGGCGCTGGCCGCGGCATGTTCGAGAGCAACTTCCCGGTGGACAAGATCAGCTCGGGCTACGCCGTGCTGTGGAACGCCTTCAAGCGGCTGGCCGGCGGCGCGTCGGCGGATGAGAAAACAGCGCTGTTCTCGGGCACGGCGCGCCGGGTTTACCGGCTGCCTGGTTGATCAAGTTGCGTTCGCAACGGCAATGCCTCGCGCAACAGCGCCGGCGCCGGCACAGGCGCTTGCGCCACCTCCCAGACGCTGTCCGCATGAAGCGCAAAGTAGGGGTGGGCGATCAGGTCGCGCCGCCGGGCCGGCGCCGTTTGGTGCACCGCCGACAGGCTGGCGCACCCAGGGCGCCGAGCATGTCCTTCAATATCGCCGGCTCGCTGGCGTTGCCGGCAAACACCCGGCTGCGGCGCGGCAACCCGCTGCCGTCCCGCACGATGGCCAGGGTCACCAGCGGGCAGTCGCTGCGGCGCTGCTGGCTGTGGCCGCGTTTGGCCTTGACCGCCCCGCAGCGACGCCCTCGAAACAGGGGTTGGTCAGGTCGTACAGGGGGATGGTCTTGCTGACGCTGAAGGTTTGCAATGTGCAAGCCGCCGGCATGGCGTGCATCAGTGCATCAGTGCATGTCCCAGGTCTGGCGGCAGGGCCGTTGCCGGAACGGCGCGCTGCCCGGTCACGGGCAAGCGCGCTGGTCTCTGGGGCTCGTTGCTGCCGCGATCAGGCTGGCGACGACAACTGGTCGCGCAGCGGCAACTGCCGGATGCGCTTGCCGGTGGCTGCACTGATCGCGTTCATCAGCGCTGGCGCGATCGCCGGCACGCCCGGTTCGCCGACACCGCCGAGCGGCACATCAAACGACGACGGCATCAAGTGCAGGACGATCTTTTTCGGCGCCAGTGCCATGCGTGCGATCTCGTATTGGTGCAGATTGTCTTGCACCACCCGGCCGTTCTTGAAGGTGATTTCGCTCAACAGGGCTTGGCTCAGGCCATTGATGCAGGCGCCTTCGATCTGCGAGCGGACGCGGTCCGGGTTCACCTGCGGACCGCAATCGACCGCCACATCGATGCGCGGGATCGACACCTCGCCCTTTGAATTCACCGCCACTTCGACCACCGCCGCGAAGTAGCTGACGAAGCTGTAATGCGTCGCCAGCCCCAGCCCTTGGCCGGCTGGCATCTTGCGGCCCCAGTTGGCCTCTTTTGTGACCCGCTCAATCACCTTGCGCAGCCGACCCGTGTTGATCGGGTAGCGCTCCGGTGATTCGCCGTGGTTCCAGCCGTCGCCGATCTTGCTCGGGTCGATCAGGCGATCAGCGCCCAGCAGCTCGATCAGGTAGTCGCGATGATCCTTGCCCAGCGACTGCGCGATCTCGGCAATGAACGACTGCGACGCAAACGCATGCTGGATGTTGTTCACCGAGCGCAACCAGCCGATGCGCGCATGGGCCGTTGCTGCCGGGTTCTCGATGCGCAGGTTCGGGATCGCATACGGCAAGCTGACCAGCCCCAGGCCAAGCTCGATGCCGGAGAGATGCGTCTGATCGGGCGCGAAGAGCGACATAAACGTCGGTTCGGCCGTGCGGTGCAGCCACGCTGTGACCTTGCCGTTCGCGTCCAGCCCGGCCTCAAGGTGCTGTGCCGAGACGGCGTGGAAGTAGTCGTGATGCAGGTCGTCTTCGCGGGTCCAGGTGAGCTTGACCGGCGCGCCAGCCATCGCCTCAGAGACGAGCGCCGCTTCGACGGCAAAATCCGCCTTCGATTTGCGACCGAAACCGCCGCCGAGCAAGGGGACGTGGACGGTGACGTTGTCCATCGACAGCTTCAGGCGTTTGGAGACCCGGTCGCGCACCGCCTGTGGCGACTGGCTCGGGGCCCAGACCTCGCAGCGGCCACCCACGATGCGCGCGGTTGCCGCCGGGGCTTCCATCGTGGCGTGCGCATAGTGCGGCACGTAGTAGTTGGCCTCAAGCTTCTTCGCGGCCTTGGACAGCGCGGTGTAGACGTCGCCTTCGTTGCGCACCTCCTTGCCGCCCGTCTTGAGCACCGCCGCTTCGAGTTCGGCGCGGTAGGCCACCGAGTCGTAGCTGGCATGCGCGCCGTCGTCCCACTCGATCTTCAACGCGGTACGGCCCTTGATTGCGGCCCAGGTGTCTTTGGCGACAACCACAACACCACCGATCGGCTGAAACTCCGAGGGCGGTGGCGTGCCGTCGAGCTGGAACACCTTGATGACGCCGGCCACCTTCATGGCCTCGCTGGCGTCGAAGGTCTTGACCTTGCCGCCGAGCACCGGTGGCCGTGCGATCACGGCATACAACATGCCAGGCAATCGCGTGTCGATGCCGTATTGCGCCTTGCCGGTGACGATCGCCTGGCCGTCAACCAGGTGCGTGTCAAGCTTGCCGATGTAGCGGAAAGCCGCCGGATCTTTCAGCTTCAGCGTTTCGCGCGTTGGCACATCCAGCTTCGAGGCGGCGACTGCAAGCGCGCCGTAGCCGAGCTTGCGGCCGCTGGGCTGGTGCACCACCTGGTGGTTCTTCGCTGCGACCTCGGCCAGCGGCACCTTCCACTGTGCCGCCGCAGCCTGTTCGAGCATGGTGCGGGCACTTGCACCGCAGCGGCGCATCGGGTCCAACCAATGGCGGGCGCTGCGCGAACCGTCGGTGTCTTGGTTGCCGTACTTGGCTTCGTCGCCGGGTGCCTGCACCACGCGAACATACTTCCAGTCGGCTTCGAGTTCGTCGGCGACGATCTTTGGCAGGCTGGTGCGCACGCCCTGGCCCATCTCGGAGCGATGCGCGATGATGCTGACGATGCCGTCGGCGCCGATCGAGACAAAAACCTTCGGGCTGTCTTGCAGACCGTTCGGCATGCCGTCGCCGCCGTACTTCTTCGGCTCGTCGGCAGCCTGCCCGACGCCGGGCAGGCCGACGTAGAGCACCAGGCCCGACAGCGCCGGGACCGTTTTCAGAAATGACCGGCGGCTGGTGCCAGCGCGCTGGGTGGTGGCGGTGTTGAAGGGGATGTTCATGTTGTCTCCTGCTTGAGGCCGGCCGCGACCTTGATGGCGCTGCGAATCCGCGTGTAGGTGCCGCAGCGGCAGATGTTGCCGCTCATGGCGCCATCGATATCGGCGTCACTTGGTTTCGGGTTCTTCTGCAGCAGTGCGGACGCCGTCATGATCTGGCCGGCCTGGCAGTAGCCGCATTGCGGCACGCCGATCTCGAGCCAGGCCGCCTGCACCGCCTTGCCGGTACGCGTGGCGCTGATGCCTTCGATCGTCGTCACCTTCTTGCCGACCGCCGCCGACAGGGGCGTCGTGCAGGCGCGCACCGGTGTGCCGTCAAGATGCACGGTACAGGCGCCACACACTGCCATGCCGCAGCCAAACTTTGTTCCGGTCAGGCCGACATGGTCTCGCAGCACCCACAGCAACGGGGTGTCGTCTGGCGCAGAGACGGTAGTCGCCTTGCCGTTGATTTGCAATGTCGTCATTTGGCTATCCAGGCTGTTGCAGGAGATCAGCACTGTAGCGTGAATTCTGAATTCAAGTTGACCTGTTTGACGCCGGCCTGTTTGATCGGTGCGGGCGCAACGGTGATCAAGATCAGGGTTTGACCTTGCAGGCCATCAGCGCGCCGCCTTGCGGCCCCGGTGGGGTTGGCAGCCGTCTGAGCTGGCGGCATCGCAAGAGGCAAGAGGCAAGAGGCAAGCCGCTGTCGGGGAGTTCGCCAGCGGCATCGGCCGCCGCCCAGTGGTCGGCGTTGCCGATGGCATCCACTGACGTGAAGACCCGGCCTGCGGCGCCATGTCGCTGGCCTGCCACGAACAGCGGTGGTCCTGGGTGGCGACCTCGCGGTGGCTGAGCGCGTGCACCAGGATTCGGGCGCAGTTGCGCAGGCCACCGGCAAGGGTGATGTCGGCGCTGAAAAAGGCCGCCAGAGGCCAGCGCGGTGGTCACGTGGTCGCGCAACGCCCGCCAGGTCGATACTGGTGATGCGCTGGTGTTTCGCGTTTGCAACGACGGCCGGTTCCGCCGGACCGCCGCACCGCAATAATCATTTGGACTCTGTCAACGGTATCGGTATTTACGCGAAAGAGCCGATAAAGAGCCCGCAGAGCTACCCGATAGGGTATAACCGATTGCACCTTGATCTGATACAATCTGGCTGCACTTTTTACGACAAGCATCTTACCCAGGAAAGCAAATTGCCATGATGCTTGCGCGCGCTGTCACGGTGGACGACCTACGCAGTCTGGCTCGGCAAAATTTGCCAAAGGCCGTGTTTGAATTCATTGACGGGGGGGCACACGACGAGCGCACGCTGAACGCCAACCTGCATGATCTGGGGCAGATCAGCTTTTCGCCCCGCATCCTTACTGATGTCAGTGACCGGAGTCAAGCGGTGCAGATACTTGGGCACGAGTTTTCGTCTCCATTCATCCTCGGTCCAACCGGCCTGGCTGGTCTGCTATGGCCAAACGGCGACATTGCTACCGCCCGCGCCACTGCAAGCGCCGGCGTTGGCTACTGCCTTAGTACAAATTCAAATTGCTCGATTGAACAGGTGGCGCAGCATGGCCGCCCCAATTTCTGGTTCCAACTTTATATCCAGCGTGACCGCGCAATGGTTCGATCCCTGGTCGACCGCGCGGCGGCCGCTGCTTGCCCCGTGCTGTGCGTCACAGTCGACCTGCCCGTGCAGGGGGCGCGCGAAAGAGATGTGCGCAATGGTTTCACGGTGCCGCCGCAATTGAGTGTCGGGAATGTCTTTGATTATGCCAAGCGTCTTGGCTGGTTATGGCGCATGGCCACCGGCCCCCGTATTACGTTCGCCAATCTGCAGCGGGCCAATGGCGAGCCGTCGAACCTCACGACCCTGGCCCAGCACATCAACGCTCAGTTCGATCAAACCGTTACCTGGAAAGACATCGACTGGCTAAAATCAATCTGGTCGGGGAAAATGGCGATCAAGGGCATTCTCCATCCGGAGGATGCGCGAATAGCAGTCGAACATGGTATTGACGCGATCATCGTATCGAACCATGGCGGACGGCAACTGGACGGCGCGCCGTCAGCCATTGCCGCATTGCCGTTGATTGTGGCGGCGGTCGATGGCAAAGCCGAAGTGCTTATGGATGGCGGCATTCGCCGGGGCAGCGATATCGTCAAGGCCATGGCCTTTGGCGCCAGTGGTTGCCTGATCGGACGCGCAGGTCTCTATGGCCTTGCGGCGAACGGCGAAGCTGGGGTGACGCGGGTGATCGACATTCTCAGAAAGGAAATCGACATCACGCTTGCGTTACTTGGGCAACCGGATGTCATGAAACTCGACAAATCCGCTATATTGTCGAAATGCGCCTGATTCAAGGCTGCGAGCACGTCACTTTTTAACACTTCAACGTTTCTTATGATAATTTACACGCCATCAAACAGCAGCGCCATGCTCGACTGCGGCGCCATGCGCCTGCCGTGCCGTGGGCCACGGTGGGCGAGCGGGTCATGAGGCAACGTCTATTTGTCACTTTCGACCTCCCGCTGCAGGTCTGCCGCATTCTGGACGCATCCTTTGACGTGAGCTACGGCGCAGCGCAGTTCCAGCTGCAACCCGACGTAGCGCTTGACGTATTACAAGGGCATTCAATGATTCTGGTGTCAGCCACGCGGGATTGGCTCGATGCCGCGCTGATTGCCCGTTTGCCCGACTGCATCCGCGCCATCACCACCTATTCGGTCGGGCATGACCACATTGATCTTCAGGCCGCGCGCGCCAGAGGTATTGCGGTGTTCAGCACGCCCGATGTGCTTTCCGCCGCGTGTGCCGAGGTCGGCATGTTGCTGCTGCTCGGCGCTGCCAGACGGGTTACCGAGAGTGTCGATCTGTTGCGCAGCGGCAATTGGCAGGGTTGGACTCCGAACCAACTCAACGGCACGGGTCTGTCGGGAAAGGTGCTGGGGATTTTCGGGATGGGTCGTATCGGCAGGGAGATCGCCAGCCGCGCGCGCGGCTTTGACATGGATATCCATTATGCGAACCGATCACGACTGCCGCCCGATCAAGAGCAGAGCGCGACTTACCACGGGACACCCGAATCATTGCTCAGGGTGTCACAGTTTCTGATGCTGGCGTGCCCGGCCACGCCGGAGACAACAGGCTTCCTGAACGCCGGCACGATTGATCTGTTGCCACCGGGGGCGATCATCGCGAACATCGGTCGCGGCGCCGTCGTGGTGGATGAAGACCTGGTAACTGCGCTGGTGTCCGGCCGTATCGCCGCCGCCGGGCTCGACGTGTTCAACAATGAGCCGGAAATATTTCCGGGCTATGCGGCACTGCCCAATGTGTTCATGCTCCCGCACATCGGCAGTTCGACGATGGAAGCCCGACAGGCCATGGGCGCAATTGTGGTGCAAGGACTCACCGCATTCGGCCAGGGCCAGCCGACCCCTAACCGTATCGCGTGATGCGCACCTAGGAGCCTGTCGGGCTTGGGGCGTCGAAGCGAAATTTGGCCCCAGCGAGGACAGTTTTTGCCGGGTTTGCAGGCTCATAGCCGTAGCTAGTACCAGACCGAAAAGTGCATGTTTTGAAACTTTTCGCCACCCTGCCCAGTTTGTAGTGGCCCTGCTGATGCTGTCCTGAACGCCGGTTTTGCTGGTTTTCAGAAACTACTACCGAACTGCCACAATTCTAGGCC
>JANLOP010000158.1:0-8847 GCA_031366635.1 Betaproteobacteria bacterium | reverse complement strand
GCTCAGCGCGCGGGTGCGGCCGCCGGCCGCATTGCCGCACACGGATCGGCGCGCGGCGCGGCCGGTGCGCTGACCGTCTGGTCATAGGCGGCCGCAGCGCCTTCTTCGCCGCCATCGGCTTCGACAAAGCCCACCACCCGGGTGCGGGCTTGTAGTGCCGGCGGCAGCCAGCGCGGCACGCCCACATCCTTGCGCAGATGGCCGTTGCCGGCCAGCAGCAGCACGCCGCGGCCGGCCTGGGCCACCACCTGGCGGGCCATGAACTGGTCACGCGCCACCTGGGCCGTGGCCATGCGGCCGGCCTGGGCGGCGTCGATCTGGCCGCAGTGGCTGCGCCCGATCTGGCCGGCCTGGGCCGCGCCGATGTCAGGCGGCACGGCCGCCTCAAACCCCAGCGCCGCCAGCCCTTGCGCCATCAGCGCCCGGGCATCGCTGCGCGAGACATTGGCCGCCACCAGCGGCAACTGGTAGCGCAGCGCCAACCGCAAGTAGGGCCGGTAAAAATCCCACTGCCAGCCCGACGTGGCGCCGCCGCCCAGTTGCACCAGTGCCTCGACGGTGGCGTCGCGTGCGGCGGCATCGGGCGCCACGCCCGGCGCCACGCCCGGCGCCGCCTGCTGCAAGCGGTCGATCTGGCTTTGCTGCTGGCGGTCGAACTGCTCCATCAGCAGCGCTGGCCGGGCGCCCTGGTCAAGCAAGGCCTGCACCGATTGCAGCCGCAGCGCGTGCAGCGCGGCGTTGTCGTGCACCTCGCCCAGCAGCCACAAGTCGGCGGTGGGCGGTGACCAGTGCGGCTGCGGGCTGCTGCAAGCCGCACCGCCCAGCACCGCCAGCACCGCCAGCGCGATCAGCGCGCCGAGCGCGGCACGCCGGCCCGTCATGCCGGTGCGGTGGGCAGCGGCGCCTTGCTGTGCATCCATGCGGCGTGCTGGGGTGCGCGCCGCGTCTCGGCCCATTCGTCCAGCATGGCCCACTTCACGGCGTCCAACTGCGCGCTCATCGCCGGGGTGGCGGTGTCCACGGCCAGCTCCAGCCGGTGGCCGTTGGGATCAAAGAAGTAGATCGATTTAAAGATCGTGTGGTCGGTGATGCCCACCACCGGG
Organism: Betaproteobacteria bacterium; assembly: GCA_031366635.1. GTDB lineage: Bacteria > Pseudomonadota > Gammaproteobacteria > Burkholderiales > Burkholderiaceae_C > Pseudaquabacterium. The sequence continues at coordinate 7,744 of JANLOP010000158.1, read as the reverse complement.
ATGCCGGCGGCCAGCAGCCGGGCCTTGGCGGATGCCAGCTCGTCCAGCGTGTCGATCTTGAAGGCGATGTGCTGCACCCAGTCGGGCGTGTTGCTGTCGCGGCCCATTGCGGCAGCGTTGGGCAGCTCGAAGAAGGCCAGCACATTGCCGCCGCCGGCGTCCAGAAAAACATGCATGTACGGATCGGGCGCGTGGGTGGACGGCACCTCGTTCTCGGCAATGGCCAGCACAAAATCCATGCCAAGGTGTTTTTGGTACCACTGCACCGTCAATTTGGCGTCGAGGCAGCGGTAGGCCACGTGGTGGATGCGCTGGATGGGCATGGCGGTCTCCTCGGGGGTGGGTGGGTGGTGACGACGGGCTCAGGATGCGAGCGCCTGCCACATCTGCATGTCGCGCTCGGCGGTCCAGATGCGCGGGTGGGTGTGGCCGGTCAGCTCGTCGTAACAGCGGGCGACGTCAAACGGCAGGCAGTGCTGGAAGATCACCCACCCGCCGTACTTGGGCGCCAGCCGGGCCAGCGTGTCTTGGTAGACCGCGCTCAGGCTGTGGCCAGCGGCCACGCCGGCCTGCACGCTGGCCTGCACGTCGGCGATGAAACTGCGCGTGCCGGCCAGCGCGGCGGCCACGGCGTCGGGCGTGGTCAGCGCCGCACCCCGGCCCGGCACCAGTTGCTGCGGCGCCAGCGCGGCGATGTTGTCCAGCGTGGTCGGCCAGTCGGCAAAGTAGGCATCGCCGGCATACGGCGTGGCGCCCGACTCGACCAGATCGCCCGAGAACAGGATTTTTTGCTGCGGCAGCCAGGCCACCGTGTCGCCCTTGGTGTGGCCCCGGCCGAGTTGCAGCAATTGCACCTCCAGGCTGCCGAGCCAGAGCGTCATCTTGTCGCTGAAGGTGAGGGTCGGCCAGGTCAGGCCGGGCGGCACGCTTTCGACGTTTTGAAACAGCCGGGGAAAGCGGCCGATCTCGCTGGCCTTGTCTTGCTCACCGCGCTCGACGATCAGATCGCGCGTGTCCTGGCTGGCGATGATGTGCTCACAGCCCTCGGCTTGGTAGGCCGACGCGCCCAGCACGCGCACCGCGTGGTAGTGCGTCAACAGCACAAACTTGATGGGTTTGTCGGTCACCTCACGGATGCGGCGGATCACGTCTTGCGCCATCACCGGCGTGGCCTGCGTGTCGAGCACCAGCACCGCCTCGTCGCCGATGATGATGCCGCTGTTCGGGTCGCCCTCGGCGGTGTAGGCGTAGGCGTTGGCCGACAGCCGGGTGAAGCTGATGGGCTTGACGTCCAGATCGGCCTGGCTGGCAAAGGCTTTGCTCAAGGCGGCTCTCCAAAGAGGGGGCCTGCCACCAACGGCAAGCCGGCGAGTATTGAATGGGCCTTGGTTTTTGTCAAAGCAGTGGCTTCGGTGCAAAGCTCGAAGCGGCTGCCCGTGCGCGCGCTGCGCCCCTCAATTGCGGGGGGCCGGTGTTGGCAAACGACGGTTGCGCCGGGCGGGTCGGCTGGTAAATTTCATGACGCTGGCCAAGGTTTGTCAATGCCGCCGCGATCAGGTGATCGCCCGGCGCGGCGGGCCAGATGCGGGCCAGATGCAGGCCGATGCAGGAACAAGTTTGATGCCCCCTCTGATTTCAATGCCACCAGACCGGCGCGAGTTTTTGTCGCCGGCGGGCATTTTTGTGCTGGCGCTGGCCAATGCCGATCACTGGAAATCGCCCCGCGCGACGGCCGAATTGCTGTCGGTGGACGGCGCCCTGCGCCGGCCGTTGTGGCAGCGCGTGCTGCCGCATGACAAAGGCCCGCACCGGGTGCTGGTCAGTGACAGCGGCGCGGTGCTGCTGATCGACGAATGGACGCTGGCGCCATCGCACCACGCGCTGGTGTGCATCGGCCCGGACGGCCAGACGCTGGCGCAGTATTCAACCGATGAGTTGATCAGCCGGCTGGGCGTGGCGCGCAAGACGGTGCTGGCCCGGGCCCGGCGTGGCCGCTGGCTGAGCCGGGTGCCGGTGCTGCATGCCGACGGCAGCGCCGTGGATTTGAAGGCCGGCGGGCGCCGGCTGGTGCTGCATCTGGCCGACGGCGGCTTGCAGGTGGTCGATTGAGCCTGCCATACCGGCCGACCTGGCGCCGGCCGCGTCAATCATCGATGGTAAAGCGCAGGCCGGCGTTGGCCTGCAAGCGCCGCACCAGCGCCAGGCCCAGCGCCGCGCCGGGTGTGCACACGCCGCCGCCGGTGGCCGTGCGGGGGATGTCTTGCACGAGGCACAGCGCGGCCTCGCTGATGAGCTTGGACGTGGCGCCGTAGCCCGGGTCGCTATCGCCTTTGACCGATGCAGCCAGCGCCTGCCCGGCGGCGGTGCGGCCAAAAAAGCGCTGGTCGTAGTGGCCGCTGGCGCGCGCCGCCGGCCCGGGCCCGCTGCCCGACCGGGCCCGCACCACCCGGCCTAGGAGGCTGTCGGGCTTTGGGTCGGGCCCGCGTTGAGCCTGCAATGGGGTGCAGGCTAGGCGCAAAGCGCAGGGATACCTTTTGGTATCACGAGGTTTTGCAACGACGCCTGCACCCCATTGCAGGCTCAACCCGGAGGCAGCGGCGGCCCGCTCTTTGAGCGCCACCGGCCGGCCGGTGCGGCCAGCGCGCGGCGCTGGTTACGATGGCGTGATCGACTGCCAGCGGCCCACACCATGTCCAGCACCCCGTTGTTCCACCTTGCCTTCCCGGTCCGCGACATCGCCGAGGCGCGGCGCTTTTACGGCGGCCTGCTGGGCTGTGCCGAGGGCCGCAGCAGCCCGGCCTGGGTGGACTTTGATTTTTACGGCCACCAGATCGTGGCGCACCTGGCGCCCGATGAATGCGGCCGGGCCGCCACCGGCGATGTGGACGGCGACGCCGTGCCGGTGCGCCACTTTGGCGCCATCCTGGCGATGGATGCGTGGCAGGCGCTGGCCGGCAAGCTGCAAGCCGCTGGCACCCGCTTCATCATCGAGCCGCACCTGCGCTTCAAAGGCGAGGTGGGTGAGCAGGCGACGATGTTTTTTCTCGATCCGTCCGGTAACGCGCTGGAGTTCAAATCGTTTGCCGACATCGGCCAGGTGTTTGCGAAATAAGCGGCGCGCGCGGCCATGTTGAAGGTCTGCATTTACGGCGTGGGCGCCATCGGCGGCTTCATCGGCACCCGGCTGGCGCTGGGCGGTGAATGCGATGTCAGCGCGGTGGCGCGGGGCGCCACGCTGGCCGCGCTGCAAGCCCACGGCCTGCGCCTGCAGCAAGGCGGCGCGCGGCTCAGCGCACCGGTGCGGGCCACCGACGACCCGTCCACGCTGGGCGTGCAAGAGCTGGTGCTGATCGCCGTCAAAAGCCCGTCATTGCCCGAGGTGGCCCGGCGCATCGCGCCGTTGATCGGCCCGCGCACGGTGCTGCTGCCGGCAATGAACGGCGTGCCCTGGTGGTTTGGCGCTGGCGTTGTGGCGCTCGGGCCCGAGCCGCTGCACAGCATCGACCCCGGCGGCCACATTGCCGCCGCCATCCCGCTGGCCGGCGTGCTCGGCTGTGTGGTGCATGCCAGCAGCACCACCACCGCGCCCGGCCAGGTGGTGCACCAGATGGGCCAGGGCTTGATCCTCGGAGAGCCGCTGGGCGGGCTGAGCGACCGGGTGCAGGCGCTCACCGGCCTGCTGCAACGGGCCGGGTTCGAGACCACCGCATCGGCCGATGTGCGGCGCGACATTTGGTACAAGCTGTGGGGCAATATGACGATGAACCCGATCACCGCGATCACCGGCGCCACGGTGGACCGGGTGCTCGACGATCCGCTGGCGCGCGGCTTTTGCACCGCCGCGATGGCCGAGGCGGCGGCGGTGGGCGCGCGAATCGGTTGCCAGATCGCGCAGACGCCGCAAGACCGGCACGCGATCACCCGCAAGCTGGGGGCCTTCAAGACCTCGATGCTGCAAGACGTGTTGGCTGGCCGGCCAGTCGAGCTGGACGCGCTGGTGACAGTGGTGCGCGAGATCGCGCTGCGGGTGGGTGTGGCCACGCCGTTCATCGACGCGCTGCTGGGCCTGGCGCGCTTGCATGGTCAGCGCCTTGGGCTGTACCCGGCGCTGGGTGCCGCGCCGTTTTTGTCCGAACCGGCTGGTACAAAATAAGCGCCCCCTGATGAAAACACCGACTACCTTGTGCAATTCGGTATCAGGGCGCGCGGCTTTGGTATCAAATGGCGCACGGCGCTGCGCCTACAGTGCAGGCCGTCGATGCCGACGCTGCATCGCCTTTTAGCCCACCGCTGACCCCCGCGAGGAGACACACATGACCATCAAGGCATCCCTGGCTTTGGCCTTTGGCATCGGCGCCAGCGCTGTTGCCGGCCTGGCACACGCCGCCACCACCGAGCTCGTCATTGCCACCGTCAACAACGGCCACATGATCGAGATGCAAAAGCTTGGCAAGAACTTCGAGACCGCCAACCCCGACATCAAGCTCAAGTGGGTGACGCTGGAAGAGGGCACGCTGCGCCAGCGCGTGACCACCGACATCGCCACCAAGGGTGGGCAGTTTGACGTGATGACCATCGGCATGTACGAGACGCCGATCTGGGGCAAAAAGGGCTGGCTGACCGAGCTGAAAACCGACGCCGCCTACGACGTGGATGATTTGCTGCCGGCGATGCGCAGCGGCTTGAGCGTGGACGGCAAGCTGTATGCCGCGCCGTTTTACGGTGAAAGCTCGATGCTGATGTACCGCAAGGATCTGGCCGACGCAGCCGGCATCAAGGTGGCCGACAAACCCACCTGGACTGACATCAAAGCCCTGGCGGCGAAGATTCACAACCCGCCCGCTGTCTACGGCATCTGTCTGCGCGGCAAGCCCGGCTGGGGCGACAACATGGCGTTTTTGTCCACCCTGGTCAATACCAGCGGTGGCCAGTGGTTTGACATGCAGTGGAAGCCGCAGATCGACAGCAAGCCCTGGCATGACGCGATCAATTTTTACGTTGATCTGCTGAAGAACTACGGCCCGCCCGGCTCGGCCGCGAACAGCTTTAACGAGATTCTGGCGCTGTACAACGAGGGCAAATGCGGCATGTGGATTGACGCCACCATCGCCGCCAGCTTCATCACCGACCCCAAGCAATCGAAGGTGGCCGACAAAGTGGCGTTTGCCCAAGCGCCCACCGCCGTCACACCCAAGGGCGCGAACTGGCTGTGGGCCTGGGCGCTGGCCATCCCCGCCGGCACGAAGAAGGTGGACGCGGCGCAGAAGTTTGTCAGTTGGGCCACCAGCAAGGACTACATCGCGCTCGTGGCCAAGACCAACGGCTGGGCCAGCGTGCCCACCGGCACCCGCAAGAGCACCTACGCCAACCCGGAGTTCTTGAAAGCCGCCAAGTTTGCGGTGGCCGAGAAGGCGGCAATCGACAGTGCCAACCCGAGCGACAGCACGCTGCCCAAAAGCCCGTATGTGGGCGTGCAGTTTGCGGCCATCCCGGAGTTTCAAAGCATCGGCCTGGCGGTGGGCCAGCAGATGAGCGCGGCGCTGGCCGGCAAGACCACGGTGGACGTGGCCCTGAAGGCTGGCCAGGCAGCGGCCGAGCGTGAGATGAAGAAGGCCGGTTACTACAAATAGTCCGCGCTGAATTGCCCCGTCTCCCGCACGCCGGAGAAGGCGCAAGACCCGCCTTCCTGCCTGGCCCCTCTCCCGCACGCGGGAGAGGGTTGGGGTGAGGGTGCTGGCTGTGCGCCGCTGCTCTCACCCCACCCAGCCGTCCCCTTGATGGGCAGGCAGCAAGGCCACCATGCAACGCACTGCACCCCGCCTGCTGCCCCGCCTGCTAATGGCCCCGGCGGTGGCCACGCTGTTTTTGTGGATGATCGTCCCGCTGGTGATGACGATCTATTTCTCGCTGATCCGCTACAACCTGATGCAGCCCGAGCAGAGCGGCTTCATCGGGTTGGAGAACTACGCCTACTTCATCACCGACCCGTCGTTTGGCACGGCGGTCATCAACACCCTGCTGTTGCTGGGCAGCGTGATCCTGATCACCGTGGGCGGCGGCGTGGCGCTGGCGCTGCTGATCGATGAGCCCTTCCCCGGCCGGGGCCTGGTGCGGGTGCTGTTGATCTCACCGTTTTTCGTCATGCCCACCGTCAACGCCCTGCTGTGGAAGCACATGATGATGAACCCGCTGTACGGCGTGCTGGCCCAGGTGTGGCTGTTCTTCGGCGCCCAGCCGGTGGACTGGCTGACCGACCTGCCGCTGTTCAGCGTGATCGTGATGGTGGCCTGGCAATGGCTGCCGTTTGCCACGCTGATCTTCATGACGTCACTGCAATCACTGAACCGTGAGCAACTGGAGGCGGCGCGCATGGACGGTGCCACCTATCTTCAGCAGCTTCGGTATCTGGTCATCCCCCACCTGGGCCGCGCGGTGGCGGTGGTGGTGATGATCGAGATGATCTTTTTGCTCAGTGTGTTTGCCGAGATCTTCACCACCACCGGCGGCGGGCCGGGGGACGCCAGCACCAATGTGGCCTTTTTGATCTTCAAGCAGGCGCTGCTCAACTTCGATGCCGGTGTGGCCTCGGCCGGGGCGATGTTTGCGGTGCTGCTGGCCAATGTGGCGGCGGTGTTTTTGATCCGCCTCGTTGGCAAAAACCTCGACAGGTGACCACGATGAGCGCTGCACCCTCCCGCCCCAAACCGGTCCCGCTGGCGCTGATCGTGCGCAGCCTGGCGGCCTGGGCCATCACCTTGCTGATCTTCTTCCCGCTCGGCTGGCTGCTGCTCACCGCCTTCAAGACCGAGCTGCAGGCCATCGCCCAGCCGCCGCTGCTGTTTTTCACGCCCACCTTCGACAACTTTCATGAGGTGCAAGAACGCAGCGATTACCTGCTGTACGCCGGCAACTCATTGATCACCAGCCTGGCCAGCACGCTGCTGGGGCTGGCGCTGGCGGCACCGGCGGCGTACTCGATGGCGTTTTTCAAAAGCCGGCGCACCAAGGATATTTTGATGTGGATGCTGTCCACCAAAATGATGCCGGCGGTGGGCGCGCTGGTGCCGATTTACGTCATCGCCCAGACCACCGGCCTGCTCGACACCCGGTTCGCGCTGATCGTGGTGTTCACGCTCAGCAACCTGCCGATCATGGTGTGGATGCTGTATTCCAACTACAAAGATATCCCGTCCGACATCCTGGAGGCCGCCCGCATGGACGGCGCCACGCTGTGGCAAGAGTTTCGCCAGGTGCTGCTGCCGCTGTCCTGGGGTGGGCTGGCGTCCACCGGGCTGTTGTGCCTGGTGCTGAGCTGGAACGAGGCTTTCTGGTCGCTCAACCTGACTGCCGCCAAGGCCGGCACGTTGGCGGCGCTGATCGCCAGCTACTCCAGCCCCGAGGGCTTGTTCTGGGCCAAGTTGTCGGCGGCCTCGCTGATGGCGATTGCGCCCATCGTCGTATTCGGTTGGTTCAGCCAGAAGCAGCTCGTCCAAGGCCTGACCTTCGGTGCCGTGAAGTAAATCCTTTCGGGAGCAAGCATGGCCTACCTGCAACTGCGTGGCATCGAGAAATTCTTTGCCAGCCACCGCGCCATTAAAGGCATTGACCTGACCATCGAGCAGGGTGAGTTTGTGGTGTTTGTCGGCCCGTCGGGCTGCGGCAAATCCACCCTGCTGCGGCTGATTGCCGGGCTGGAGCCGATTGACGGCGGCTCACTGCACCTGGACGGCCGCGACATCACCGA
>JANLOP010000152.1:0-8862 GCA_031366635.1 Betaproteobacteria bacterium | reverse complement strand
TGAGCTTTCCACTTGAGGCCGCTGCCCAGCGCGCCGGTCTCGATGCCAGCCGGCCCCGGTTGATGGACTTTCTCAAACGGGTGCACGCCAGGCCGGCGTACCAGCGGGCGCTCAAGCGCGGCGGGCCTTACGCGTTTGCCTGAAGTTTGACCGCGCCAGACCCGTGGCGCGTTCTTTCAGGTGCGCCAGACCCGTGGCGCGTGCTTTCAAGTGCGCCAGACCTGTGGCGCGTGCTTTCAAGTGCGCCACACCCGTGGCGCACAGGGCACCAAGCCCCAGTGCTGCAGTCGCCACGCCGCCCAGACCGATTGCAGCAGGGCCATCACGGGCTCTACCCGGTGGCCGAGCGCGCGCAGCACCAGCAGGCGCGGGTCGGGTGAGGTCACGCCGGCGGTGGTGGGCAGGGCGCTTGAGTCGATCAGCGACCGAGCGCTCTCGATCAACACCTCACCGCGTTCTCGGCCCAGCGGCTGGCCGTCAGCCAGCCACAACGTGGCCATCACGCTGTGGCCGGCCAGGCCCAGCGGCGAGTCCATCAGCAGGCGGTCGGCACCGTCGATACGGCCGCGCTCCAGCCAGATACCCGGCATCAACACCTGCTGCAGGTACTGGCCCTGGTCGAAGGGCTGGTTCGCGGCCGGCAAACCCAGCGCCAGCACATCCCAGCCGATCATCTGCGCGCCCGGCGCCAGCGTGAAGGTCTGGCGGTTTTCCACCTGGCAGCCGCGGTAGGCGATGTTCTCCAGCGGCAGCCACTCCAGCCGGGCGCCGCTGGCCAGCGTGGCCCGCACCTGCTGCACCGCCAGCGGGCCGGCGCTGCGGTAGAACCGGGTGGCGCCGGGCGTGGTGATCAGCGCATGGCTGCCGGCGGCCAGGGTGCTGTCGAGCTCGATCACATCACCGCCGACGATGCCGCCCGGCGGGTGCACCAGCACCTGGTGGCAGACCGCATCGCCCTCCGGGTAGAGCCGCCGCAACACCCGCAGCGGGCCGTGGTGCCGGTCGAGGGCGATGGTGCGGCCGCCGCGCCGGCTGTAGTCGAGTTGAAGATGGCCGTGCCAGCCCATGCGTGTCCCGGCCGCTTTGCGCGCGGCCCGCGTTGTCAAAGCGGGCGAGTTTAGGGGCCGCAGCATGGCGGCGGACTGGCCGCCATGCCGCCATGCCGCCATGCCGCCGGGCAGCCGGCGGCTACGCCAGCGGCAGGCGCAACTCGGCGCGCAGGCCCGGCACCGCGTCGGCCAGCACCAGGTGGCCGCCGTGGCGCACCGCCGTGCGCTGAACAATGGCCAGCCCGAGGCCGGTGCCGGGGGTGTGCCGGCTGGCCTCGCCCCGGGCAAAGGGTTGCAGCATCGCCTCGCGGGCCTCGGGCGTGATGCCCGCGCCGTGGTCGCGCACCGCCAGCACGGCGTTGTCGCCGTCACGCCGCAAGCTCATTTCGATGGGCGCAGCGCCGTGCTGCCGGGCGTTGTCGATCAGGTTGCGCAGCGCCCGCTCCAGCGCGCTGGCGCTGGCCGGTTGCAGCCACAGCGGCTGTGGCGGCAGTGTGGGCGCTGCCAGGTCGGGCTCACCCCGCGCCAGATCGGCCAGCAACGCGGCCAGATCAACACGGCCCGCCACCGGCTCTTCATCGGCCCGGGCCAGGTCGATAAAGCTGCCCAGCAAGCGGTCGGCCAGCGCCACATTGCGCACGATGGCGCTGCGGCGCACGGCCACCCCCGGCGCGTCGGGCAGCAGCTCGGCCGCCAGCCGGATGCGGCCCAGCGGGGAGCGCAGGTCGTGGCTGATGGCGGCCAGCATGGTGCGCCGCTGGGCTTCCAGCGCCTGCCGCTGGCGGGCCAGGTCGGCAAACTGCTGCGTCAACTCGCGCAGTTCTGCGGCGGCGCCAGCCGGTGCGGGTTCAGGCGGTTGGCCATCCACCGCAAAGCGCTGCATCGCCAGCCGCAGGTCGGCCAATGGGCGCACCACACGCTGGCTCAGCCCCCAGGCGGCGGCCAGTGTGCCCAGCGTGCCGATCAGCAGCGCCAGCCCGCCGCGCCAGCGCAGATCGGTGCCTTCCAGCTCGCTTTGCACGCCAATCCATTGCCGCCGGTCACCGCGATCGATCTGCAACCAGGTCACGGCGTTGCCGGTGGGCCCGCTGACCTTGATGGACTGCACCGGCACGCCGGCCGCCCGCAGCTCGATGGCCAATGCCCAAAACCGCTGAAGAAACGGGAACTGCGCGGCCTCGGCCGGCGGCGGGCCGGGCACCAGCCGCACGGTGGTGTTGACCAATTGCATGCTGGGCAGGCTGCTGCGCCCGGCCAGCACCGGCGCCAGCGCGGCGGCCCACAGCGGTGCGGTGGCGCGGGCCTGCGATTGCGCCTGCTTGTATCTTGCAAACACCACAAACAGCAGCACCACCATCAAGGCCACCGCCGCCTGCACCAGCAGCATGCGGGCAAACAGGCTGTCGAACCAGCGGAGCGGAGCCCGGCCGCGCGCCGGTACGGCACGCATCAGGCCAGCGCCGCGCTGCGCGCTGCGGTATTCGCCTTGGGGCGGCCCGGCGGGCTCATCGGGCAGCCTCCGCGCTGCGCGCTGCGGTATTCGCCTTGGGGCGGCCCGGCGGGCTCATCGGGCAGCCTCCGCGCTGCGCGCTGCGGTATTCGCCTTGGGGCGGCCCGGCGGGCTCATGCACTGCGCCCGGTGAACACATAGCCTTCGCCGCGCACGGTTTCGATCCAGTCGGGCCCGCCTGGCGGGGCGCGCAGCTTTTTGCGCAACCGGGCCACCTGCACGTCCACCGCCCGGTCCAGCGGGGTGTAGCTGCCGGGCTGCACGGCAGCGCTCAGCGCCTCACGCGAGACGGCCTGCCCCGGCTGCCCGGCGAGGGTGGCCAGCAGCTTGAACTCGGTGCTCGTCAGCGCCAGCGGGGTGCTGGCCCAACTGGCGTGGCGGCCCAGCAGGTCGATTCGCAGCTCACCAAACTGCAACTGGCTGCGGCGCTCAGCCTGGCGTCGGCGCCGGGCCAGTGCGCGCACCCGGGCCACCAGTTCGCGTGGCTCGAAGGGCTTGGCCAGGTAGTCGTCGGCGCCAATCTCCAGGCCCAGCACCCGGTCCATCGGGTCGCCACGCGCGGTCAGCATCAGGATGGGCAGCTCGCAGCCGTCGGCGCGCAGGCGGCGGCACAGGTCCAGGCCGTTGGCGTCGGGCAGCATCACATCCAGCAGCAGCACATCGGGCGCGCCGCGCCGCAGCGCCGCCAGGCCGGCGGCGCCGGTGGGCGCGTGCTCGGCCGTCACCCCTTCGCGCAGCAGCAGCTCCAGCACCATGCCGGCCAGCTCATGGTCGTCGTCCACCAGCAGCGCGCTGATGCGGTCTTGATGCAGGTGGGCCATGGCGGCGCAGTTTACGCAGCGCCGCCCGCCCCGTGTCGGCCCATGTCAGCGCTGAAATAAAGCGACATCGAACGACACGCACCGAAGCGCGCTGGCGCTGTGCAATCGCTGCCATCGACGCCGGTTTTCATCGGCATGGCCATCTGCAAATTTGCCGGCGCAACGAGCGGCCGGCAGCTAAAGCCACCCGCCACCCGCCACCTGACACGACAACAGACCATGCACACGCCGTCCCTGCAGCAGATGATCGGGCCTGATCGGGCGCCCTGGCTGGCCGCAGCCTTTGGCTTGATGCTGGCCGCCACCCTGCTGGAGGGCGCGCTGCTGTCATGGCGCCAGCCTGGCAGCTACGACTGGCGGGCCTGCGCCAGCTCGGTGGCCGATGCGGCCGTGCGCCGGGCCTTTGAAACGCTGGGCCTGTCCCTGGCCGCACCGCTGCTGCACGTGGCCTGGCAACACCGGTTGACAACGCTGCCCACCGATTCGGCGGCCGTCATCGGGGCGCTGTTCATCGGGGTCGAGCTGGCTTACTACGCCTACCACCGGGCGGCGCACCGGGTGCGCTGGTTCTGGGCCTCACACGCGGTGCACCACAGCCCAAGCCAACTCTCGCTGGCGGCCGCGCTGCGGCTGGGCTGGACGGCGCAGCCCACGGGCATGGCGCTGTTTTTTGCGCCGCTGGTCTGGCTGGGGTTTGCCCCCGGTTGGGTGGCGGCGGCGCTGGTGCTGAGCTTGATCTACCAGTTCTGGATCCACGCGGCCTGGCTGCCGCGGCTGTGGGCGCCGGTGGAGTGGCTGTTCAACACGCCCAGCCACCACCGCGTACACCACGGCTGCAACCCGGCCTACCTGGATTGCAATTACGGCGGTGTGCTGATTGTTTTTGACCGGCTGTTTGGCAGTTTTGTGGCCGAGCGCCCCGACACCCCGCCGCGTTACGGCCTTTGCACGCCCATCACCACCTACAACCCGCTGCGCATTGCGCTGCACGGGTGGATTCACCTGGCGCAGGACCTGGCCGCCGTGCGCCATGCCGGGGCGGCGCTGCGGGTGCTGTTCGGGCCACCACCTGTGGCCCACGCCAGCCTGGCCGCACATACCACGGGCATCCGCCTTCATCAGCTTCACCAGCCTCATCACCCCCACCACCCTCACCACCCACCAGGAGCTTCCATGCCCGTCACACTTGCGCAATCCCCCTCAACCACCGGCCAACGCCGGGTGCCGCTGAAGTTGCTGGCCGCCGCGCTGGGCCTGGGCGCTGCTGTGCTGCCGGCCCGCGCCGCAACAGCCACGGCAGACCCCAGCCCGGCCGCGCTGGAGCAGGCCCTGCGCCAACTGCTGCGCGCTCGGCCCGAGCTGGTGCGCGAAGCGCTGGATGAGCTGGCCCGGCGCGAGACGCTGGACGCCAGCCGGCGCAGCCAGAAAGCGCTGGCCGACGCCGGCACCGTGCTGCGGGCCGAGGCCGGCAGCACGGTGCTGGGCAACCCGGCCGGCGACGTGACGCTGGTGGAGTTCATCGACTACCGCTGCGGCTATTGCAAGATCTTGTCGGCCAGTGTGGACGTGTTGCTGCAACGCGACCCGCAACTTCGGGTGCTGCTCAAGCACTTGCCAATTCTGGGCCCCAAGTCGGTGGCCGCCGCGCAGTTGATGTTGACGGTCGGCAATGGCGCCGACGCGCTGCACATGCACCGCGCGCTGATGGCCGCCAACAGCCTGGACCCGGCCGCGCTGCAGGCCATCGCCCACAGCCCGCAGTGGCCGCCGACCAGCAGCGCTGCCGTGGACAAAGACCTGGCCACCGTGCAGGCCCTGGCCGGGCGCCTGGGCATCCAGGGCACGCCCGCACTGGTGATCGGCGATGCGCTGGTGCGCGGCGCGCTGGACACCGAGCCCCTGGCTGCGGCCATCCAGGCCGCCCGCCAGCGGCGCAAACCGGCGTTGGCAGTGGGCTGACGCCCGCCGACCCGCTGCCCGCCGGCCTGTCGCCAGCGGGTCTGTGACCTGCCAGCCTGCCGGCCTGCCGGCGGGCTGCCGCCGCCCCTTTTTTTCAACCTGCCGCTGCCAGCGGCCTCCAGGAGTTCACACCATGAAACGCTTACACCTTCTTCTACTCGGGCTCAGCTTGCTGCTGGGTCTGGCCACGGCGCAGGCCGCCACCCAGATCGTCAGCCAGCGCAGCGGGGCCTGCATCCGCGGCGCCGCCGCCACCAGCCCCTGCCACCCGTCGCCCGCGCAGCAGTTTGACTTCACCGCCGGTGGCAGCATCGTCAATGAAGGCAAATGCCTCACGGTGGCCAGCGGCGCCAAAGCCGGTGATCGGCCCACGCTGGCGGCGTGCGGCCTCGGTGCCAGCCAGGCCTGGCAACGCGAGGCCGACCTGATCAAGTCGCAGGCCAGCGGCCTGTGCCTGCGGTTGGGCCCCGGCGCGGCCGGGGTCGAATTGAACAGTTGCGCCTACGACGCCGACCGCCGGTGGTCGCTCACCGGCGTGCCCGCCGGCTGGCCCACCGCCACATCGACCGACCCCACGGCGGTGGTGCCCGGCTCGTCCGTCACGTCGGCCGAAGCGCTGCGCCTGGTGCGCTGGATCCAGGCCGAAACCAGCATCTGCAACACCGCCTTCTGCTGGAAGAAGCCGGGCTACGACCGGGGCATCGGCATCGCCCCGTCAGACTGCCCGGCGGGCAAGGTGAACCAGAACGGCCTGTGCTACGACCCGCCACGCGACGGCTACGGCTGCACCGCCACCAGTTGCTCGGCAGGCTGCCCCAGCGGTTACTCGTCCAGCGGCGTGGCCACCTGCCACTACACCGGCGGCGGCACGACCTACACCAAAAAACCGCACGCACGGCCGATTGGCGGTTGCCAGAAAAGCCGCTTCCAGTGCGGTGGGCTTTGCTACGACCGGGAGGATGACGGCCAGCACTGCCGCAGCGACTATGCGATGAATGCCTGCGGCATCTGCTCTTACCAGGGCGCCTGGGACGTGACCCGCGCCACCTACACCCGGGCCGCAGGCACGGTGCCGCAAAACTGCCTGTCCAACCGCGTCAAGCAAGACGGCCTGTGCTACGAGCCGGCGCGCACCGGCTACACCTGCACCGTGACGGTCTGCACCCAGCAATGCGCCGCCGGGTCGGTGCCCTGCGGCTCGGGCTGCGCCCAGAACACCGGCACCTGCACGGCGGCCATCGCCGACATGGTGGTCAGCCCGGCCATCATGCTGGCCGGCATGGTGTCGGGTGAGACGGGCAGTGCGGCACTGGTTGGCTTGAAGGACGCGGTACAGGACGCCAAGAAGGCGGCGGAAATGGGCGCCGACTACGCCGCGCTGGCGCTGATCCTGAAGAACTCGATCCAGGCCTACATGGCCGCTGCCGAGAAAGACCTGGCCGGCATCGCCACGCCGCAGGTGGCGCAGCAACTGGCGGCCAAATACGGCAGCGGCTCGGCCAACTACCGCCATGTGGCGCGGGAGTATGCCCTGGTGCAAATCAAGGCGGCGGTGGCCAATATGTTTGCCGACCTGGCCATCCTGGCGGTCTCGGTGATCGACCCGACCGGCGTTGCCGGCACCATCAGCGCCTACGCCAAGCCCGAATGCACCCAGCACACCGCGATTCCGTGATCGCCATGCCCTGACTGCGGTCCCCCGGTCGCGGTCGTCTGACGGGGCGCTCGGCTACATTGGTCTGTCTCGCAGGGTGGGCGGCTTTTTCGCCCACCCTGTGCCGATCCATGATCCGCACCGGCCCGCCCGGCCAGCCACGCCATGCCGTTTGCCGACAGCCCGCCCCAGCCCCCGATCAACCTGGCCGTGCCGGTGCTGAGCCCGGTCACCGCCGTACCGGCGAGGAGCCAAGTCACCGCCGTGCCGGTGGGGAGCCAAGTCACCGCCGTGCCGGTGGTGGTGCAACTCACTGCCGAGCGGGTGCGGGTGGGCGCGCAGCAGCCGATGGGTCTGGCCGGTCTGCACTACCTGCGGCCGCTGGGCGATGCGGCCGGCGATGGCGCCAACGCGGCCGCCGGCGCCCAGGCCTACGGCGGCCTGTCGGTGTTTGGCGCCACCCACGGCGACCGGGGCGGCTTTTTTGGCTGGGGCATCAGTGCCGGATACCGCTGGCAGCGCGGGCCCTGGTCGGCCGAGGCCGGTGGCTTTGTCGGCGGTGGCGGCGGCAGCCCGGCTTGGGTGGGCGGTGGCCTGATGCTGCGCCCGCACATCGCCGTGGCCCATGCCTGGGGCCCGCTCAGCCTGGGGCTGGGGCTGGCGCAGGTCTGGTTTCCGAATGGCCAGGTGCGCAGCAGCCAGCCGCAGCTCAGTTTGAGCTGGGCCGACAGCGCCTTCATCGGCCCGGCTTCGGGCGCGGGCCCGCTGGACAGACCGGCCTTTAACAGTCTGGCGGTCCAGGCCCTGCCCACCGAGACGGCGGCCGTGATCGGCCAGTACCAGATGCGCGGCCAGCCGGTGCGGCGCGACGGCACGGGCAGCGCGCCGCCGCTGCGCTACGGCGGGCTGGTGCTGCGGCGCGCGTTGCCAGCCAGCCTGGGTGGCTTGGGGCCGGTGCAGCCGTACTGGCTGCTCAGTGCAGCCGGCAGCCTGACGTCGGCCTACGCCGGCTACGCCGAGCTGCTGGGCGGTGTCGGTGCCCGGTGGGATTTGGCGCCCAGCCTGGGCCTGCCGCTGGCGCTGCGGGCCGAAGCGGCGCTGGGATCGGGCGGTGCCGGGGCGCTGGCCGATACCGGCGGCGGCCTGCTGCGCCGGCTGGCCGGCGGGTTGACCTGGCAGATCGGCCCGCAGCTCAGCCTGTCGGCGCTGGGCGGCCGGCTGGCCAGTGCCGGCCGCTTCAATCCGACTGAAACCCGGTTCGAGCTGGCCTACCGGGGCTGGGACGGGCTGCCCGGCGCGGCGCCTTGGGGCGGCCCGCCGCCGGTCAGCCTGGCCTGGGTGCCGTGGCAGGTTTCAGCCGGCTGGGCGCAATACCCGCAAGTGCGGCGCGACGATGGCCGCACCGCCGGGCTGGGCGTGGCCACGCTCAAGCTGTCGCGGGTGCTGCCGGGCAGTGGGTCGGGGGGTGGATCCGACAGCCGATCCGAGCGCCGATCCGACAGCCCATCCGACAGTCCATCGGACGGCCCGCCGCCCGGCGCCGGCGCCACCTGGCGCCTCGTGGCCCAGGCCGCCATCGCCACCAACGGCGCTGCCGGCGGCTATGCCACCGGCCAGCTCGGCCTGGGCTGGCTTAGCGCGCCGCTGGGCGCCAGCCCGTGGCGGGTGGGCGCCGAGGCCACCGTGGGCGCGGCCGGTGGCGGCAGCGTGCGGGTGGGCGGTGGGCTGATCGGCCAGGCGCAACTGCAAGCCCGCTACGCGCTGTCGCCGCAGTGGGCGCTGCAGGCCGACGCCGGCTGGCTGCGCAGCCGCCACGGCGCGTTGAGCACGCCGCTGATCGGCCTGAGCGCGGTGTATTCGTTTTCGCGC
>JANLOP010000151.1:0-2986 GCA_031366635.1 Betaproteobacteria bacterium | reverse complement strand
GGTGTCCCGGCCGCCCATCCTGGCCCAGCGGGCGCCGCGCACCGGCCCGCCCCGGTGCCACGCTCGGGCATCAGCCCGCAAGACCTGTTCAATGAGGCGCTGGCCGGCATGTTTGCCCGGCCCGGGCGCATGGCGCTCACGGTGCTGGGGGTGGTGATCGGCATGTCAGCGCTGGTGGCCACGCTGGGGCTGACGCGCACCGCCGGCAACCGCATCATCAGCCAGTTTGACCAGCTTGCCGCCACCGAGCTGTTTGTCACGCCCCGGCCCGGCTCAGCCGGCGGCATCACCGATGCCCGGGCCATCCCGTGGGACGCCCCGGCCCGGCTGCTGCGGCTGATCGGCGTGGTGGCGGCGGGGCTGGTCAGCGTGGTGGAGGTGGGCGACGCGATGGTCAGTGCGTCGCCCACGTCAAAGACCCGCTGAACCAAAGCGCCGTCAAGCTGGCGGTGCGCGCCGCATCGCCCGACCTGTACCGCGCGGTGCGGGCCGACCTGGCGGCCGGCCGGCTGCCGGACGCCGGCCATTCCAGCCGGGCCGACCGGGTGGTGGTGCTGGGGCCGGATGCCGCATTGCGGCTGGGCATCAGCCAGCTTGAGCGCTTGCCGGCGGTGTCGATCGGCGACCAGCTCTACATGGTGATCGGCATCCTGCGCGACGTGGCCCGCAAGCCCGAGCTGCTGGGCTCGGTGATCCTGCCCGAGGGCACGGCGCGGCGCTATTTTGGCCTGGTGGGCCCGGGCACGCTGGTGGTCGAGACGAAGATCGGCGCGGCCTACCTGATCGCCGACCAGGCCCGCACCGCGCTGCGCCCTGACGACCCGCGGCTGCTGCGGGTGCAGGTGCCGCAAGAGCCGCGCCGGGTGCGCGACGATGTGCAGGGCGACCTGAACCTGATGTTTTTGATGCTGGGCGGCCTGTCGCTGATCGTCGGCGCACTGGGCATTGCCAACATCACGCTGGTGGGCGTGATGGAGCGTACCGCTGAGATCGGCCTGCGCCGGGCCATCGGCGCCACCCGGCGTCACATCGCGCTGCAGTTTCTGGTCGAGAGCGCGGCAATGGGCGTTATCGGCGGCCTGATCGGCGCCAGCGTGGGCGTGTTGATCGTCATCGGCGTGGCCGCTTACCAAGTGTGGACGCCGGTGCTTGACCCCGCTGCGCCGCTGCTGGCGCCGCTGGTGGGCGGGGTGATCGGCCTGCTGTCGGGGTTGTACCCGGCCGCGCGAGCGGCCCGGCTGGAGCCGGCCGAGGCATTCCGGCATTGACCGGCATCCAGAGGCACAGCATGCCAACCACCCGGCTGACCATCCGCCTCATCCCGCTGGCCCTGCTGGTGCTGTCGGCCGTGCTGGCGGCCGCGCCCAGCCAGGGCGCCGAGGCCACCGACGCCGACATCGCCGAGTTGAAGCGCGCCATCACCGAGTTGCGGGCGCAGAACCGTGCGCTGGCCCAGCGGATTGAAACGCTGGAACTGGAAAAATCAGTCCGCAGCCCGCCGGCAGACACCGGCGCCGCCCGTGCCAGCGCGGGCGCCACCACGGACACCGGCACCGGCGCAGTGGCCACCGGTGCCCCGGCAGCGCCTGCCGCCGCTCACGACGACCTGGCGCGCCGTGTCGGCGAGCTGGAATTCACCAAGACCGCGCAAGAAGACGCCACCCGCGCCATCATCCGCGACTCTCTTGCCAAGGTGGGCTCCAAAGTCAACGAGACGGTGTCGCTGGGCGGTGCGGTTGAGATGCTGGCCGGCCGCACCCGCGATTTTTCAGGCGTGCGCAAGAGCGCGTTGCAACTCAACACCGCTGAGCTCGATCTTGAAATCCAGGCCGGCGACTGGGCCTCGGCCAAGCTGGTGCTGGAGTACATCGACGGCGCGAGCGCGCTGTTCAACAGCACGCGGGGCTTTGAGACAGCGGTTGACCGCCTCACCGTCGACACGGCGGTGGTCACGCTCGGCGATGTGCAGCGCTTTCCGCTGGTGCTGCAGGCCGGCCGAATGCACCTGGCCTTCGGCAGCGCCACGGGCGTGCACCGCTTCGACACGCTGGCCATCGACGGCCCGCTGACCACCGACGCTTTTGCGCTGCGCCGCCCCGCCATCGGCATCGGTTTTGGCCTGCCCACGCCCAAGCCCACGCGGCCGGCATTACCGGCCGTCGTGCCCAGCGTCAAACCCTTGGTGCTGGCGCCGCTGGTCGGTGAATTGGGCCGCCTGCTCGGCTATGCGCCGCCGCCCACCCGGCCCAAGCCCGCGCTGGCGGTGGCCGCGCCGGTGGAGCCGCCGCCGTTTTACGGCAGCCTGTTTGTCTACGAGGGCCACAGCACCGGCGCGCAGCGCAGCTTTGTGCGCAATGTCAATGCCCGGTTCGGCTACCGCGCCAGCGGCCATTGCGGCAAGCCGTACAGCGAGTTGCGCGCGGCTGACTTCTGCCCGTGGTCGCTGGATGTCAACCTCGACGTCAACAACTCGGTCTTCAACAGCGATTTTCTGCAAGCCGAGTACCGGTCTTTTCTCGACCAGTTCGGCCCGGTGCGCGGCATCGCGTCCACCGTCAAGCTGGCGCTCGGCCCGGTGATGCTGGTGGGTGAGTGGGCTGGCGCCAGCGCCAGCGCCGTGTTTGTCGATGACGCCGGCACCCGCCAGCGCATCAAGCCCGCCGCCTGGCAGGCGTCGGTGGGCTACCAGTTCGGCTGGAATCCCTGGGTCGAGTCGATTGGCGGCCAGGGCACTTATCTGGCGCTGGGCTATTCACGCAGCCGCGACCTGGCTGGCGCCACCCAGTTGGTGGGCAGTGAGCGGCTGCGGGTGGGCGCACTGCCCAAATCACGCTGGACGCTGACCGCCGGCGAATGGCTGCAAGAGGGCCTGAAGGTGCAGTTCGAATATTCACGCACCACCGACTACCCCGCAAGCGACGGCGGCACCGGCACCACGGGCAACGGCATTCAGATGACGCTCACTTATTCATGGTGAATAGGCAGC
>JANLOP010000148.1:0-24043 GCA_031366635.1 Betaproteobacteria bacterium | reverse complement strand
CAAACTCGCGCTGCGCTTTGCCAGCGTGACGCTGTGCCCGCCGAAGACCAAGCCGCAACTTGGCCGGCTCGAAGTACAGATGGTGCTGGCGCAGGAAGAGGATGCGCCCGCGGGGGCCGAGCCCATCGAATGGGCGTTGCTCACGACGCTGGCGGTGGACAGTTTCGAGCAGGCCTGCGAGAAGGTGGCCTGGTACACCCAGCGCTGGGGGATCGAGGTGTTTCATCGCACCTTGAAGAGCGGCTGCCGGGTCGAAGATCGACAGCTCGGGCACGGCGAGCGGCTGCAGGCCTGCCTGGCCATCGACATGGTGGTGGCTTGGCGCATCCACCATATGACCAAGCTCGGACGCGAGGTGCCGGACCTGCCGGCCGAGGTGTATTTCGATCAGGACGAGTGCCAGGTGCTGATCGCTTGCGAAGCCAAGCACAGAAGGCGGCCCGCAGACGCCCCCGCGCCGACTCTGCGCGAAGCCATACGCATGGTCGCCAAGCTGGGCGGATTCATTGGGCGCAAGTCCGATGGCGAACCTGGCACCGAAACGTTGTGGCGCGGCCTGCTGTACCTGGATGGCATGACCACGGGTTGGCGATTGGCCAGTGGTCCTTGAGCAGCCCTTGAGGGGGCGCCGCACGATAGACCGCTCGGGCGAAGTCCAAGGCAACTGCAATAACAGCCTCGGCACTTCGCAGCACCGGGTAACTAACCGCGACGCGGGACTGGGAGCGAACAACGGCGTCCAGCGTGCGCAAAGGTCAGGCGCGCAGGAGAGGGGGAAATACACGACCCCGGTGGCGGGTCAGCGGCGGCGCCGCGCCTTCCAGCCCAGTGCGCCCAGGCCCAGCAAGGCCAGTGCCCAGGCCGCCGGCTCGGGCACGGCCGTCGGCGTGGCATAGAGGAAGTCGTCCATCACCACGAAGTCATGCGTCTCGTTGGCGCGCACGCCGTTGCTGATCAAGAAGTTGTCGGGCGTGGTGATGCGCACCCGGGCAATCTGCTCGCCTGCCGTGGCCACGCCACCCAGCAAGGACAGGCCCTGGTTGCCGGCGATCAACACGGTGCGGCTGAAGATCATCACATTGCTGGGGTTGAAGAACGCCATCGTTGTGAAGTTGGTCGCGTTGTTGTCCTCGACATCGACAAACACCGCCGCAAAGGCGCTGGTGCTGGCCACGGCTGACGTGCCGGGCACAAAGAACGCGATGTCGGTGGTGCGGCTGCCCACGGTGGCAAACAGCCGCTGGGCGCTGAAGGCTTGCAGGTCACCCGGAAAACCAAACAGCGGGGCGATGGCCAGCCCCGCATTGGCGCTGACGGCAAAGCTGGCGCCCGGTGTGGGCGAACTGAACACCGCACCGCGCGGCGAGTTGACGTTGAAGAAATTAGCGGGCAAGGCGTTGGGGTCGGCGCGCAAATCGGGCACACCGTCCCAGTTGATCTCGCGCCGCAGGCCACCAAAGTCGCCATTCGCTGCAGCCGTGTTGCCGCCACCGACCGCGAGCCGGAAGCTGTCGCGCATCGGTGTCAGGCCGCTGGGCAGCGCAGCAGCGGCTTCGAACACCGTGATTGCCGCCTGCGACGGCGCGGCCAGGCAAGCGGCGGCCAGCGCCAGACTGGCGGCCAAGGGCTGCCAACGGTGCTGGGCAGGCTGGGTGACCGGAACGGGTGCAAATCGCATGGCGTACCTCGCAATCTGGGGTGGGGTGGCGAGCGCCGATGTTCCCGACGAAACTTGCAAAGATCAATCACCAAGCCCCGGGTCGGCGGGGTTCTAACTCGGGGGCTTGACGGGCGGGCGGCCGGCTGGCGCAGGCCGCTTTTCAGAATGACGCTCATAAAGTCAACAACTAACGTGAGTTTTTAAGTCGAAACGGCCCTAACTCGGGTTAGAGCAGCAAGCCCTCACCGGTGCAGAGCGCGCGGGTGGCGGCCGTCACCTCCTCGAAGCGCTGCACCGCCAGCGCCAGTTGGGCGGCGGCCAGCGTGCCGGCCTCGCGGCTGAGCAGGGCGGCGGCGTCGGCCAGCGCCGGCAGGCCCAGGTTCAACGCCGCGCCCTTGACGGTGTGCGCGCTGCGCTGCAGCGCGTCGGTGTCGGCGTCGCGCATCGACTCGCGCATGCGGCGCGCCGCGTCATCGGCCTGGTTGAAGAACCCGGCGTACAGCGCCGGCACCTGGTCGTCGCCCATCAGGTCGAGCACGCTATCCACGGTGGCGCGGTCCAGCAGGCCGGGGCTGGCGCCCGGCAGCGGCGGCGGCAGTGGCCGGGGTGCGGTGGGCGCCGCCCCGGCGGCGTCGCCAAAGCGCCGCACCAGCAGCGACTGCAGGGTGTCCAGGCTGAGCGGCTTGGTCAGCACCTCGGCCACGCCGGCCGCCATGCAGCGCTGCTGGGTGTCGGCAAACACATCGGCGGTCAGCGCCACCACGCAGACCTGGCCCGCCGGCCCGGCCAGGCGGCGGATGGCCTGGGTGGCGGCCACGCCGTCCATCACCGGCATGTGCACATCCATCAACACCAGGTCGAAGTCGTCCGGCTCGCTGGCCGCTAGGGCGTCGCTTGCGGCGTCGGTGTGCGGCCCGTGCAATGCCACGCCCCCCACCTGGGGCTGCATCGCGCGCAGCGCCTCCAGGCCGTTTTCAACCAGCCGCACCCGGTGGCCCAGGCGCGCCAGCAGCGCGGCCAGGTAAAGCCGGTTGACGGGGTGGTCTTCGGCCACCAGCACATGCAGCGGCCGGGCCAGTGGCAGGCCGGGCGGCCGGCTGGCGGGGTGGCTGGGGGCCATGCTGGCCGGCGCCTCGGTCACCGGATGCAAGGGGCAGCGCAAGCTGAACACGCTGCCGGCCTCGGGCGTGCTGCGCACGACGATCTCGCCGCCCATCAGCCGGGCCAGGTTGCGTGAGATGGCCAGGCCCAGGCCGGTGCCGCTCTGGCGCCAGGCGCGCGCGTCGTCCGACCGGCTGTAGCGGCGGAACAGCCGCGCCACGGTGTCGCCGTCCATGCCGATGCCGGAGTCCGACACGCTGAAGGCCAGCTCGGCCGGGCCGCCCGCAGCCGGTGGCAGGCGCCGGCAGTCCAGCAACACCACCCCGCTCTCAGAGTACTTGATGGCATTGGCCACCAGGTTGAACAGCACCTGGCGCACCCGGGTGGCATCGAGCAGGGCCAGCGCGCCCAGCGCCGGGTCGATCTGCACCTGCAAGCCCAGCCCCTTGGCGGCGGCGGCCGGTTGCAGCAGGGCCTGTACCTCGTGCAGCAACGCGGTCAGGTTGACGGCCACCGGCGTCAGCGTGAGCGAGCCCGAGTCGAGCTTGCTCAGGTCGAGGATGTCGTCAAGCAGGCGGCGCAGGTGCTGGGCCGATTCGTCAGCGGTGCGCAGCCAGTCGCCGGCCCGCGCGTCGCGCGGCGTGTCGCGCACCAGGGCCAGCATGCCCAGCAGGCCATGCAGCGGCGTGCGCAACTCGTGGCTCATGTCGGCCAAGAACTCACTTTTGGCGTCGCTGGCGGCCTCGGCCTCGATGCGGGCGTCGCGCAACTGGTCGGCGAGTTGGGCCAGCCGGTGGCGGCGCGCCTCCTGCTTGCGCACCTGGCGCAGGGTGATGGACGCAAACAGCACCACCATCGCCACCAGAAACCCGGTCAGCGCCGGCCCGATGCGGTTGTGGTCGCGCACCTGCTGCTGGCGCTCGGTGACTTGCCCGGCCACCCGGTGCGATGCCTCCAGCATCATCTGGTGGATCGCCTCGTCCAGCACTTCGAGCTCGGCCAGCATGACGTGCGCGGCCTGGACGCTGAGTGGGCCGTGCGGCGCACTGCCCAAGTACCGGTCGGCGCGCCGGGTGAAGGCGTCGATCGCGCGCATCACCATCGTGTCATCGCTGCTGTGGTTGATCAGCCGCCGGGCCCGGTCGCTGTCCAGCAGCGAGACCCGGCTGACAAAGATGTCGTAGCGCAGCTGCAGCGCGGTGCTGCCGGGCAGATCAGCGTCTTTGCGCAATTGCTCGCGCAGACGCAGGTACTCGGTCTCCATCTGCTGCAGGTTGAGCACCAGGTAATCGTCCTGGAATTGCACCGTCTGGTTTAGCAGCGTGTACTGGCGCACCTGCACAAACACCGCCGCCAGCAGGGTGGCCAGCAGCAGCAGGCCGATCAGGCCGAACCAGGGCGACAGCCGCTGCGGGCCGGGGTCGGCGGCCAGGTCTTGCGACACCAGCGGCGGGCGGGTGGGGGCGGCGCTCATTGCACCTCGATCGCCTTCAACTGCCAGGCGCAGCGGCTGAGGTACAGCGCCGTGCGCAACTCTTCGTGCTGGTCGAAGGGGTAGATGATGAACAGCGGGCCTTTGTCGCGCACCGCCATCGGCTTGTCGTCCAGCAGGCGGGCCAGCAGCAGGTCGTAGCGCTGGGCATCGTCGAAGGGGATGTCCACCCGGTAGTCGTTGAGCGCGAACACCCGCAGCAGGCTGCCCCGGCTGCCCGCCGCCGCCAGCACATCGCGCAGCAGCGGGCCGCTGAACTTGCGCGCCTGCGCATACCAGGGCGTGTGGGTGCTGAAGCTGGCCTGTGGCAGTTGCGCCAGCATGGCCATGTCAAACACGGCGGCAGCGCCCCGGTTGGGCTCGCGCACCTGGCCTGTGACGGTGAGCACCACCGGCCCGTCTGGGGTGTCCAGGGCCGACGCGCTGAGCGGCGCGGCCAGCGGCAGGGCCGCCAGTGCAAGCAAGCATCGACGGTGCATCGAGACGACGACTCCGAAACTGCAAAACTGGAATGGTAACTGCCGGCCGGCCCCGGCACGCCCGGCGACGGGTTGATCAACCGAGGCCGTTGGCAGGGCGCCAGCGGCTCGGCGCTGGCCCTCAGCGCGGCTCGATGGCCTGTACCGCAGCAATCACCCGCCGCTACGGCAAGGCCGGATGCCGAGGCGCTGGTTGGTAGCGTCGCCCAGCAGCGACGCCTCGGTGTGGCAGATCGGCACTCAAGCCCTCAAAAGCCCGACCCTGGGGTTTGCAGAAAGGCCAGCTCGTCATCGGTGCTGGCCCGGCCGAGCAGGGCGTTGCGGTGCGGAAAGCGGCCAAAGCGCGCGACGATGTCCTGGTGGCGCCGGGCCCAATCGACCAGCCCGGCCAGCGCCGGCTCGTCTTGCGCCAGTTGCTGGAACAGTTGCACCGACGTGCGCTGGTGCGACAGGTCCTCGGCATGCTCAAACGGCAGGTAGACAAATTGCCGCTGCACGCCCGTCAGTGCCCGGTCGCGGCCGGTGGCCACCAGCGCCCGGGCGATGTGCAGCGCCTGCGCATCACCGGCAAAGGCCCGCGCCGTGCCCCGCAAGTGGTTGCGGATGAACTGGTCGAGCACCAGCAACCGCGCCAGGGCCGGCAGGGCTTGCAGCGGCTGGGTGATCCAGTCGCGCGTGACATCGCCGTCGTCGGCGCGCAGCGCGGCCTCGATCAGCGGGCCGAAGCGGCGGCCGATCTCGGCATCGAAGGCCGCGTCTTTGCGGAACCACGCTTCTTTCGTCAGCCCGTGGCCGGCATCGTCGGCCGGGCCAAACCAGAAATCCAGCACTTCGAGGGCGGTGGTGTGCATGGTTGTCTTTCAGGCCGGCAGGTCCAGCAGATCCTGGGTTTCGGGGTGGCGCTGCATGTAAGCCCGCACATAGCTGCACACCGGCCGCACCCGCCAGCCCAGCGCCCGCACCTGGGCCAGTACCTGCTGCACCAGCGCGGCGGCCAGGCCCCGGCCTTGCAGCGCGGCCGGCACCTCGGTGTGCAGGATGTGTGCCACGCCGGCCACCAGCCGGTAGTCCAGCACGCAGCGCTGGCCGTCGACAACGGCCTCGAAGCGGCCGGCGGCAAGGTCGTGGGTGACGAGCAGGTCGGTCATGCTGCGCCGATCATCGCGCCAGTTGCTGCCACAGGAACGCAAATTCAAGCGCCAGCATGTCGGCTTTCTGGCGGTTGTCGGCAGCGCCGGCATGGCCGCCCTCGGTGTTCTCGTAGTACAGCGGCGCATGGCCTTGCGCGATCATGCGGGCCGCCATCTTGCGGGCATGGCCGGGGTGCACCCGGTCGTCGCGGGTCGAGGTGGTGAACAGCACCCGGGGCAGGGTGGTGCCGGGCTGGACGTTCTGGTACGGGCTGTAGCCGGCAATCCAGTCCCATTCAGCCGGCTGGTCGGGGTCACCGTACTCGGCCATCCACGACGCACCGGCCAGCAACCGGTGGTAGCGCTGCATGTCGAGCAGCGGCACCTGGCAGACCACGGCCTTGAACAGCTCGGGCCGCTGCAACATCACCGCGCCCACCAGCAGGCCGCCGTTGCTGCCGCCCTGGATGCCCAGGTGCTGGGCGCTGGTGACCCGGCTGTTGATCAGATCCTCGGCGACGGCGGCAAAGTCGTCGTAGCTGCGCTGTTTGTGGGCCTTGACCGCCGCCTGGTGCCAGGCCGGGCCGTACTCCCCCCCGCCGCGGATGTTGGCCACCACCCGCACGCCACCGTGCGCAAACCAGGCGGTGCCGAAGGCCGCCGAGTAGCCGGGTTTGAGGGAGATCTCGAAGCCGCCGTAGCCGTACAACAAGGTCGGGTTCAGGCCGTCGGCCAGCGCGCCCTTCGGCCAGACGATGAAGTAGGGCACGCGGCTGCCGTCTTTTGATCGGGCAAAGCGCTGCTCCACCCGCAATCCGCTGGCATCAAAAAATGCCGGCAGGGATTTCAGCGTCTCCAGCCCGTCGCTGTCGGTGTGGCCCAGCAGCAGCGAGTCGGGCGTGCCGAAATCGGTGTAGCTGAGCAAAAAAGCCTCGGCCAGTGGGTCGGCGCTGAGGCGCTCAGGGTCATGCAGTGCGCCGGCATGCAGCGTGCCGGGGGACGGCGTGTTGATTTCACGGCCCACCCAGCCGTCGCCGTCGGGCCGCCATGCCTCCAGCTTGCCGGCCACGTTGTCCAGCAAGTTGACCAGCACCTGGCTGCGCGTGGTGCTGTAGCCGTCCAGTGCGCGGGTGGCACTGGGCGTGAACAGCGCTTGCAGCGTCGGCATCGCGCCGTCGGGGTTTGCCAGCACCGCCTCGGCGCTGCCCACCAGCAGTGAGCCGCCGGGCCAGCGCGTGCTGCCCACCGTCCAGTCGCTGCGCAACTGCAGCAGCGCCCGCTCACGCCAGAAACTGATCGACGCATCGTCGGGCAGGTTGATCTTTTGCAGCGTCTTTTGCGGCGGCTCTTGCAGCGTCACTTCCGGCGTCACTTGCGGCGGCCCTGGCAACGTCGCCTGCGACATTTCGCCGCGCAGGATGAACTGCTCATGGTGGTAAAAATCAGTCTCGCGGCTGAACACCACGCGCTCAAAGCCGGGTGTGGTGTGCACGCTCACCCGGGCCGACACGTCCTGCGGCCGGGCCTCGAACACGGTGGTGGCCCCGGCCAGCGGCTGGCCGCGCTGCCAGTGCTTGATCAGCCGCGGGTAGCCCGAATCGGTGAGCGAGCCGGGGCCGAAATCGGTGCCGACGTAGACCGCATCAAGCGACAACCAGACGATGTCGCTCTTGGCCTCGGGCAAGCTAAAGCCGTCGGCGACAAAGCGCAGGGTTCGGGTGTTGAACTCACGCACCACGGCCGCGTCGGCGCCACCGCGCGACAGGTGGACCAGGCAGTGCTCGGGGGCCGACGGCAGGCAGGCAGCGCCGGCCCAGACCCAGTTTTCGCCCTCGTCGCGGGCCAGCGCGTCCAGGTCGATCACCGTCTGCCAGTCCGGTTGCGGCCGGCGGTAGTCGGCCAGCGTGGTGCGGCGCCACAGGCCGCGCGGGTGGTCGGCGTCGCGCCAGAAGTTGTAAAAATCATCGCCGTGGCGGCTGATGAAAGGGATCTTGTCGCGTGAATCAAGAATGGCGCGAAAGCCGTCGCGCATCGCCTCGAAGCGCGGCTGGGCCTGCAGCACGGCGCGCGATTCGGCGTTGCGCTGCGCCACCCAGGCCAGCGCCCGATCGCCCTGCACGTCCTCCAGCCAGCGGTACGGGTCGTCGGCGGTGGCGGCGGTTGCAACGGCAGCGGTTGTGCGGGCTGTCGTGGCGGCGGCGATGTCGGCAGGCAAGGCGGTCATGGGCGTCAAGGCGAGTAGCAAGCAGCAAAAAGTGAGCGCGGTTTTCAAAGCAGCGTGGCCTGGCCGGTCATTGGCCGCCGCGCCACAGCGGCTGCGGCTGCACTTCTACCGAGCGCGCGCCGTCGCTGACGTAGACATGGCCGTCCTGGATGCTGATCTGCAACTGCATCGAGCGCTGGGCCATCGCCGCCAGCGCCTGCGCCTGCTCGGACGGCAGTTGCCAGATGGCCAGGTTGCGCAGCCGGCTGATCTTGTTGGCGATGCCGGCGTACCAGATGTGCGCCGAGTGGCTGTAGCAGTACAGCGTGACGCGCCGGGCCCGGCCGCAGGCCTTGGCCAGCCGGCGCTCGTCGGTGGGCTGGCCGACCTCGATCCAGTGCAGCAGCTCGTCGGTCAGGTCTTTTTGCCACAGGTCGGGCTCGTCGGCGTCGGCCATGCCGCGCGCCAGTTGCAGCGCGCCCTGGTGGTCATCGGCCGGCACGTTCAGCGCAAACGCCAGCAGCCGCACCATCAGCCGCTCTTCGGTCTCAGACGGTTGCAGCGGCACGGTGAGGGCGTGGTCGCCGTAGACGTTGCGGTCCATGTCGGCGATTTGCAGGTGGGCTTTGTAAATCGTGGCTTTGATGGCCATCGGGGGCGGCTTTCATGGCGGCCCGCAGAGCAGCGCTGCGGCAAACCCGGCACTGTGCCACAGCGGGCTCAGCGCTGGCTGGCGTGCGGGCGCTGCGCTGGCACACGCCCGGCGCGCCGGCTTTGCCGGGTAGCTGAGCAAGCCGGCGCATCTGGCCCGGCAGCGGCGCTGGTGGGGCGGGCGCCGGGCGCCGCCGGGCAAGCCGAGGGTCAGGCCGCCGGTCATGCCGCCGATCACCCCGCCGATCACGCCGCCGGTCAAGCCGCTTGGTAAGCCAGCCGCACGTAGATCGGCGCAAAGGCTTCGGCCTGGGTGATCTCCAGCAGGTGCTCGCGTGACAGCTCCAGCATCGCGATAAAGGTCACCACCAGCACGGGCGTGCCGCGGGTGGCATCGAACAGCTCATGGAACTCGGCAAATCGCCGCCCCGCCAGCCGGCGCAGCAGCAGGCTCATGTGCTCACGCACCGACAACTGCGCCCGGCTGATGCGGTGGTGCTGGTTGAGTTTGGCGCGCTGCACGATGTCGGCCCAGGCGGCTTGCAGGTCGGCCACCACCACGTCCGGGAAGCGCGGCTGCAGGCTTTGCTCGATGTGGATTTGCGCCCGCAAGAAATCGCGGCCGACCACCGGCAGCCGGTCGAGCCGGGCGGCGGCCTGCTTGATCCGCTCGTAGTCCATCAGCCGGCGCACCAGCTCGGCGCGCGGGTCGAGCCCGTCATCGCCGTCGGCCGTTTTCTTGGGCGGCAGCAGCATGCGCGACTTGATCTCGATCAGCATCGCCGCCATCAGCAGGTATTCGCTGGCCAGCTCAAGGTTGTGCTGGCGGATCTGGTCAACGTAGGCCAGGTACTGGCGCGTCACGTCGGCCAGCGGGATGTCGAGGATGTTGAAGTTCTGCCGCCGGATCAGGTACAGCAGCAAATCCAGCGGGCCCTCAAAAGCCTCTAAAAACACCTCCAGCGCGTCGGGCGGGATGTACAGGTCGTGCGGCAGGCGGAACAGCGGCTCACCGTACAACCGGGCCAGCGCCACCCGGTCCACCGGCCGCGCGTCGCTGTCGGGCGCCGGCGGCAGCACGGTGGCCAGCCCGGCGGGTTGACCGGGCGCTTGATCAGCGGGCGGAGCGGCGGGTTGAGCGGCGGGCTGACCGGCGCGTTGACCGATCTGCGGCGCGGCGTCGCGGGTCATCGGCCGATCAGCGCCCACTCAGCAGCCAGGCACGCGCTCAGGGCGGGGTCGGTTTGGGGAAGTAGACATATGGTGTCTGCGGCACGCTGGCATCGTCGTAGTCGGCTTGCGCGCTGCGGTCGATCTGCTTGTCCCACAATAGCGCCCGGCCGGCGCGCTGCTCGGCCTCCAGCGTCGGCTTGCTGGCTTTCAGCCCGTCGATGAAGCGGGTGACATCGGACTTGTAAGGCTTCCAGAACAGCGGCATGGTGGGTTCCAGGGCTCAGGGCTAACCCGCTAGTTTAATCGGCTGCGGTAGGGTCATCGGGTGACGATGCGCCGCAGATCGGCCCGAAAACGCCGGTGAACATGGCAGCATGCCGACCATGTCATTTGAGATCGAGCTCAAGTTCCGCATCCCGGCAGCCCGCCTGGCGGCGCTGCGGCGCGCACTGGCCACGCCCAGCGCGGTGGTCGATGCGCTGGCCGCTGTCTACTTCGACACGCCCGGTGAGCACCTGGCGCAGGCGCGGGTGGCATTGCGGCTGCGGCTGGAGGCCGGGCGCTGGGTGCAGACGCTGAAGGCCGAGGGCGCCACCGCGATGCAGCGGCTGGAGCACAACGTGGCGGTGCCCGGTGGCCCCGGCCAGCGCCCGGCGCTCGATGTGGCGCGCCACCACGGCAGCCTGGCCGGCGCAGTGCTGGCACGGGTGTTGGCCCGGGCGCAGGCCGAGTTGCGGCAGGAAGCACGCCAGGACGCACGCCAGGAAGCCCGCCAGGAAGTACGCCAGGAAGTACGCCAGCGCGCACGTGACAGCGCCCGCCCTGAAAGCGCCGCCGGCAGCGGCGCCGTCGCGCTCGTCGAGCGCTGCGCCACCGGCGTGCGACGCACCCGGCGCGTGCTGCGCCACGGCACGGCGCTGATCGAGCTGGCGCTGGACGAAGGCCAGATCCGCGCCGGCAGCGCGGTCTGCGCTGTCTGCGAGATTGAGTTCGAGCTGTTGCGCGGCCCGCCCCAGGCGCTGTTGGACGTGGCCGGGCGCTGGGTAAGCCGCTTTGGCCTGGTGCTGGACGTGCGCAGCAAAAGTGAGCGCGGCCACCGCCTGGCCCAGGGCCAATCGGCCAGCCCGCCCACCGCCGCCCGGCCGCTGAAGCTGGCGCGCCGGGCCAGCCCGGCGCAGGCGCTGGCGGCCATGCTGGCCAACCCGCTGGGCCAGGTGCTGGCCAACGCCAGCCAGATGGCGGACGACGGCGGCCAGCCCGAGCACCTGCACCAGTTGCGGGTGGGCCTGCGCCGGCTGCGCAGCGTGCTGCATGTTTTTGGCCCGCTCTCGACGCCAGCATCTTCATCTCTGCCAGCCCCGCCAACCGTGCTGGCCGCGCCGGCCGCGCCAACCCTGTTGGCCGCGCCGGCCGCGCCGGCCGCGCTGGCCGTTGCCAGCCTGGCCACCCGGCTGGCAGCGTTGTTCGGCCAGCTCGGCGCGGCGCGCGACCAGGACGCGATGGCCGAATGGCTGTGGCCGGCCTTGCAGGCCGCAGGCGCGCCGCCGCTGCGCCAGCCCCCCCGGCCGCCGGCCAACCCGGCGGCCGACGTGGCCACGCTGCTGCGCGCACCCGCCACCCAGCATCTGTGGCTGGCGCTGCTGGGCGCCTGCCAGCCGGTAGTTGTCGCGCCAGATGCCGCGCCAGACGCAGCGCCAGACGACGCGCCGCCCACGAGCGGGCCAGCCAGCCCGCCGCCCCCCGCGCCGCCCGCGCTGCACCGCCTGCTGCGCCAGCCGCTGCGCCAGCGCTATCGGCAAGTGCAGCGCGACGCGGCGCGCTTCGATGCGCTGGACGACGCCGACCGCCACCGCCTGCGTCGGCGCATCAAACGCCTGCGCTACGCCACCGAGCTGAGCGCCGCGCTCTGGCCGGCCAGGCAGGTGCAGCGGCTGCTGCGCGGCCTGGCCCGGGCCCAGGCGCCGCTGGGTGAGTTCAACGACACGGTGGTGGCGCTGGCGCACTGCCAGGCGCTGGCCGCGCACGACGGGGCTGCGTGGTTTGCCGTGGGCTGGCTCAGCGCGCGGCGCGAGGCGCTGGCGCCGCTGTGCAGCCAGGCGCTGGCCCGGCTGGCCAGGCGCCCCGGCTGCTGGCGTCGGCGCTGAAGCGCCGCCAGCCGGTGCCGGCGCGGCCAGCCACCGCGCTGTTTCGGCAGCCGCGCGGCGCAGCGGCGCAATATCTTTGCGGCGCTTCATTTGCTGGCCAATCCCCCGAACTGATGAATCCTGCGGTGCCGAGCGCTTGCGCCGGTGCAGCGCACGGCTTAACATTTTTCTATCGTAAACAGGCATCAGCAAGCGACCCGGCGCAAACCTCGGGTCAGGCCGATTTTAGTATTTACGGGCGGGCCCTGCGGGCCTGTCCAGCCAATTTGTCAGACAGTATCGTGGTGGGGCTGACTGGCAAATACCTTATTGACCCACCATACCCAGGGAGCTAGAAAATGGAATCCACTGAAATCACCAGCAACGACATCGTCATCCTCGACTTCAACGTCGAAGAACTCGAAGCCCGCTTCGAAATGCAGGCCATGTCCGCCATCTCTGACCCGGACGTCAAGTGCACCTGCAGCATCGAGTGGTAAGCAGCCACCGGCCTTGACCGGCAAGAGCGGGGCGCAGGCTGCCCCGCTCTTTTGGGGGCCCCCGTTCACCCCGCCGTCTCACGCCCGTTTGGTCGTTCCGTTTGATCGCCCCGTTTCATCTCCCATTTCATCCCCCCATCCCGATGCCTGCCATCCCCCTGCTCAAGCACGACATCACGGTCTCGGCCTACGGCGACGCCGCTGCGGGCCGACCCGAAGGTCGTTTTCTGCTGGCGCTGGGTGACAGCCATTACCTGATCTCCGCCAAAGCCCGGGCCCTGGTGCTGGCGCTGCTGGCCGCGCCCGCCAATGCCGAGCAACTGGAGGCCGACTACGCCCTGCGCAGCGGCCACCATTTGCCGGCCGGGCAACTCATCACGCTGGCCCACCGCACACTGCCGGCGGCGTTGTTTGTGGGCGCGCCCGACGCGCACCGCGCCATGCCCTTCACGGTCAGCGCCACGTTGCTGCCGGCCGGTTGGGTGGCACGCCTCACCGGCGGCCTGACGTGGCTGTTCACGCCGCCGCTGGCGCTGTTGCTGCTGTTGGCGTTTGCCGTGCTGCATGCGCTGGCCCTGCCGCTGGCGATGCACCAGGTGCATGCCGCCGGGTCGGCTGCCGAGGCCGCCGCGCTGGCCGGGCTGTTCCTGCTCAGCGGCCTGCTGCATGAGCTGGGCCACACAACCGCCTGCCGCTACTTTAAATGCCCGCACGGCGCGATTGGTTTTGGCTTGTATTTTGTATTCCCGGCCTGGTATGCCGATGTCAGCAAAGCCTGGCGCCTGGCGCCGCGCCAGCGCGCCGTGGTGGATCTCGGCGGGGTGTATTTCGAGGCCGTCCTGCTGATTTTCGTGGACGCCTTCGCGCTGGCCACCGGCAACCCGCTGGCGTTCAAGCTGGTGTGGCTGATCACCTTTGCGATGCTGTTCACGCTGAACCCGGTGTTCAAGTTTGATGGTTACTGGCTGTTGTCCGATTTGAGCGGCCTGCACAACCTGCACCAGCGGGTGCGGCAAAATGTGGCCAGTAGGCTGGGCTCGATATTCAAAGCGCCGGCGCCGGTATTTGCAAACAGCGACACTGGCGCTGGTGCAAAAGCCGGCCGCTGGGTGCTGTCGGCCTACACTTTGTTGAGTGTTGGCTATTTTTTATATTTCGCCACGTTTCTATTCAACGAGTCACAAACCATTGCCGCCACGCTGCCCGGCCAAATGAGCCACGCCCGCCACAGCCTGGGCGCAGCGCTTGCGCAGCACGACATGCTGGCGGCCAGCCTGGCCTTGCTGCGGGGGCTGATAGCGCTGGTCTGGCCGGCGGTGGTCTTGTCGGCCAGCCTGTTTTTCATCAACAAACTGCGCCGTGCGCTGGGCGAGGGCGTGGCCAGCGTGGCCGTCGCCCGCGCTGCGGCGCGTGCCGCGCGGGCCGCGCGGGCGGTCAGGAGTGCATCGCCATGAGCTGGCCCCATCCGATGCGCTGGCGCGCGGTGATCGGCGCCGCCGGCCGACGCGCTGCGCCGCCAACCGACCCGCCGGGCGGCCAACGCCGGCCCGGCACCGACGCCGATGCGATCAACGCCAGCCAGTCCGCACTCAGCCTGTTCCTGGGCCTGGCCGATGCCCAGGCGCTGGCAATGGCCTGCACCGCACAAACCCACCGCCACGCCGCGCTGGCGCCCGACTGCACGGCAGCGGCGCCGTGGCACTGCTGCGCTGACGCCGCTGTCCAGGTGTTGGCGGCGGCGCTGGCGCACGGCCCGTGCCTGCTGGCACTGCCTTTCAACCGGCCGGCCTTGCAGTTGCTGCGCCAGTTGCCTGGCCGGGTGCGGGCGCCCATCGTCATCATCGACAGCCCGGCGCTCGGCGACAGCCTGGCCCGCTGGCCCCTGCCCGGGGCGCTGGCCCGCTGCGGGTTGACCGAGGCGATCCAGCGCGTCAAGGCCGGCGCGGCGGGTGGCGCAGCGGGTGCTACGGCGGCCTGTACGGTAGAAGGCGCGGCGCCGGTGCTGTACATCAGTTTTCCTGAGCTGCACCGGCCCAGCGCGGGCACCACGGCGCAGGTGGTTTTTCTCGGCCAGCCGACGCTGTTTTCACTGTTTGAGCCGCTGCTGTGCCAACACGGCCTGAAAACCTTGGTCACGCTGGCGCTGGCCGCGCCGGGCGCCGGCCCGGCCCTGCTGCTGAGCCCGCTGACGATCAGCACCGCTGCCCAGGCCGGCGCCGGCGCCGGCGCCGCGCCCGCTGCGCTGCTGCGCTGGTGGGTCGGGCACTTGCAAACAATGGCCCGCGCCTTGCCCGAGCAGACGCTGTCCTGGCCGCAGTTGTACCGCAACAGCCTGCACTGCCAGGCGATCACGCGCAGCAACCGGTTGAAGCAGTTGGCGGCTTTTTTTGACGCCTGGCAGGGCTCGGGCAGCGGGCTGCAAGGCCCGACCCACGCCTTTGTGACGGCGCAATTGGCGGCGTTGCGCCGCTCGGTTTAACGGCATCTTGATCACGCGTCGCCGGCCCGCCATCGGGGCAGCGCAACAAGAGGGCAAATCCATGCACACCGACTTGGCGCTGGGCCTGCGGGCCCGCATCGCTGCGGCCCGGGCCAGCCTGGCCTGGGCCGACGCCGACCCCGCCACGCAGGACCGGCAGTTTCATGACTCGGTGCGGCTGGCGTTTCCGGCGCTGTCGCTGGCCGAAGCGGTGCAATTGCGGCGCCGCCATCTGGCCTCGATGCGCCAGTCCCAACTCGTCAATGCCCACCTGGCCAGCCTGCCGGCGGCTGCGCTGGGGCGCTTTGTGGCGCGCCAGGTGCACATCGACGGCCAGGATGTGCTCGACAGCGTGCGCGACGACAAAGGCCCGGTGATCTTTGTCACCCCGCACTACGGTGGTTTTGCGCTCGGCTGCCTGAAGCTGATCCAGCACATCGGCCAGCACAAGACCGTCAACTCGTTTTACGACCCGCCCGCCAAAAACCCCAGCTCGGCCGGCTTTGAGGCGCTGTTAAAAGGCCTGGGCTACGGCTTCAACGCGCTGTTCAACGACAGCACGGCGGTGTTGAAGGCGCTGCGCGTGCTCAAGCGCGGTGAGGCGCTGACGATGATGCCCGACGTGTTCGACATGGCCGGCCATGTGCTGTACGTGCCATTTTTTGGCCGGCTGGTGCCGGCGATGGCCGGCACCGCGCTGTTTGCATTGAAAAGCCAGGCCCGGGTGATCGTCGGCTTCAGTTGCCCGGGCGCCAGCCTGCAAACCACCGTCAAACTGGGGCAGCCGCTGGCCTACGCCCGAACCGGCAACCTGGAAGCCGACATCGCCAGCCTGACGGCGGCGATTTTCCGTGAGATCGAGGCGCAGATTCGGCGTGCGCCCGAGCACTGGTTCTACCTGCCGGGCATCGGCCAGTTGCTCGGCCGGCAAATACCGGTGGCCAACCGCCAGCCGGCCGATTGGCTGCACGCCTTGTCGGCGCTGGCGCCGCAGTGCGACGCCGAATGGCCTGACCTGGGCAAGATCGTCAACGCCGCGCTGGCGATGCAGACCGGGCAACAGGCCGGGCCGGCCCGCGCCGCCTGACGGCGTTGCCGGACCGCGCTGCCTGACCGCGCCGCCGGGCCTCGACGATCAAGGCGGCGCCAGGCCCTGTGTGGCCGCGTCCACCGTCGGCACGATCTGGTCAGCCCCCAGCTCGGCCTCGAAGCCCGAGCGCCGGATCAAGCCCAGCGGCTGGGCATTGACATTGGCCAGCACCAGCGCGATGCCGGCGCGCTTGAAGCTGCGGTGCAGGTGCTGAAGCGCGTCGATGCCCGAGCTGTCGATCATGATCAGCCGGTGCATCTCCAGCACCACCGCCCGGGTGCCGGCTGGCACTTGCGCCGGCAGCGCCTCAATCTTGCCCACCGCGCCAAAAAACAGCGAGCCGAACAGCTCAAACACCGCCACGCCGGCGGGCAGACCGCTGGGCGCGCCGGGCAGCGCACCCGGCGCCAGAAAGGGCTTGACGCTGAACAGCGTGCTCGTGCGCCAGATAAAAAACCCGCAGGCCATCAGCAAACCCACCTCCACCGCCACTGTCAGGTCAAACACCACGGTCAGCACAAAGGTGCCCAGCAGGGTGGCGCGGTAGGGCAGCAAAAAGTGTTTGAGCCGGGCAAATTCACGCCACTCGCCCATGTTCCAGGCGACAAACAGCAAGATGCCGGCCAGCGCGGCCAGCGGCACATGCAGCGCCAGCGGTGCGGCCACCAGCACGATGGCCAGCAGCGCGCCGGCATGCACCATGCCGGCCACCGGCGTGGCGGCACCGGCGCGCAAGTTGGTGACGGTGCGGGCAATCGTGCCGGTGGCCGGGATGCCGCCAAAAAACGGCAGCACCAGGTTGGCGATTCCTAGCGCCATCAGCTCTTGATTGGGGTCGTGGCGCGGGTGCTGCGGCGCCAGGTTGTCGGCCACCCGGGCGCACAGCAATGATTCGATGGCGCCCAGCAGCGCGATGGTCAAGGTGGGAATCAGCAGCAGTTTGACGGTGGCCCAACTGAAATCAGGCAGCGCAAACGCCGGCAGCGATTGCGGGATGCCGCCAAACTTCGAGCCGATGGTTTCCACCGGCAACTCGAACAACACCACCGCGCCGGTGGCCAGCGCCAGCGCCACGATGGTGCCGGGCAGGTGGGCGGCCCAGCGCAGCGCCTGCGCCGCCCGGCCCACCGGGTGCAGCGGCATGGTGTAGCCCTTGGGCCACAGCACCACGGTGGCCAGGCAGGCCAGGCCCAGCACCAGCGCCGCCGGGTTGACGCTGTCCAGGTGGTGGGCCAGCAACAGGATCTGGCTGAAAAAATCGCCCGGCATCTTGTCGATCTGCAGGCCGAGCAAATCCTTCAGTTGCGACAGCCCGATCAGCACCGCGATGCCGTTGGTGAAGCCGATGACGATGGACACCGGGATGTAGCGCACCAGCGCGCCCAGCTTGAGCCAGCCCATCAAAAACAGCAGCACGCCCGAAAGCGACGTGGCGATCAGCAGGTTGGCCAGGCCGTAGCGCTCAACAATGCCGTAGACGATGACGATGAAGGCGCCGGCCGGCCCGCCGATCTGCAGCTGTGAGCCGCCGAGCGCCGAGATCAAAAAGCCGGCAATGATGGCGGTGAAGATGCCGGCCTCGGGCTTGACGCCCGAGGCGATGGCAAAGGCCATCGCCAGCGGCAGCGCGACGATGCCCACGGTCAGCCCGGCGCCCAGGTCGGCAAAAAAGCGGGGGCGGTCGTAGCCCGCCAGTGCGCTCAGCAGGCGCGGCCGGAACGGGTGAAACCGCGCGGCGGCGCGGCTGCGTGCGGGGGTGGGCGGGGGCGGTTCGGCTGCGGCCAACCGGGTGCCCTCGTCAGCGCACCCGCATGCCGGGCTGGGCGCCAGGCCCGGGCGCCAGCACAAAAATGCCCGGCTGGAGGTGGGTGTCGGCCGGGTTGGTGGCCGGGTTGGTGGCCGAGTTGGTGGCACGACTGGCGGCCAGCACCATGCCCTGGCTCAGGCCGAACTTCATCTTGCGCGGCGCCAGGTTGGCCACCACCACCGTGAGCTGGCCGATCAGATCGGCCGGGGCGTAAGCGCTGCGGATGCCCGAGAACACCGTGCGGTATGCCGCCTCACCCACGTCCAGCGTCAGCCGCAGCAATTTGCTGCTGCCGTCCACCGTCTCGGCGTTGATGATTTTGGCGATGCGCAAATCGACCTTGCTGAAATCGGCGAGGCCGATCTCGTCGGCGATGGCCTCGCCGCCGGGCGCCACGGGTGATGGCAACGCGGCCGGCGCGTTGGCGGGATCGGCGGGATCGGCCTTGGACTCCGCCGGCGCCAGCAGCGCGGCGAGTTTCGCGACGTCCACCCGCTGCATCAAATGCTGGTAGTGGGCAATCCGGTGCGCGCCGAGTGCCCGGCTGGCGTCGGCAAACTGCAGCGGCGGGATTTGCAAAAACGCCTCCACCCGGGCGGCCAGCGCCGGCAAGATGGGTTTGAGGTAAATCGTCAGCAGCCGGAAGGCCTCGATGCAGACGCTGCACACATCGTGCAGTGCGGCCAGTTTGGCGGCGTCATTTCCGCCGTCAGTACCGGCGTCATTTCCGGCGTCAGTACCGCCGTCAGTACCCGCCTGCCTGGCCAGCTCCCAGGGTTTGTGCTGGTCGACGTAAGCATTCACCCGGTCGGCCAGCAGCATGGTTTCACGCACCGCACGGCCAAACTCACGGGCATCAAACAATTCTTCGATGCTGCCGCGCTGGGCGCGCAGCCCGTCCAGCAGCAAGCGGCCCTCCACCCCCAAATCGGCTGACAGCCGGCTGTCAAAGCGCTTGCTCAAGAACCCGGCGGCGCGGCTGGCAATATTGATGTATTTGCCCACCAAATCACTGTTGACGCGGGCGATAAAATCGTCGGGGTTGAAGTCGATATCCTCCACCCGGCCGTTCAGCTTGGCGGCAATGTAGTAACGCAGCCAGTCCGGGTCCAAGCCCAGCGCAAGATAATGCAGCGGGTTGATGCCGGTGCCGCGGCTTTTGCTCATTTTCTCGTTGTGCACCGTCAAGAAACCGTGCACATGAATCTGCGTCGGCACTTTGCGACCTGAGAATTTGAGCATCGCCGGCCAGAACAGCGTGTGGAAGGTGACGATGTCTTTGCCGATGAAATGCACCTGCTCCAGCGCCGGGTCGGCCAGGTAGGCGGCGCAGGCGGCGGCGTCTTGACCGCGCTTGATGAACAGATTCTCCAGGCTCGCCAGATAACCCACCGGCGCATCGAGCCAGACATAAAAATACTTGCCCGGCGCGTCGGGTATTTCGATGCCGAAATACGGCGCGTCGCGGCTGATGTCCCAGTCATTCAGGGCTGAAACACCGTCCGTGTCGCGGCTGAACCACTCGCGCACCTTGTTCGCCACCTCGGGCTGCAATTTGCCGTCCTGGGTCCAGTTTTCGAGAAATTCAACACAGCGCGGGTCGCTGAGCTTGAAGAAAAAATGCTCACTGCTGCGCAATACCGGCGTGGCGCCCGACAGTGCCGACCTCGGGTGGATCAAATCGGTGGGCGCATACACCGCGCCGCAGTTCTCACAGTTGTCGCCATACTGGTCGGGTGTGCCGCATTTCGGGCAAGTGCCTTTGATAAACCGGTCGGGCAAAAACATGCCTTTGTCGGGATCGTAGAACTGCTCGATGGTGCGCGTGGTTATCAGGCCCTGGGCGCGCAGCGCCAGGTAGATTTCCTGCGCCAGCCGGTGATTCTCGGGCGCGTCGGTGGAGTGCCAGTTGTCAAACGCGATGTGAAACCCGTCCAGGTATTGCGCCCGGCCGGTGGCTATTTGCCCGACAAACTGCTGCGGTGTCAAACCGGCCTTGTCGGCGGCAATCATGATCGGCGCGCCGTGGGCGTCGTCAGCGCAAACAAAATTGACCTCGGCACCGCGCATTCTTTGAGCCCGCACCCAGGTATCGGCCTGGATGTATTCCATCATGTGGCCGATGTGAAACGCTGCGTTGGCGTAAGGCAGGGCGGTGGTGACAAACAGCTTGCGGGGCATGGGGCCGTCCTCTGAGACAACCCTGAATTCTAGGAGCCTGTCGGGCCGGGGGCCCTCGCCCAAGCGGGCCCGGCCCCAAGCGCGGTGCGCCGCGTACATCGGCTTCGGCGACCCGCCGCTGCAACCGGCTGCCGCCCGCCTGACCGGGTGGTCTGAATTAAACTGGTGTGTTTTCGCCGGCCGATCCTCCCGCAGGTGGCTGTCTGCTTGTTCCTCAAACCACCCCCACCCCATCACCATGTCCACCGTGACCGAAGCCGCCGTTCTTGCCGCCCTGAAAACCGTTGTGGACCCGCACACCGGCAAGGATTTTGTCGCCGGCCGCCAGATCAAGCACCTGAAGATCGACGGCGATGAGGTGGCCTTCGATGTCGAATTCGGCTACCCGGCCAAAAGCCAGCATGCGGCGCTGCGTCGGCAGTTCATCGCCGCTGCGCGCACGGTGGCCGGGGTGGGCAATGTCAGTGTCAACATGGTCACCCGCATCACCGCCCACGCCGTGCAGCGCGGCGTGCAACTGCTGCCGGGCGTCAAAAACATCATCGCGGTGGCCTCAGGCAAAGGCGGCGTGGGCAAAAGCACCACGGCCGCCAACCTGGCGCTGGCGTTGGCGGCCGAGGGCGCGGTGGTGGGCGTGCTGGACGCCGACATCTACGGCCCCAGCCAGCCGATGATGCTGGGCATCAGCGGCCGGCCCGAGAGCATCGACGGCCAGAGCATGGAGCCGATGCAGGGCCACGGCCTGCAAGTGGCGTCGATCGGGTTTTTGGTGGATGCCGACCAGGCGATGATCTGGCGCGGCCCGATGGCCACCCAGGCCCTCGACCAATTGCTGCGTCAAACAAATTG
This sequence comes from Betaproteobacteria bacterium, assembly GCA_031366635.1. Taxonomy (GTDB): domain Bacteria; phylum Pseudomonadota; class Gammaproteobacteria; order Burkholderiales; family Burkholderiaceae_C; genus Pseudaquabacterium. The sequence continues at coordinate 3,125 of JANLOP010000148.1, read as the reverse complement.
GAAAGACGTGGACTACCTGATCGTGGACATGCCGCCCGGCACCGGCGACATCCAGTTGACGCTCAGCCAGCGCGTGCCGATCACCGGCGCCATCATCGTCACCACGCCGCAAGACATTGCGCTGCTGGACGCCAAAAAAGGGCTCAGCATGTTCGAGAAAGTGGGCGTGCCCATCCTCGGTCTGGTCGAGAACATGGCCGTGCACATCTGCACGAATTGCGGCCATGTCGAGCACATCTTTGGCGCCGACGGCGGCAAAAAGATGGCCGCGCAGTACAACTTGGATTACCTGGGTGCGCTGCCGCTGACCATGAGCATCCGCGAGCAGGCCGACAGCGGCCGGCCCACCGTGGTGGCCGACCCGGACGGTGACATCGCCGCCCTCTACAAATCGGTGGCGCGGCTGGTGGCGGTAAAGATCGCCGACAAGGCGAAGGATTTCAGCAGCAAGTTCCCGACCATCAAGGTGAGCAAAGACACTTGAAACAGCGGTGCCCTGGATCGGCGTTTACTGGCAGGCAAGCCGGGCGGCTGCAGAGCGACGGAGCGCAAAGCCGCAGAGTCGCAGAGCCGATCAGGCGGCTGGGCGCCTGCGCCACCTGCTTAGCGCCAGGACGGCCAAACCGGCCGCCAAGAGTGCAGCCGCGCCAGGTTCGGGCACGGCCGCATTGATTTGCCCAAGCATGGCGTTGGCCAGCAATGAATGCATTGCGGTGCTGGGGTGCTCGGCGTCCCAGAAAAGATAGGACTGCGGGTTGGCACAAACCGTATCGGCTGGCGCCCCTGGTGCCACAAAGCCGGTGTAACACGGCTCGGTGACATTGCTCAGGTTGAAACGGGACGGCTGGTCATGGACCTGGCGCAGCATGTTGAAAGTGTTGAATCGAATGATCTGGACGCCGGTCACTTGGGTCAGTGCTGCATCCAGGCTGTCATTGAATCGAACGGTCAATGCAGTTGCCAAACCCGAAACATTGAATCCGAGTACGGCATTCAAGCGGGTGATCTTGGGCACCAGGCCCAGATCAGGCAGATTGGGTACCAGCGCGTAGCGTGCACCAGCCGCCTTGAACGCGTCGACCGCAGCAAGGGTGCTCTGAACGGCCGCGTCACTCTGGGCTTTCGTCGCGTTGAAGCCGAGCTGCGCGCTGGCGCCGATAAGGTCGGAGACATCGTTGGAGCCCGAGAACACCACATACAGCGCATGGGGATTGTTGACGTGGCGGGCCTCAAAGGCGGCTCGCTCCAGGTTCAAGCTCCAGGGGAAAAGCCCCGGCGTATAGCCACCCGGGGTCGGTGGGTTCTCGACGACGTTGTAGTTGGCGCGGGCGCCGCCGTAGGCGAAATTGTTGCCTCCGGCCGAGCTTCTGCTGAGCGACAAGCCCAAGCCTTGCGCCAGCAAACCGCTGTAGACCTCGCCATTCGAAAAACGGCCTTCAAAATAGTGATCACTCGCGGGAATGCCGGCACCCGCAGTAAGTAACGACGCCTGGTAAAGGTTCCCTTGGTCGGCCAGACTGTCGCCCAAAAGATAGATGTCGTTGAACGGTCCAGCTTGCGCGACGCTTGTACTCATCATCAAGATGGCAACAGCCGTCGCCAGTCTTGATCGGAGAGATTTGACCACGGTAGGCATCGGGTGTTTCCTTTGATGTTCGGTGTCGGGAACTTGAGGATACTTAGCGCACAACGTGGACGTTGGATGATTCCGATGGCCCTGTTGACGTTCAACCCACCGTAGCTTATTGGCCTGGTCTGCGCAAACGTTCAGATTAGGTGTCAGCGCTTGCAGGACGTCAGGTTGCGGCGGCTTCCAAAGGGGGCAGCACTGCGCTGTCGGTATTTGCCTCGACCTTGCCAAGCTGGGCCAGTGATGCTGTTACTGATGTAGTGGTTTTGGCTGCGCTCACTGTCGGCGTCTGCCCAAGAACCTGCTCGCCGCCCAAGGCGTCCAGCAAATCGCCGATCAGCGGCGCCAGCTCACCGGTGGCAATCGCAGCGTCGGCATCAAAACGGTCGTCCTTCCCGGCCGCGCTGGCCTCGAACACGCCGTCCAGAAAGCTGACTTTCTTGATCTGCAAACCCTCGGTCAGCGTGAAGGACACCCGGCCCTGCCAGGTCAGCGCCAGCCGGGTGGGCTGTTTGCCGGCCTGGATGTGCTCGCGAATCTCGGCGATGTCCAGCGCGTGGCGGGCATAACGCACCACCGGCTTTTCGCCGTCGGCGGCCTTCAGCTCGCAATCGCGGTCGATGGAAAAGCCGGCCGGCGCGTCACCACTCACCAGCCACTCGGCCATTGCCGCCGCCGGCGACACGGTGGTATTGACCAGCACCGCCGCAAAGCCCGGCAGGGCCTGGGCCAGCGCGGTCAGCACCTCGTCGGCCCGGCTGGCGCTGCCGGCATCGATCACCAGCAGGCGCTCGGCCGGCGCCATCCATACTTTTACCGCTGCGCGTTTGGTGAAGGCCATCGGCAGCAAATCCAGCAAAGCCTGGTCTTTCAGCTCGGTGCGCTGCTTTTTGCCGGGTTTGCGGCCGGTCTGCTTTTCAACTTGCGCGGCCAGCGCATCGACTTCGCGCTTGATCACCGAGCCGGGCACGATTTTTTGCTCGACCAGCCATTGCAGCAGCCACTGGCCGGCAATCGCCTCGACCAGCGTGCCGTGCGCATCACCGCGTGGGCTGACCCAGCCGACTGACCGTTGTTGCGTCAGGCCACAGTCGGCAAAACGGGCGCCGTCCAGCGCCTGGTCGATCTGCAGCACCGTGGCCGACCAATCCGGCGCCAGCCGGTAAAGCACTAAATTCTTGAACATGCGCACCTGTCGGGGCGGCCGCAAAGCCACCCGCAAAAAGGCGCGATTGTGACTGGGCTGGTGCGACGGGCTTTGATTGACGGGCAACCGTGCCGACCGCTGACACAGGCGGGGGAGGGCGGTGAATCAGCAGCAGAGCATGGCGCCGCCCAGCAGGCTGTCGGGCTTCCTCCGGGTTGAGCCTGCAATGGCGTGCAGGCGTCGTTGCAAATGCTCGTGATACCAAAAGGTATCCCTGCGCTTTGCGCCTAGCCTGCACCCCATTGCAGGCCCAACGCGGGCCCGACCCAAAGCCCGACAGCCTCCTAG
>JANLOP010000147.1:0-2583 GCA_031366635.1 Betaproteobacteria bacterium | reverse complement strand
TTGTAGTTGGTGGCGCCCCACGCAAAGCCGATGCCCACGGTTAAAAACATCAACCCCGACCAGAAATCTTTCTGGTTCTTGATCTTCACTGTGGTGTCTCCTCAGGCAGCTTGGCTGCGGCGATTCTAGGAGGCTGTCGGGGGCCGCTGTGGTTTCCACGTAAGGCCGGGGCGCGGCCGGGTGACGGGCAGACTGGCCGCCCGGCGGGTCAATCGTCTGACCAGGCCGGCGTGCCGCGCAGCACCTCGTCTACCGTGGTCTGGCCCTCGGCCACTTTCATCATGCCGGCCAGGCGCAACGGCCGCATGCCGTCTTTCACTGCCTGGCGGCGCAGCGCGCCGATGTCTTGCGCCGGGTGCACGGCACGGCGTGATTCATCGCCCAGCACCAGCAACTCATACAAGCCCACCCGGCCGCGAAAGCCGGTCTGCCGGCACGCCTGGCAGCCCACCGGCTTGTACGGCCGCACGCCACCGGCCAGCCGCCAGGGCCGGGCCACGTCGTCCAGCGTCTCGCGCGTGGCGGCCTCGTCGCGCACCTTGCAGGCGGCGCACAGCGTGCGCGCCAGCCGCTGCGCCAGCACGCCGATCACGGTGGCCGAGATCAGATATGACGGCACACCCAGGTCCATCAGCCGGGTGATAGCCGATGCGGCATCGTTGGTGTGCAGCGTGGAGAACACCAGGTGGCCAGTGAGCGCGGCCTGGATCGCCATTTCGGCGGTGGCCAGATCACGGATCTCGCCCACCATGATGATGTCCGGGTCTTGCCGCATCAGCGCGCGCAGGCCCTCGGCAAAGCCCATGTCGAGTGCCGCCTGCACCTGGGTCTGGTTGAAGGCCGGCTCGATCATCTCGATCGGGTCTTCGACGGTGCAGACATTCACCGCCTCGGTGGCCAGCGATTTAAGGGTGGAGTACAGCGTGGTGGTCTTGCCGCTGCCGGTGGGCCCGGTGACCAGGATGATGCCGTGCGCCTGGCCGATCAACTGGGCCCAGCGCTGGCCGTCATGGTCAGAGAAGCCGAGCGCCTGCACCGTCTTGACCACGGTCTCCGGGTCGAACACCCGCATCACCAATTTTTCACCAAACGCGGTGGGCAGGGTGGACAGGCGCATCTCCACCTCGTCGCCCGCGCCGGCAGCGGTGTCGGGCCGCTTGGTCTTGATGCGGCCGTCCTGCGGCCGGCGCCGCTCAACCACGTCCATCCGGCCCAGCAGCTTGATGCGGGCGGTCATTGCGTTCATCACCGTCAGCGGCACCTGGTAGACGGTGTGCAACATGCCGTCGATGCGGAAGCGGATGGCGCCCATCTCGCGCCGGGGCTCGAGGTGGATGTCGCTGGCGCGCTGGTCGAAGGCGTATTGCCACAGCCAATCGACCACCTGCACAACGCCCTGGTCATTGGCATCGAGCTGCTTGTTGGCCTTGCCCAGCTCCACCAGTTGCTCAAAGCTGGCGGTGGCGGTGGTCTCGCCGGTTTTCTGCGCCTGGCGCACCGACCGGGCGAGGGCATAAAACTCGACGGTGTAGCGGGCGATATCGTCCGGGTTGGCCAGCACCAGCCTGACACGGCGCCGGGTGTGCGATTCGATCTCGGCCACCCAGGCGACATCGAAGGGCTCGCTGGTGGCCACCGTCACCAGATCGGCCGTGACGTTGACCGGCAGCACCTTGCGCAGCTCGGCATATTGCAGGCTCATCACCTCGGCCACGCGGCCCACGTCCACCCGCAGCGGGTCGATGCGCAGGTAGGGCAGAGGCACCCGCTGCGCCAGCCAGTCGGTCAACGCCTCGGTATCCAGCGGCCGGCCGGCGTGCTGCAGACCGGCGCCGCCCAGCCGCACCAGCGCATGCAGGCTGGACGCGCCGGCACCGAAGCGCTTGACCACCTGCTGCGCGTCATCCGTGCTAACCAGCGCATCGTCGCGCAGCCAGCCCAGCAACTGCTGCCAGTCGAGCCGGCCGCGCGGCCGGGCTGCGGCGTTGCCAGAGGGGGCTGTCGGGCTTGGGCTTGGGCGGGAGGGCGTCGAGGGCATGGGCTGAGCCTGGCAATGGGGGCAGTTTCGACGGCAAGGCACGCCGGCTGAACATGGTAGTCGCGCCCAAAGGGCCACATGACGCCGTAAAGCGCGCCGGGTAGCCGGCTGTTGAGCGGGTTGCCGGCCAAAAAAAAGCACCCGGTGCGGGATGGCAACGGGTGCTTCGGGGTGCTTCAGGTTGGTGCAGCCCCTTGCGGGGCATTGTTTGGTGGAGCCGGGGGGAATCGAACCCCCGTCCGCAAGCCATCACCGGCCAGTTCTACATGCTTAGCTGTCTGATTTGGATCTCATCGGCCTGATCGCGCAGCAGCACGCTATCGGGCCCACCAGTCACTTGGTTCTCGTCCCCTGCTGAATGACGCAGCAAGGCACCAGCCAATGTGCATGACTTCGCAGCCCTTTGTGTTGCCACATCAGGCCCGGCCCATTGGCCAACCGTTGCGAAGCTCACCGGTTTTTAAGCGGCGAGGGCGTACGAGGTATCGTTCGCAGTTACTTTGTTTCCAGTGGTTTTACGAGCGAACTGGTGCTCGGCATGCCCT
>JANLOP010000123.1:0-6064 GCA_031366635.1 Betaproteobacteria bacterium | reverse complement strand
GAGCTGGTGTTGCTGTTGATGAGCAGCCTGAACAAGTACCGCCCGGATCGGTCATTCCCGCGCAACTTCGGCGTGCGTGGGGCACAGGCTCCTCGCCGAGCATACCAATGAGTCCGCTTAACTTAATGGCATTGGTGTGGGAGGGGTCCGGTCAGCGATGATTGGCCCCTATCCCGATTCACGGGGAGCAGCCGGCGCTTCACCGGTCGGGCCGTTGCAGCGCGGTGCAGATGCAGTTCAAGAGCGCACCGCTCGGGAGCGGGCTCAGCATCGCGTCCGCCAAGCGCGGACACGCAAGCGGATCTTCGTGGATCGCCCTACGTCGGTTTGCGGATGATTACTTGCCTTGACGCGAGTAATCTCTGTTGCGTCACAGTCGTGGTGAATGGGTGATGTCCGTTCGACCACACTCACGGACCCGCCCAGAGAAGGAGCGTTCCATGCCGCCGAAATTGTTGCCTCGCCGAACCCACGATCGCGCAGATCGGGATGCCAGGCGCTGTGTGCTGCTGTCGGTGACGGCGGTGACACTTTGCTGGCCCGGCGTTGCGGCTTGGGCCGACACCTACCCATCAAAGGCGGTGCACCTGATCGTGCCCTTTGCCCCCGGCGGCACGTCGGACATCATCGCCCGCGTCGTGTGCGAACGGATCGCGGCGGAACTCGGGCGACCGATGATCGTCGAGAACCGCGCTGGGGCCGGCGGCGCGGTCGGCGCGACCGAAGTCGCCCGCGCCGTGCCGGACGGCTATGTGCTGGGGCTCGCGACGGTCTCGACCACGGCCTCGAATCCGGCCATCAATCCGAAGATCGCCTACGACCCGATCAACGACTTCACGCCGATCATCAACGTCGCCGCCACGCCGAACGTGATCGCGGTCCATCCGAAGTTCCCGGCGCACGATTACCAGGGCTTTATCGCGGAACTGAAGCGCCGCCCCGGCACGTACTCGTACTCGTCGTCAGGCACCGGCGGGATCGCGCATCTGCAGATGGAGTTGTTCAAGAGCCTGACGGGCACCTTCGTCACGCACATTCCGTACCGCGGCTCGGGCCCGGCGCTCAACGACACGGTGGCTGGTCAGGTACCGATGATCTTCGACAACCTTCCGTCGGCGCTGCCCTTCATCAAGGACAGCCGCCTGATCGCCATCGCGGTGGCGGCACCGAATCGTCTTGCGCAGTTGCCGGACACGCCCACCTTCAAGGAGCTCGGCCTCGACGCCGTCAATCGAATGGCCTACTACGGAATCTACGGCCCCAGGGGGCTGCCGCGCGCGGTCGTCGACAAGGTGAACGCCGCGGTGAAGAAGACCCTCGAGGATCCGGCGGTGCACAAGCGCATCGAGGACACCGGGTCGCTGGTCGTTGCCAACACGCCCGAGCAGTTCGCGGCACAGATCGCGGCGGAATACGCCGTCTACAAGGGCGTCGTGGCGACGCAGAAGCTCAAGCTCGAATGACGGCTGCAGACCTATAAGCCTTCAGGGCGCGTCTCTTTGCGCGAGGTACATCCAGCGCGACAGCGCGCCGCGCTCGGAAAGCTCGGCCACCGTTTCGAGATAGGCCCGCTGCCGGTCGATCTCGGCCTTGCCGATACGCTCCTCCAGCGCTTCACGATGGGTTTCGAGCGCGCCCAACCTGCCGCGGGCATTGCGCGACACGCTCGCGGTGCGCTCCTCGGTCTCGATGACGCGCAGCCCCACTGCAGCGATCAATCGCTCGTTGAACCCGGTCGGCACGAACTGAGTGAAGCCGTGTGCGCTGCGGCGCTGGAATTCCTCGCTCGACACGGGTCCGCTGACGACGCCGGCGTCGGTGAAGAGCAGGCGCCCGTTCGGGCGCAAGACCTCGGCTACCCGTTCGAACAGCGCCCTGCGGTCGCGCAGGTGCAGCACCATGTCGAGCGACATTACGGCGTCAAACGGGCTGCGCCCGACCGGGAGCGCAAGGTCGAGGTCGGCCTGCGCAAAGCAAACGCGCGCATCGACGCCGGCGCGCTGCGCCCGCGCCTGCCCCGAGGCGATGGCGGGCGCGCTCATCTCCAGCCCGGTGCCGACGCAACCGGTGGCGCGGACCACGAACACCAACGGGCCGCCGGGTCCGCAACCGAGGTCCAGCAGGCTGCTGTCCGACGTGAGCCCGAGACGCCGGATGTCGGCGCGCAGTTCCTCGGCCGTGACCCACGAGTGTTGGCCGATGTCTTCGCCATACGCCTCCTCGCGGACGGTGCGCATCAGGTCACTGTCGAAGGCCTCGTATAGCGAGCGGTAGCCGTCGATGGTCGTCATCCAACCTCCCTACTGTTCCGGCAAGCCGGCGGTGCGCAGATCGGCGTACCAATTGGTCTCGGCCAGCTTCAGGTAACCGGAGCTTCGGAGTAGCGCTTGGTGCGCTAGCACCAGCCAGCTGTGCGAGCGTCCCCTCTTCGTCGCGGCGCATGAGGGTGCTGTAGCCGACGATATCGGCGGCGAAGATCACGCACAGTTGGCGCTCGACGCGGGAGACCATGACCGGCATCTTACGCAACGGCCAGGGACATACAAGCCTCGCTCTGGCCAGCGACACGAACTGGGCCTCGCGCCACACTCGACTCGAATCAAGTCCGCGGTGTAGCGATTTCTCTCTTTCAGATTCCGGCAAGCAGCCGTTCATGACTGGCAACTTGTGGCCGACTGCCGGTCTACGGTCTTCACGCTTGAGCGGCTGGTTCCGACCCTCAAGCTGTCGCCCGGCTCGAAATGGTCGAACCTTCAGTCCCGGCCGATGCTTGGCGGCGATCCCCACGCATCGTCGACGGAGGGCTTGAATGAAGCCCTGCGCCATGCTTGATATCTCGGCGCCAGCTTGCCCGCGCTGAGTTGCCAATTGCCTCAGCTCGCAAGCGGCGCAAAATGCCATGGTCACGCCGGCACGTCCCCGGCATGCCATCAGCCCGCCAGGAGCCGCCCATGCACCTCAGCCCCGACCAAGCCGCCCAGTTCGACCGTGACGGCTACCTCTTCTTCCCCGGCCTGTTTGCGGCCGATGAAGTCAAGACCCTGACCGACGAAGTGCCGGCGCTGTATGCCCGGCGCGAGGACTACAACGTGCGCGAGCGCGGGTCAGACGCGGTGCGCACCAACTTTGCGGCCCACCTGTACAGCGCGCCCTTTGCCCGGCTGGCGCGTCACCCGCGGATGGTCGGGCCGGTGATGCAGTTGCTGGACGAGCCGGTCTACATGCACCAGTTCAAGATCAACGGCAAGCTGGCCTTCGAGGGCGATGTGTGGCAGTGGCACCAGGACTACGGCACCTGGCTCAATGACGACCAGATGCCCACCGAGCGGGCCATGAACATCGCCATCTTTCTGGACGACGTCAACGCCTACAACGGCCCGCTGATGTTCATCCCCGGCAGCCACAAGCGCGGCGTGATCGATGCCCAACACGACCTGACCACCACCAGCTACCCGCTGTGGACGGTCGACAACGCGCTGATCGCCCAGCTGGTGGCGCGGGCCGGCGGCAAGCACGGTGGCATCGTCTCGCCCACCGGGCCGGCTGGCTCGATGATCGTCTTCCACTCCTGCCTGGTGCATGCCTCGGCCAGCAATCTGTCGCCCTGGAACCGGGTGTCGGTGTACTTGAGCCTGTGCGCCACCAGCAACCACATCCGCCGCCACAAGCGGCCCGAGTACATCGCTCACCGCAACTTCACGCCGATCAGCCTGCTGGGCGATGACTGCCTGCGCAGCCAGCCGGCTGTGGACCTGCCCTGGCGTGACGGCGTGCCGGCCAGTGCGCTGGTCACCTCGCTCGACCCAATCAGCCTGCCTGTCACGCAGGCGGCCTGAGATGAGCCTGTTTGCCAAGCTGCAGCAGCGCGCTGCTGACAAGAACCCCATCCGCATCGGCCTGATCGGCGCCGGCAAGTTTGGCTCGATGTACCTGGCCCAGGTGCCGCGCACACCGGGCGTGCACCTGGTGGCGATTGCCGACCTGGCGCCCGATGCCGCGCGCGCCAACCTGGCCCGGGTCGGCTGGGCTGATGCGCGCAGCCGCGCCGCGTCGATCGATGAGGCCATGCAACTGGGCAGCACCCATCTGGGCGACGACTGGCAGGCCCTGGTGCGCCACCCGGGTATCGACGTGGTGGTGGAGTGCACCGGCTCACCTGCAGCCGCCGTGGACCACTGCCTGGCGGCCTTTGCCCAGAAAAAACATGTGGTCAACGTGACGGTCGAGGCCGATGCCTTTTGCGGCCCCTTGCTGGCGCGGCGGGCGGCCGAGGCGGGTGTCATCTACTCGCTGGCCTTCGGCGACCAGCCGGCGCTGATCTGTGACCTGGTGGACTGGGCCCGCACCTGCGGCTTCCCGGTGGTGGCGGCCGGGCGCGGCCACAAATGGCTGCCGCATTTTGCCCAGAGCACGCCCGAGACGGTGTGGGGCCACTACGGCCTGACGCCCGAGCAGGCGGCGCGCGGCGGGCTCAACCCCAAGATGTTCAACAGCTTTCTCGATGGCAGCAAGCCGTCGATTGAATCCACCGCGGTGGCCAATGCCACCGGCTTGAGCGTGCCCAGCAATGGCCTGCTCTACCCGCCGGCCAGCATCGAGGACATCCCCTTCGTGACCCGGCCGATCAGTGAAGGCGGCATGCTGGAGCGCAAGGGCATGGTCGAGGTGATCTCGTCGCTGCAGGCCGATGGCCGCCCGATCCCCTACGACATCCGCATGGGCGTGTGGGTGACGGTCGAGGCCGAGACCGACTACATCAAAAACTGCTTTGAGGAATACAACGCCCACACTGACCCGAGCGGCCGCTACTTCACGCTCTACAAGCGCTGGCATTTGATCGGCCTGGAGGTGGGCCAGTCGGTGGCCAGCGTGGTGCTGCGCGCTGAGGCCACCGGCGTGCCCACGGCCTGGGGCGCCGATGTGGTGGCCACCGCCAAGCGCGATCTGGTGGCGGGCGAGCTGCTGGACGGCGAAGGCGGCTACACGGTGTGGGGCAAGCTGCTGCCGGCGGCCACGTCCGCCACGCTGGGCGGCCTGCCGCTGGGGCTGGCGCATGGCGTCAAGTTGCTGCGGCCGGTGCGGCAGGGCCAGAGCCTGTGCTGGGACGATGTGCAGATCGACACCAGCAGCTCGGCCTACCGCAGCCGGCGCGAGATGGAAGCGCTGTTTGTACCGGGCAGCGTGCCGGTGCGCTGATCCGGCCCGCCTGGCCGCTGCGCAAGCCTGGGCGGGCTGCGCGATCAAGGCGTGTCGGGCTCAGGGCCTGCGACGCATCCCCGTCGGCAGGTGCTGCCAGGGCAGATCGGCCGGGTCAGCGGCCATCGGCCCGGCCGCCTTGGCCACCAGAGTCTGGCTGGCGATGGGCGAGAAATCAGCCCGAAAGTGGTTGCTGCTCTTGACCACGATCACCCGCATGGCCTCGGGCTGGATGCCCACCATGCGCAGCAGTTGGCGGTCCAGCAACTGCTTTTTGCCGCTGACCACCGCCACCAGGATGCCCTCGATCTCCAGGCAGGCGCTGGCGCCCAGTTGCACCGTCAGGCCGGTCATCATCGGGCCGGTCAGGGTGCAGGCGCCGTCGCTCAGCGCACGCACCTTGAAGCGCCCGCGCAGCGGTGCGTCGCTGGGCTGGCCGGTGAAGGTGGGCACCGCCCTGCCCAGGCTGATGTCGATCTCGGCGCCCAGCCCGGCCGCATGGGCGGCCCGGGCTGCCGCCGCATCGAACATCAGGCCCAAGGCCACCTGGCCGGGATAGCGCCGGCCGGCGCCCTGGGCCAGCAGCGCGTGCAGCAAGCCGGTGGTGTTGCTGTCGCCTCCGGCACCCGGGTGGTCCTGGGTGTCGGCGATCAGCACCGGGCGCGCGGCATGCTCGGCCAGCCGCAGCGCCAGCGCCACCGCCGTCTGGGCGGCCAGGATCTCCAGCCGCCACTGCGCCGGCTCGGCCACCCGCTGGTAGAGCCGCGCCACTGCCCGCTGGCAGGCCCCGTCGTCCTCGCCATGGCCCCAGACCATCGGCGCGCATTCGTCAAAGTCGGCCGCCGGGAAGCCCATGCAAAAGCTCAAC
>JANLOP010000082.1:0-21666 GCA_031366635.1 Betaproteobacteria bacterium | reverse complement strand
GCTGCGGCTGCGGCTGCGGCTGCGGCTGCGGCTGCGGCTGCTGTTGCTGTGGCGGTGCCGGTGGCAGTTCGAGCAGCGGCTGCGGTTGAGGCAGGGGCAGCGGTGCGGCTTGCGGCGCAGCTTGCGGCGCGGTCTGTCGCGGCGCGGCGGCGGCCTGCTGCGGGCTGGCTGGCGGCGGCACGCTGGCCGCCGCCAGCGTCGGCAGGGGGCCGGGCGGCCCGGCCCCCCGCCACGCCAGCACAGCGCCCAACGCCAGCAACGCCGCAGCCGCCCAACCGCCCGCCTGCCAGCGGCGGCGCTGCGCCGCAGGGCGGTCGGGCCGGCAGTCGGCCAGCGCGGCCGACAGCGGCTGGGCGTGCAGGCCGGGCACGGCGCCACGTTGCCGCTCGGCATCTGCGCGGCGCAGGGCGTCGAGGATGTAAGACATTGACTATCGCTCCGGCAAGTCGGTGGCCAGGCGCGGCTCGGTGTGGCCCAGCGCCCGGCTCAATTGCATGAAGGTGGTGGGCCCGGCAATGCCGTCCGGCCGCAGGCTTTGCGCCACTTGAAAGCCCGCCAGGCGCTCGGCCAGCGTGCCGGCCAGCCCCTGGCCCGGTGCGGGCGCTGGCTGCTGGCTCAGCGCCGCCAGGCCGGCCGCCAGCGCGTCCACCGCCGGGCCGCGTGCCCCCGGTTGCAGCGCCTCGGCATAGCCCGCAGGGGGCCGCCAGAGGGTGGCAAACTCACCGCGCCAGTGCCGCGCCAGCGCGTCCAGCGGCAGGCTGAAGGTCTGCTCGCCGCTGGCCAGCAGCGCCCGTGTGGCGCCCAGGCCCACCAGCCGGGCGACCCGCACCTGGCCGTCTGCCGTGTGCAGCGTCAACAGCCCCGGGCGGTCCAACTGGCGCAGCCCCGCCAGCGTGCTGGCCGCCGTTCGGAAGCAGCGCAGTTGCCGCGCCCGCAGCGCAACGCAGGGGTCGGCCAGCGGCGCGGGAGTGGCCAGCGCGGCCATGCCGGCTGCGGCGCTGGCAGGCGCCGTCATGCCCACTGCCGCGCCGGTTGGCGCCGTCATGCCCACTGCCGCGCCGGTTGGCCCGGCAGCACCCAGCGCAGCAGCGTCCAGGCCCCACAGCAGCGCCAGCGCACGCCAGCCAGCGGCCTCGTCGCGCGCAAATGCCGCCAACAAGGTGACAGCATCCAGCGTTACCGGGCGGGCCAGGGCGCCGGACGCGGCTGCCGACGCAGCGGCAGCGGAAAGCGCCGGCGCAGCGACCGCCAACGTGACCGCCGAAGCCGGAACCGACACACCCGCAGCCGCATGCGCCGCCACAACAGCCCGCACCGACGCGGCCGAGGCCGCCAGCGCAGGCCCATCGGCGACGGTCGCCGCCCGGCTGGCCGGCAACGCCGCGCTGCCGGCCAGCACCGGGCCAGCGCCCCGACCCGCGGGCCCAGCCCAGCCGCCGAGCCACGCCACGGCCGCCACCCCGCAAGCCCCGGCCAGCCCGCCGGCGGCCAACCAGCGCCAGCGTGCGGCGGACGGCCGCGCGGCAGCGGCGTCAAACACCTCGGCCGCCGCCCGCTCAACAATGCGCCGCCCGACCTCGGCCCGGCCCTCGGCGTAAGCGCCCAGCAGCGCCCGATCGGCCAGCAAATTGATGCGCCGGGGCACGCCGCCGGTCAATGCATGCACACGGCGCAAGGCCGCCGCATCAAACGGCACGGCGCCGCTGCGCCCGGCCACTGCCAGCCGGTGCGCCACGTAAGCGGCGGTCTCGGGCGCGCTGAGCGCGCCCAGGTGGTAACGGGCGATCACGCGCTGCGCCAGTTGCTCCAGATCGGGTGCGCTGAGTTGGGCGCGCAGCTCGGGCTGGCCGATCAGGATGATCTGCAACAGCTTGCGCTCGCTGGTCTCCAGATTGGTCAGCAGGCGCAACTGCTCCAGCACCTCGGCCGACAGGTTCTGCGCCTCGTCGATGACCAGCACACACTGCCGGCCCTGGGCGTGGGCGGCCAGCAGGTGGCGGTTCAGCGCGTCAATGTAGGTCTTGACGCTGGCCGGGCCGGGCGCGGGCCAGGCCAGCGGCACTGCAAACTCGTCGCACACCGACTGCAGCAGCTCCACCGCCGTGAGCTTGGGGTTGAAGATGTAGGCCACCTGGCAGCCGGCGGGCACCTGCTCAAGAAAGCAGCGGCAGACGGTGGTCTTGCCGGCGCCGATCTCACCCGTCAGCAGCACAAAGCCGCCGCCCCCGCCCACGCCGTACAGCAGGTGGGCCAGCGCCTCGCGGTGGCGCTCGCTCATGAACAGGTAGCGCGGGTCGGGGGCAATCGAGAACGGCGGCTGGGCCAGGCCGAAGAAAGACACATACATGGCCCGCAGGATAGCCGGGCGGCCCGGCGCGCCGCCTGGGCGGGCCGCTTGGCAATGGCGCGGCAGCGGCAGCGCCGTGGTGGGGCGTGGGTAGAAGTCGGGAGGCGGATTAGGCTGCCCTCCCGAACCGTGCTGCCTACACTCGCCAGCGGCTGGGCCGGTCAATGCCGGCCCGTACCGCCCCCCACCCCCGAGGAGTTCCGCATGGTGAAGAAACTTCAAAAAATGGCCGACAAGAAAGAGGCCTCGTCGGCCGGCCTGTTTGACAGCCAGTTGGCCCAGACCGTGAAGGATTCGGCGCACCAGATCTGGCTGGCCGGGCTGGGCGCGTTTGCCAAGGCGCAAGGCGGCGGCAGCAAGGTGTTTGAGACGCTGATGAAAGAGGGCGTGGGCCTGCAGCGCAAGACCCAGGCCGCAGCCGAAGAAAAGCTGGGCGACATGGCCGGCAAGATGAGCGCGATGGCCGGCGAGGTGGGCCACAAGGCCAATGCCCAGTGGGACAAGCTGGAGTCGATTTTCGAGGAGCGCACCGCCCGCGCACTGGCCAAGCTGGGCGTGCCCAGCGCCAAGCAGTTGGCGGCATTGAGCGCCCGGCTGGACGCACTGGCGGCGGCGGTGGCCGGCCTGGGCGGCCAGGCGGCGCCGGCCAAGGTGGCGCGCGCCCGGCCTGGCACCGCCATCAAACGCGCGGCGGCGCCTCGCAAGGCGGTCAAGAAAGCCGCGCCGGCAGCAGCGGCTGCGCCTGCACCCCCCACCGCGCCAGCGCCGGTGGCTGCCAAGCGGATTGCACGCAAGCGCGCCGCTACGGCGGGTTGAGGGCGCGAATCGCAAAGCCCCCAGCGCCCAGTCCCGCGTGCGGGCGTGGGCGCCAAGCCCGCAGCGCTCAACCCAGGTAGCGCGCCTCCAGGTGCGCCCGGTAGTGCGCCGGGTTCAGCGCCTCACCGCTGGCGCGCTTGGTCAGCTCGTCGGTGGGCCAGCGGCTGGCGGGTTGCCAAATGTGATCGGTCAACCAGCCAAACAGCGGCGCCAGGTCACCGGCGTTGATGCGGGCGTCCAGATCGGGCATCTCACGACGCATCGCGGCAAACCACTGGGCGGCATACATCGCGCCCAGCGTGTAGCACGGGAAGTAGCCAAACATGGCCTCGGGCCAGTGCACGTCCTGCAGCACGCCGTCGCGGTGGTTGCCCCGGCTGTCCTGGCCCAGCAGCGCGGCCATGCCCTCGTCCCACAACGTGGGCAGGTCGTCGGGCTCGATCTCGCGCTCGATCAGTTGCTGTTCCAGCCGATACCGCAACATCACGTGCGGCGCATACGTCAGCTCATCGGCATCGACCCGGATCAGCCCCGGCGCCACCCGGGTGACCAGGCGCAGCAGGTTGTCTGCGGTGAAGGCCGGCTGGCTGCCAAAGGCCTGGCTGATCATCGGCACCAGCGCTGCGACAAAGCCCGGATGCCGGCCCAACTGCATCTCGAAGGCCAGGCTCTGGCTCTCGTGAATGCCCATCGACCGGGCCTGCGCCACCGGCTGGCCCAGCCAGTCGCGCGGCCGGTTCTGCTCATAACGGCCGTGGCCGGTCTCGTGGATTGCGCCCAGCAGGCTGCTGATGAACTCGGTGCTTTCGTAGCGCGTGGTCAACCGCACGTCCTCGGGCACGCCGCCGGCAAACGGATGGGTGCTGACATCGAGCCGGCCATGCGCAAAATCGAAGCCCAGCCTGTCCATCACCTGCAGACACAGCCTGCGCTGGGCGTCGACCGGGAACGGCCCTTGCGGCGCAATGACCACCTCATGCCGCTGGCGCGCCATCACCTGCTGGATCAGGCCGGGCAGCCACTGCCGCAGGTCGTCAAACAGCGGGTCGAGCTGGGCGCAGGTCATGCCGGGCTCAAAGCGGTCGATCAGCGCGTCATACGGCCGCAGCCCACTGGCCTGCGACAGCAGCGCCGCCTCCTCACGCGCCACCGCCACCACCTCACGGAAATTGGGCAAAAAGCCGGCCCAGTCATTGGCCGGGCGCTGGGTGCGCCAGGCGTGCTCGCAGCGCGACGTGGCCCACTGGCTGCGCTGCACCAGCGCGGTGGGCAGCGCGTTGGCGGCCCGCCACTCGCGACCGATCTCACGCAGGTTGGCGCGCTGCTGGCCGGTAAGCGGCTCGTCCTGGGCCCGCGCCAGCGCGTCGGGCAGGGCCGGGTCGGTGCGCAATTGGTGCATCAGCGTGGCTACCTCGGCCAGCGCGCCGGCCCGGGCCTCGGCACCACCGCTGGGCATCATCGCCGCCCGGTCCCAGTAGGCGATGGCTTGCAGATGTTCCAGGTGGTGCAGCCGGGTGAATGTGTGCGCCAGGCGGTTGTAGGCGGGGGTGCGCGGGTCGGTGGGCGGGTCGGGGGTGATGGCGGGGGCGGTGAGCATGGCGGCGGTGGCGGGCAGCGTGAGCGGGAGTGCAGCCATTCTGCGGGCCGGCCGCCCGCCAAAACAGGCCCCGCCCCACCCCCGAAAGGTGGGTTTGGGTGGGGTCAGCGCAGGCCGGGCGTCAAACCACGGCGGCGCCCGGAAACAACCACAGCAGACTGGCCGTCATCGTGATGTAGCGCGCCAGCTTGCCGATGGCCATGTAGGCCACGCAGGGCCAGAACGGCAGCTTCAACCAGCCGGCCACGGCGCACAGCGGATCGCCCACCACCGGCAACCAGGACAGCAGACAGCCCCGGGCGCCAAAGCGCTGCAGCCAGCGCAGCGCACGGGCATGCGAGGTTTGCGGCGCCGTCTTGTGGCTGATCTGCTCGTAAGCCCGCTCGGCGCCGTAGCCCATCCACCAGGTGATCACGCCGCCCAGCGTATTGCCCACCGTGGCCACCGCCACCGCTGGCCAGAACAGCGACGGGTTCAATTTGACCAGGCCGAACACCGCCGGCTCTGAGCCCAGCGGCAGCAAGGTGGCCGATACCAGCGCCACCACAAACACCGTGCTCAAGCCGAATTCGGGCAGCGCCAGCGCGGCCAGCAGCGCGGCCAGGTGCAGTTCAATCCAGGCTTCCATCGGCCGGCATGATAGGCCGGCCAGACGGGCTGCGGACAGCCGCGCCATGCCGGTCAAGGCAGCGCGCAGTGGCCTGCGCAACGGCCGTGCCGGGCCCGCGCCGGCGCCCCCACCAAGCCCGGAGTCGGCGGCACCCGCCGCTATACTGCTGCCGCTATTTTCAGCAGTTTGCGGTGCTTTTCCGCCCTTTCAACCCCATGCAGATCGGCCCTTTCACCCTGCCCAACCGGCTCTTTGTCGCGCCCATGGCGGGCGTGACAGACCGGCCCTTCCGCCAGCTCTGCCGGCGCCTGGGCGCGGGCTATGCGGTGAGCGAGATGGTCACCTCGCGCCGCGATTTGTGGGCCTCGCTCAAAACCTCGCGTCGGCTTGACCACGGCGGTGAGCCGGGCCCGGTGGCGGTGCAGATCGCCGGCACCGACGCGGCGATGCTGGCTGAGGCAGCGGCCTACAACATCGACCGCGGCGCGCAGATCATCGACATCAATATGGGCTGCCCGGCAAAGAAGGTGTGCAGCAAGTGGGCCGGCTCGGCACTGATGCGTGACGAGCCGCTGGCGCTGGCCATCGTCGAGGCGGTGGTGGCGGTGTGCGCGCCGCGCGGCGTGCCGGTGACCTTGAAGATGCGCACCGGCTGGTGCGACAGCGAGCGCAACGCGGTGGCGCTGGCGCGCGCGGCCGAATCCGCCGGCGTGGCCATGCTCACCGTGCACGGCCGCACCCGGGCGCAAGGATTCATGGGCGCGGCCGAGCACCACACGGTGGCCGCCGTCAAGGCCGCCGTGCGGGTGCCGGTGGTGGCCAATGGCGACATCGACAGCCCCGCCAAGGCCGCCGCCGTGCTGGCCGCCACCGGGGCCGACGCGCTGATGATCGGCCGCGCGGCGCAAGGCCGGCCGTGGATTTTCCGCGAGATCGCGCACCACCTGGCCACCGGCCAGTGGCTGGCACCACCCGCCACGCACGAGGTGGCGGGCTGGCTGGTGGCGCACCTGCATGAGCACTACGCGCTGTACGGTGAATTGACCGGCGTGCGCAGCGCGCGCAAGCACATCGGCTGGGCCGTGGGCCGGCTGCCCGGCGGGCCGGCCTTTCGCGGCGTGATGAATCAGTTGGACGACAGCGCCAGCCAGGTCGCGGCGCTGACCGACTATTTCGACCGCCTGGCCGAGCAGCACCCCTGGCTGCCGGCGCCCGAGCCGGTGGCCGGCGCAGCGGCCAATGACGATCTGGCCGAACGGCAAGCATGAGCAAAAAAGACATCGAAGACTGCATCCGCGACAGCCTGGAGCAGTATTTCAAAGACTTGCACGGCACCGAGCCCCATGCCGTGCACGCGATGGTGATTGACACGGTGGAAAAGCCGCTGCTCGAAGTGGTGATGAGGCATGCCGACGGCAACCAGAGCAAGGCCGCCGAATGGCTGGGCATCAACCGCAACACACTGCGCCGCAAATTGCAGCTTCACCAGTTGATCAAGTAACGCGCCGCACCGTGGCTGCGTTTGCGCGGCCTTTGGGCTGCTTTTTCACGCCGCTGACCCCACCGCCCATGACCACTGCCTTGATCTCCGTGTCCGACAAAACCGGCATTGTCGATTTTGCGCGAGCGCTGCACCAGCGCGGCATCCGGTTGCTGTCCACCGGCGGCAGCGCCCGGCTGCTGGCCGAGGCCGGCCTGCCCGTCACCGAGGTGAGTGAGGTGACGGGCTTCCCCGAGATGCTGGACGGCCGCGTCAAGACGCTGCACCCGCGCATCCACGGCGGCCTGCTGGCGCGGCGCGACGTGCCGGCCCACATGGCCGCCCTGGCCGCGCACGGCATCGCCCCGATCGACCTGCTGGTGATCAACCTGTACCCGTTTGCCCAGGCCACCGCCCGGCCCGGCTGCACACTCGAAGACGCGATCGAGAACATCGACATCGGTGGCCCGGCGATGCTGCGCGCCGCCGCCAAGAACTGGGCCGACGTGGCCGTGCTGATCAACCCGGCAGACTATCCGCAGGTGCTGGCCGAGCTGGACGCCGGTGGCGTGACGCGCAAGACCCGGTTCCGCCTGGCGCGCCAGGTGTTTGCGCACACCGCCGCTTACGACGGCATGATCAGCAACTACTTGAGCGCGCTGGGCGACGGCGCCGAAGACCGGCCCGCCGCCGTGCCGCAGCTTGTCGAATACCCCGCCGTCTTCAACCTGCAACTGCTCAAGGTGCAGGACATGCGCTACGGCGAAAACCCGCACCAGAGCGCGGCTTTCTACCGTGAGCGCACGCCCGCGCCGGGCACCTTGTCGCAGTGGCTGCAAATCCAGGGCAAGGCGCTGTCGTTCAACAACATTGCCGACGCCGATGCAGCCTGGGAATGCGTCAAGACCTTCGGCTGGACTGAGCCCGGCACAGCGACTGCCACCAACACAGCCGCCTGCGTCATCGTCAAACACGCCAACCCCTGCGGCGTGGCGCTGGCGGCCACGCCGCTGGCGGCTTACACCAAGGCCCTGAAGACCGATCCGACCAGCGCCTTCGGCGGCATCATCGCCTTCAACCAGCCGCTGGACGCGGCCACCGCCAGCGCTGTGGCCCGACAGTTTGTCGAGGTGTTGATCGCGCCCGCCATCACGCCCGAGGCGCGCGCCATCCTGGCCGCCAAACCGCATGTGCGGCTGCTCGAGGTGCCGCTGTCGGCGCAGGGCAACCAGCTTGATTTCAAGCGCGAGTCCTCGTCAAACGCGCTTGATTTCAAGCGCGAGTCCTCGTCAAACGCGCTTGATTTCAAGCGCGTTGGGGGCGGCATGCTGCTGCAATCGTCCGACAGCAAAAACGTCGCGCCCGCTGCGCTGCGGGTGGTCAGCACGCTGCAACCGACGGCGCAGCAGATGGCCGACCTGCTGTTTGCCTGGAAGGTGGCCAAGTTCGTCAAAAGCAATGCCATCGTGTTTTGTGCTGACGGCATGACGATGGGCGTGGGCGCCGGCCAGATGAGCCGCATCGACTCGGCCCGCATCGCCTGCATCAAGGCCGACAACGCCGGCCTGTCGCTGGCCGGCACGGCCGTGGCCAGCGATGCGTTTTTCCCGTTCCGCGATGGGCTGGACGTGGTGGTGGACGCCGGCGCCGCCTGCGTCATCCAGCCCGGTGGCTCGATGCGCGACGGCGAGGTGATCGCCGCCGCCAATGAGCGCGGCGTGGTGATGGTGTTCACCGGCACGCGCCACTTCAGGCACTGAGCCAGGGCCACTGGCGCCAGCGCGTGGTGGCGCTGTGGCACTGTCGCGCGCCTTGCCGCGGGCGGGTGCTTACTGCGCGCGCTGGCCGTAGCTCACGGCGTAGGCCGCCGGGCGGGCCAGCAGCACCGGGTCGGCCGACGGCTCGATGCCGGCCGGCAGGATCAACGGGTTGAAGAGCAGCGCTTTCTGCGTCTTCACCTGGTCTTCGGCAGCCTGGGTCAGGCTGATCGTGCCCAACTCCAGCAGCGTGCGGTCGGCCGGCCAGACTTGCGTCGGATCGACCAGCGAGTCGCCGTCGTTGGCCAACTGCGCCAACAGCCGGAACTTCACCGGGCCCTTGGCCAGGCGCTGCGGCAATTCGTCCATCAGGTAGTTGGCATCGGCCTTGGCACTGGCCTCGGGGCTGAGCGCATGCTCACCGGCCAGCGGCAGGATCTGGTAGCGGGCGTACTGCACTTTGCCTTTGGCGTTGGTGAACTTGAAGGCATTGACGCCGTAAAAAGCCAGCGTGCCAAAGCTGTCGGGGGCCGGGCGCGGCGTGGTGACAAACTTGGCGGCGGCCGGGTGGCTGCCGAGAAACTGCTCGATCGGGCTGGGCTTGGCAGCATTCGGGCCGCTGTTGGCCACCGCCTGCAACAGGCCGAGAAACTCCTCCGGCGTGGCCACCGGAAAACCGTTGGCCGAGATGCTGACGATGTCGGTGTTGCTGCCGCCGGGCAGCAAGAAGCGGATGGCCACGCCGTGCGGGCTGCCGTTGGGGTCGGCATCGGGCAAGGTGGGCACGCCCGTGGCGTTGGAAAACCGCACCAGCACCGGCACGGTTTTGGCAAAGTGCGGCGCCTTGCTCAAATCCGCCGCACCGGCGGTCGGGGTGAAGTTGCCTTCAACCAGCACGCCTTTGGCATGGTTGGCCCGGTAGCCGGCATGCGGCCCGCCAGACAACTGGTTGAGCGTGTCCACCAGCGCCACCGGCAGCGGCTTGGCGTCGGCCGGGGCGGTGTCGGCCGCCTGCGCGGTGATCGCGCTGAGCAGCAGCGCGGCAGCGGCCACGACGGACCGGGTGGGATGCAGTGATTTCATGGGTTCTCCTGGTGGACGGTGCGCTGCGGGCAGCGCGGTTTTGATGAGCACGGTGGACGGGCGGCAAGGCCCGGGATGCAGGTCGGACGGTCAGCGCCGCCGGCTTGGGCGGTGCCGGCGCTTTCGGCACGCTTGGCGCGTTTGGCGCGTTTGGCCGTTGCGGCGCTTGCGGCGCTTTCGGCGCTTGCGCCGGGATCAACTGGGCGCTGGCAAGGCCGCCGCCGGGGCCGCCGGCGGTGCGACCAGCGGGCCCGCCATCAGCGCCTGGCGCAGGCTGCGCAGGCCGTCGGTCATGGACCGCAATTGCGCGGCCGAGTACTGGGTGGCGCAGCCCACCTGGGCATGCACCGCGTGGGCCTGGTCGCGCAGCGCGGCACCGGCGGCGGTCAGCGACAGCAGCACCGACCGGTCATCGCTGGCGCTGCGCTGGCGCTGCACCCGGCCCTGCGCCACCAGCTTGCGCACCAGCGGTGACAGCGTGCCCGAGTCCAGTGCCACGTGCTGGCCCAGCGCACCGGCGGTCAGCTCACCGTGCTGCCACAACGCCAGCAGCACCAGGTATTGCGGGTAGGTCAGCCCCAACGCGGCCAGCAACGGCCGGTACACCTTGGTCATCGCCAGCGACGCGGCGTACAGCGCAAAGCACAGTTGCTGGTCGAGGTGCAGCGACGGCTCGGGCGGCAGCGGGGGGGCCAGGACGGGGCGGGCGGCAGGCATCGGGATCGAGGGGTGGCGGGACGTTGAATCGGTCCTGCTTATTGTCTATCACAACGTTAACTTTTGTACATTTATATTGCATAAAATGTTTTCACACGGACAGCGCTGTCCCCGGCTTGACACCCCGGCCCCGGGTTTGTCTGGTTCCTGCAATCCGCTTGTCGGACAAAGATCGCGCTCCGCGGCATTGCGCCGCATCAAAGGGGTGGTGGATGGGAGCCCAGGCGCCTGCCGAGGTGTTTTTGCGTCGGGTGACCGCGCCGGCTTACCAAGCTGTGTCAGTGGCCATTGAGCGGGCCATCGTCGACGGCAGCCTGCCGCCCGGTGCAGCCCTGCCCACCGAGCTGGCGCTGGCCGAGCAGTTTGGCGTGCACCGGTCCCCCGTGCACGAGGCCATCCGCCAGGTGGCGCAAGAAGGGCTGTTGCAGCGCCGCGAAGGCCGCCGACTGTTTGTCTGCCTGCCGCAGGCCCGCCGCCACAATCTGCAAGCCCACCGCGCCACGCTGGACGCGCTGCACCGGCGCGCCGCCGACGCGCTGCCGCCGAGTGGACGCGCCAGCACATGGTCGATTTTCAACGGGGCTTGGTACGGTGTGGGCTCGACATGAGCGCCCCATCGCCCAGCCCGCTCAATGCCCAGCCCGGGCACGTCAAGACAGGAGACCTTTGCATGCGCCACGCCACCGGCACCCCCCTCCCGGCCACCGTCCGGACCCCCGCCCACACGCCCGCCCACACGCCCGCCTACACGCCCGCCCCGGCACGCCGCCAGGCCAGCCAGCGCCCGCTGCGCTGGCTGGCCGCCGCCGCTGCGTTGTGCGCTGCCGGCGCGCTGCCCGGCGCCGCCCAGGCGCAAGAAGCCTTCAAGCTCGGCATCGTCAGCTTCTTGTCGGGCCAGGCGGCTGAGAGCTTTGGCATCCCGGCCGTCAACGGCGCCAAGATTCTGGTCGAGGCCTTTAACAAGGGCGCTGCGCCCGCGCCGTACAACAAGGTGGGCTTTGGCGGCGTCAAGATCGAGGTGGTCTACGTTGACGAGGCTGGCGGCGCCACCAAACAGGTGCAAGAGTTGCGCAACCTGTATGACCGCGAGAAGGTGGACGCGGTGGTGGGCTATGTCGGCTCGGGGGATTGTCTGGCCGTCGCGCCAGCGGCCGAGGAGATGAAGAAATTCCTCGTGCTCTACGACTGCGGCACGCCGCGGATTTTTGAAGACAACAAGTACAACTACGTCTTCCGCACCGCATCGCACGGCGCGATGGACAACATCGCGCTGGCGCGCTACCTGAAGGTGCGCGGCATCAAGGCAGACTCCTTCAACATGATCAACCAGGACTACGCCTGGGGCCAGGACTCGAAAAAGGATTTCACGTTGTCGATGGAAAAGCTGCTGCCCAACGCCAAGCCGGGTGAAGACCAGTTGCCCAAGTTCGGCGCCGGCCAGTACGGCACCGAGATCTCGGCGCTGATGGCCAAGCCGGCTGACATCACCCATTCCAGCCTGTGGGGCGGTGATTTGCAGGCTTTCATCCTGCAAGCCGCACCGCGCGGGCTGTTCAAACGGTCGCAAGTGGTGTTGTCAGCCGCCGACCATGTGCTGCCCGGCCTGGGCGACAAGATGCCCGACGGCACCATCCTGGGCGCGCGCGGCGCTTACGGCCTGATGTCGCCAAAATCGGCGCTCAACGACTGGTGGTGGGATTTGTACAACAAGGCCTACAACGTCTACCCGGTGCAAGCGCCCTACCGCATGGCGCAAAGCCTGCTGGGTTTGAAGCTGGCGGTTGAAAAAGCGATGGCTGCCAACGGCGGCAAGAAGCCGACGCATGAGCAACTGGCCGCCGCGCTGAAGGGCTCGGAGTGGGATTCACCGGCCGGCAAGATCCGCATGGCGCTGGGCGACGGCCACCAGGCCATCCAGGAGACCGCCATCGGCAGGACCCGCTACGACGCGGCGAAGAAAATGGTGATGATCGACGACATCCAGCGCTTTCCGGCCGACTGTGTCAACCCGCCGGCCAATATGAAGTCAGAGGAGTGGATCAAGGCCGGCTTCCCGGGTGCCAAGGGATGTCCCTGACACCCCCCCCGAAGCGGCCCGGCAAAGCCGGTTCCGCGGCGTCCACTTGATTGACGCCGGCGCACACGTCGACGTCAGACCCTCCTCTCCTTCCAGGAAGCCGCCCCATGGCTGGACTACTGACCATACTGATCGACGGCATTACCTACGCCTCCTGGCTGTTCATCGTCGCCTTGGGCCTGACGCTGGTGTTTGGCGTGCTGAAGATCCTGAACATCGCGCACGGCAGTTTTTATGCGCTGGGCGCGTATGCGGCTGCCAGCTTTGTCGGCTGGGGCGCCAGCATGAAATGGGCGCCGGGCTGGTCGCTGGTGGCCATGCTGCTGGCGGCGGTGGCGGTGGCGGCCATCGTCGCGCCACTCACCGAGCGCGGTCTGTTGCGCTTCTTCTACGGCCGCGACGAGGTGCTGCTGGTGCTGGTGACTTACGCGATGTTTTTGATCATGGAAGACGTGACCAAATTGATTTGGGGCGCGAACCCGTATTTCGTCTCCGAGCCGTACAGCCTGTTCGGCAATATCGACATCGGCATCCAGAGCTATGTGGGTTATGACTTTGCGCTGGTCGGGCTGGCGGTGATCGTCGGGCTGGCGGTCTGGTGGGGCTTGAACCGCACCCGCCAGGGCAAGATCGTGCTGGCGGTGATCCACAGTGCCGAGATTGCCGCCAGCATGGGCGTCAATGTGTCGCGGGTGTACATGCTGGCGTTCTCGGCCGGCATCTTTCTGGCGGCACTCGGCGGGGCGTTTACCGCGCCGATGATCTCGGTGCAGCCGGGCGTGTCGGTGGGGGTGATCATCGTGTCGTTTGCGGTCGTCATCATCGGCGGCCTGGGCAGCATCGAGGGCGCTGCGGTGGGCGCGCTGATCGTCGGCCTGGCGCGGTCTTTTGCGGTGCACCTGGCGCCGGTGGCCGAGCTGTTCTCGGTCTATGTGGTGATGGCCATCGTGCTGATGTTCAGGCCCGAGGGATTGTTCCAGCGCATCCAGGCCCGGAAGATCTGACATGGCCGCCGTTCTTGCCGAATCCGCTGCGGCGGCCAGCCCAGCCGCACCGTCCCACGGCCGCACCGTGTTGCTCGGCATCGCCGCCTGCACGGTGCTGGCGCTGGCTGGCCTGGTGATGCCCAAATGGCTGACTTTTCTGCTGACGATGGCCGCCGCCAACGGCCTGGTTTCGCTCGGCATCGTCGGGCTGATGCGCGGCGGTGTGGTGCCGTTTGGCCAGGGCATGGTGCTGGCGATTGGCGGCTACACCGCCGCGCTGATCTTCAACCAACTCGGCTTTACCGATGCGCTGGGCCTGGCCTTGGCCGGCGGTGTGATGGCCACGCTGCTGACGGCGCCGTTTGCACCGCTGCTGTCGCGCTACCGGGGCATCTTCTTTGCAATGCTCACACTCGCGTTGTCGATGGTCACCTACGGGCTGCTGATGAAGCTCAGCGTGCTGGGCGGTTCGGACGGCTTCAATCTCGGCCGGCCCACGCTATTGGGCCAGACCCTGCCCGATGCCTGGGTCGGCTACATCCTGTATCTGCTCACCATCGTGCTGGCCACGGTGATGGCGCTGCTGGCCCGCATCTACTTTGATTCCACCCGCGGCCTGGTCACCCTGGCGGTGCGCGAGAACGAGTTGCGGGTGGAATACCTGGGCGGCTCGGTGCGCCAGGCGATGACGATCAACTTCATCCTGGCGGCGTTTTGCGGCGGGCTGGGCGGCGCGCTGGCGGTCATGTCACTCGGCCACATCGAGCCCAACTTCAGCTTCTGGACCACGTCCGGTGAGTTTGTCTTTGTCGCCATCCTGGCCGGCTGGCAAAGCGTGGCGGCGGTGTTTGTCGCCAGCACCGTGCTGGAGGTGGTGCGGTCGTTCTCCAGCGCCTACTTTCCCAACACCTGGCAATTGGCGCTGGGCTTGTTTTTGCTGTTTGTGATCCGGTTCTTGCCCAAAGGCATCGGCTCGTTGTGGATACGCGGGGCCACCCGATGAGCTTTGTTCTGCAAGCCGAGGGGCTGGAAAAGCGCTTTGGCGCGGTGGTCGCCGCGTCCAATATCCACATCGGCATCGCCGCCGGTGAGCGGGTCAGCCTGATCGGCAGCAATGGCGCCGGCAAGACCACCTTTGTCAACATGATCACCGGCTACTTGAAGCCCGACCAGGGCCGCATCACGCTGGACGGCCACGACATCACCCCGCTCAGCGCCCGCGCCATCACCCGGCTGGGCGTGGCGCGCTCATTCCAGATTCCGCAGCTCTACGGTGATCTGACGGTGCTGGACAACATGCTGGTGGCCAACGCCTGCCATGACCACACTTTGAGCTTTTGGCAGCCGGCGCGCCGGCCCGAGGCGATCACGCGGGCCGAGCTGCTGCTGGCCCGCTTCAACCTGGCCGATCAGCGCCACCGCCGGGTGGCCGAGCTGCCGGGCGGCGTGCGCAAGCTGCTGGACATCGCGATGGCGCTCACCGCCAGCCCCAAGCTGCTGCTGCTGGACGAGCCCACCAGCGGTGTGTCGGCCGAGGAGAAATTCCCGATGATGGCCACCATCATGGCCGCGCTGGGCCAGCAAGCCCAGACCACCGTGCTGTTTGTCGAGCACGACATGGACATCGTGCAGCGCCACGCCAGCCGGGTGGTGGCGTTTTATGCCGGCCGCATCATTGCCGACGACACACCGGATGTCGCCCTGGCCACCGACGATGTGCGCCGCTACGTCACCGGTGAGCCGCGGCAGGAATCGCCATGAACCGGGCCACGCCGTGTTGAAGATCGACCAACTGCATGTGGCCATCGGCTCGGTGGTGGCCTTGCGCGGCCTGTCGCTTGAGGTGGCCGACGGCACGATGGTCGGCCTGATCGGCCGCAACGGCGCTGGCAAAACCACCTTGCTGCGCTCGGTGATGGGCCATTTGCCGCCCAGCCAGGGCACGATCATCTTCGAGGGCCAGGATCTGGCCCAGTTGCCGCGCCACGCCCGCGCGGCGCTGGGCATCGGCTACATGCCAGAGGACCGCGGCCTGGTGCCCGAGTTGACGGTGGAAGAAAACATCCTCGTGCCGGTGTGGGTGCACAAAACCTTGCAGCCCGCCGACCGGCTGGCGCTGGTCTACCAGGTGCTGCCCGAGTTGCTGGAAATGCGCGAGCGCCGTGCGCTGCTGCTCTCAGGCGGCCAGCAAAAGCTGGTGGCCCTGGCCCGGGCGCTGGCAGTGGGCACCCGGCTGCTGCTGCTCGACGAGCCGTTCGAAGGCGTGGCGCCGGCGCTGTCCAAACGCCTGGCCGAAGTGATTGCCGGGCTGAAGGGCAGCGCCGTCTCGGTGCTGATCGCGCAGAGTGACTTGAACCACTCGCGCAAGCTGGTGGACGCCGAGTTTGTCATCGAGCGCGGCGCCAACGTGCTGCCGGTGGCGGCCTGACCACATCACCCGCTGACCAGGCCGCCCGCATGAACTTCTGGCAAGACTACCCGGTGCCCGCGTTGCGCCACGAGGCCCGGCACGGTGATCGGGTGGTGGCCTGTTTTGCTGATCGGCCGGCCCATTTCTACGCCATGTTTGCCGCTGCTGCAGCCCGCTGCCCGGCCGCTGAGGCGCTGCTGTTTGACGGCCAGCGCTGGACCTATGCCGAGTGCGAGGCCACGGCCACCCGCTTGAGCGACGGCCTGGCCGCCCAGGGCGTGGTGCCCGGCAGCCGGGTGGTGATGTTCATCGACAACCGGCCCGAGTTTGTCTGGGTGCTGCTGGCCTTGCAGCGCCTGGGCGCGATTGCCGTCCCGGTGGGCGTGCGGGAGCAGCGGCCCGGCCTGGCCTACATCCTGCGGCAATGCGGCGCGATGGCCATCGTGGCCGATGCCGCGCTGGTTGATCGCTTGCCCGACGGCAGCGAAGCCCCGGCGCTGCGGCTGCGCATCAGCGTGGGCGACGCACCGGGCTGCATGGCGCTGCAATCGCTGCTGGCGGGTGATTTATCCGTCGCAGCCGCGCCGGCAGCCCACCCCGCCGAGCACGACACCGCCGTGATCCTGTACACCTCGGGCACCACCGGCCACCCGAAGGGCGCGATGCTGACGCACAGCAACATCATCCACTCGGTGCTGCACTACACCGCCTGCATGCGGCTGGACGCCGATGCCCGCTCGGCGCTGGCGGTGCCGGCCAGCCATGTCACCGGGCTGGTCGCCATCATCGCCACCCTGCTGCACCTGGGCGGGGCCATCGTCATCGTGCCGGCGTTCAAGGCCGGGCCGTTCATTGCGCTGATGGCGGCCGAGCGCATCAGCCACACGATGATGGTGCCGGCGATGTACACGCTGTGCCTGCTGCAACCCGGCTTTGCCAGCGCCGATCTCAGCGCCTGGCGCATCGGCAGTTACGGCGGTGCGCCGATGCCGGTGGCCACCATCGACGCGATCAACGCGGTGCTGCCGGGGCTGGTGCTGATGAATGCCTACGGCGCGACCGAAACCACCTCGCCCGCCACGCTGATGCCGATAGGCCACACGCGGGCCCATGCCGACAGCGTGGGCGTGGCGCTGCCGGCCACCACGATCCGGGTGATGGACGAGGCCGGCCGCGAGCTGCCCGCAGGCGTTGCCGGTGAGCTGTGGGTGGGCGGCCCGATGGTGGTGCCCGGCTACTGGGCCAACCCCGAGGCCACCGCCGCCGCCTTCACCGCCGGGTTCTGGCATTCGGGTGATCTGGGCTCGGTGGATGCCGAAGGTTATGTGCGGGTGTTTGACCGGCAAAAAGACATGCTCAACCGGGGCGGCTACAAGATTTTTTCGGTCGAGGTGGAGAACGTGCTGATGGCCTGGCCCGGCATGGTCGAGGCCGCCATCGTCGGCCTGCCCTGCCCGGTGCTGGGCGAGCGGGTGCATGCGGTGCTGCACGCGCCCGGCGCGCTGCAGGACGACGCCGCCATCCGCCAGTTTTGCGCGCAGCGGCTGGCCGACTACAAAGTGCCAGAAACCGTGCACTGGAGCGAGAACCCGCTGCCACGCAATGCCAACGGCAAATTGCTCAAACGCATGCTGCGCACGGCCGCCGGCTGAGGCGTGGCGGCCAAACCGGCCAGCCCCCCTGTGACCGAGCCTGGCCGGGTGCGCGGCGCCGGGCCCACCGACCCGCTGATCTACCGGTTCTATAAACGGGTCAACGTCTACGGCCGCACCTTCAAAGCCTTGATCCATGAAGAGTTTGGCGACGGCATCATGTCGGCCATCGACTTCAAGCTGGACTTGCAGCGCCAGACCCACCCGGCCGGCGACCGGGTGAACATCGTCATGTTGGGCAAATTCTTGCCGTACAAAACCTGCTGAACCCGTCCGGTGCAGGGCCGCCAACCGTCTGTTTCAGGGAAAGCTGGTCGGCCGGCCCCGGGCCAGCGTATTGCCCATGATTGCGATAGGCGTGCCGGCCCGGCCGGCAGGGGCACAGGCCATAAGATGGCGACGCCGTAGATTTGCTGCCGATCCGCAGCAGGTTCACCGCAGGTCCGCCGAAAACGCGCCGCCGATCTGCTTCCTTTGCGCTGCCGACGCGCCCAAGCGGGCACCGAGCCGCCACCTTGCCCAGCCACCGACGCCAAACCAGCGTCCATCCCAGGAGACCAAACCATGCCTTTGTCTTTTTCCACCCCGCAACGCCGCTGGCTGGCGCGGGCGGCGCGCGGCGCCGCCTTGCTGGCCGCCGTCAGCGTGGCCACCGGCGCTTGGGCGCAAGCCGCTGAAGAAGAACCGTTTTGGGCCAAAGGCCGGCCCAAAGCCGGCACCGGCGCCAAGATGGCGCCGGTGCCGTCCTTTCCCATCGCCACCGCCGCCGACCAGTTGCCGGTGGCCAAAATGAAATTGCCGCCCGGTTTCAAGGCCGAGGTCTGGGCCAGCGGCGTGCTGGACGCCCGGGGCATGCGGCAAGGCGACCAGGGCACGGTGTTTGTCAGCTCGCTGTTTGTCGCCGGCAAGATTTACGCCATCACCGACAAGGGCGGCAAGCGAGAAGTCAAGACCATTGCCGAAAAGCTGTTTCTGCCCAACGGCATCGAGTTCAACAACGGCAGCCTGTATGTGGCAACGCCTAAAGACATCACCCGCTACGACAACATCGAGGCCAATCTCGACAACCCGCCCAAGCCGGTGATGGTCTACGACAAGCTGCCCGGTGAGGTGCCGCACGGCTGGAAGTTCATCAAGCTCGGGCCCGACGGCAAGCTCTACGTGCCCATCGGCGCGCCTTGCAACACCTGTGACCCGAGCGCCGACTTTGCCAAGATCGTCAAGATGAACCTGGACGGCAGCGGCGTCGAGACGGTGGCGCTGGGTGTGCGCAACACCGTGGGCTTTGACTTCGACCCGAAGGACGGCAGCCTGTGGTTTACCAACAATGGCCGCGACTGGCTCAGCGAAGACCTGCCCAACGACACGCTGAACCATGTCTCGGCGCCCGGCAAGCAGCACTTCGGCTTCCCGTACTGCCACCAGGGCAATTTTGCCGACCCCGAGTTTGGCTGGGGCAAGCAATGCAGTGACTACGCCCAGCCGGCTTTGCTCACCGGGCCACACGCCGGCACCTTGGGCATGCGCTTCTACAACGGCAAGATGTTCCCGGCCAAGTACCAGGGCGCGATCTTCATGGCCCGCCACGGCCCGTGGAACCGCACCACCAAATACGCCGCCGATGTGGTGGTGGCCTGGCCCGACGGCAAGGGCGGCATCAGCAAAATGGAGCCGTTCTTGACAGGTCTGGTCGAGAACAACGACTACCTCGGCCGGCCGGTGGATGTGCTGGTGCTCAAAGACGGCTCGATGCTGGTCAGCGATGACCACAACGGCGCCATCTACCGCATCAGCTACCAGCAGTGAGTGGGGTGCAGCGTCGGCCGATGTTGCGGCGCTTTTTGCTGCTGCTGGGCTGGCTGACTGCCGTTGTCGGGGCTCGCGCCCAGACGGCGGCGCCTGACGCCGCGCCGGCCTACGCGGAGCGCTACGCCGCCCAATGCGCTGCTTGCCACGGCGCGGCCGGTGTCAGCGCGCTGGCCGGCACGCCGTCGCTGGCGGGCCAGCCCTCGTTTTATGCCATCACGCAACTGTTTTTGTTCCGCGATGGCCGGCGCGACAGCCCGGTGATGACGGCCATCGCCAAAGACATGAGCGACGCCGATCTGCGCGGTTATTCAGACGCCATCGGCAAGCTGCCGGCGGTGCCGAGCCTGCCCGCCAGCGCACCCGACGCCGCCCGCCAGGCGCGGGGCGCCGCGCTGGCCCAGCGACTGCACTGCCTGGCCTGCCACGGTGACGCGGCCGAGGGGGGCCGCCAGGTGCCGCGCCTGGCCGGCCAGCGTGAGGACTATCTGCTGCTGGCACTGAGGGGTTTTCGGGCCGGCAGCCGAGTGGGCTACACCCCGGCGATGAGCGAGGCGCTGGCGGGCGTTGCGCCGGCCGAGATCGACGATCTGGCGCACCACCTGGCCCATTTCATGGCGCCGGGCAGCGCCAATCCTTGAGCGCGCGCGCCCGAAAGCTGCCCTTCATGGCCGCCACCGCCCAATCGGGCAGCCAGGCGCTGTGGACTTATGTGCAAAAAATGCACTCGATTCAAAGTAAGCCCACCGCCCGCCAAGGCGGGCAGGTGCCGACGTAAAAAAGCCCGCTGGCAGCGGGCTTTTCAAACGGCGGTGCAGCGCTGACTGATCAACGGCCCGCTGGCGACCGACGGCGCGCCGCCATGCCCACCATGCCCAGCCCGGCCAGCAGCAGCGCGTAGGTTGACGGCTCAGGCACCACCGCCACTGGCAGCAATTGGCCGCGGATTTCACCACCCGGTTTGGCAGCCGTGTGGATATTGACGTAAGCCAGACCGGCCTGCAGATTGCTCAAGAAGGTGGCGTTGGGCGGCGCAACACCGGCACCACCGACCAGCAGAAAGCCGCCGGGATTGAGCGCCATGAATGGCAGCGCATTCAGGTTGACCACCACAGAGGCATTGCCGGTCACCGGTGCCGGGGCATGAATATGGAACCCGGTGGCCACACCCGACAGACCAAAGGCTGACATCGAGAAACTGTACGAATCATCAGTCGTCAGTGCGGTGTTGTTGTTGTTGTAGAACAACGTGGCCACACCCGTGCCCGTTGCCGCATTGGCCGGCACCTCATTG
The DNA here is from genome assembly GCA_031366635.1 of Betaproteobacteria bacterium. Lineage (GTDB taxonomy): Bacteria > Pseudomonadota > Gammaproteobacteria > Burkholderiales > Burkholderiaceae_C > Pseudaquabacterium. The sequence goes on along the minus strand of JANLOP010000082.1, from coordinate 1,034 downwards.
GCACCGCTGAGGCTGGCGTTGAACTGGTAAACCAGCGCGTTGGCTGCCAGCGGCGTGGCAAGCATTGCGACTGAGGCCAGCAAAATTGACAATTTCATTTTTGAATCCTTTGGGGGTCAGTGAACAGCGCCAAAACGGCTTGAAGAACCAGCCATCGGTCAAGATGCCAATGCTTGAGCACGATCCTCTTTTCAAAATACAGCGTCAACCCTGCATTCACGGGGGGTCACGGGCAGGGCCGCTGGGCTGGCCAGCCGCCGGTGGCGCCCGGCCAGCGCGATAGCATGGCCAGCATGTCTGCTGCCGAAATGATGGGCCTGCTGCTGTCCGCCGTCGCCCGCTTGATCACCGGCACCCAGGGCCACTGGAAGGGCTGCCCACCCAAGGCCGAGCAGCGCATCTACTTTGCCAACCACCAAAGCCACCTCGACTGGGTGCTGATCTGGGCCGCGCTGCCGCGCGAACTGCGCGCCACCACCCGGCCGATTGCGGCCCGCGACTATTGGACCAGCAGCCGATTCAAGCACTGGATCACCCGCGAGGTGTTCAACGCGGTGTATGTCAGCCGCACGCCACCGCCGGCAGCCACCAGCGCCAGCACTGATGACCAAGACCCGCTGGAGCCGCTGGCCGAGGCGCTGCGCAACGGCGACTCGCTGGTGATTTTCCCGGAGGGCACGCGCAGCAACCGGGGCCTGCCGCAGCCCTTCAAAAGTGGGCTGTACGCGCTGGCCCAGCAGTTTCCGCAGGTGCAGTTGATCCCGGCCTGGATTGCCAATGTGCAGCGCGTGATGCCCAAGGGCGAGGTGGTGCCGGTGCCGATCTTGTGCACGGTGACTTTCGGTGCACCGATCACACTGACGGCGGGCGAAGACCGGCGCGCCTTTCTCGACCGGGCGCGCCAGGCAGTGATCGCTTTGCAGCCCGGGCTGGCGCCAGACGCTGCCGCCGCAGCAACAGCATGACGTCGCTGCCTGGCCTGGACGCCGACCAGCAGGTGGCGTTGCTGTTTGTCGCATTGTTCGGGCTGTTGC
>JANLOP010000073.1:0-36802 GCA_031366635.1 Betaproteobacteria bacterium | reverse complement strand
GATTTCAGCCGCGTCCAGGGCCACAACCAGATCACCGATCTGTACCTGCTGGCGCTGGCGGTGCGGCACGGGGGCTGCCTGGTGACGTTGGACCAGGCCATCGCGCTGTCCAGCGTGCGCGGTGCAACGCCAGCGCATTGGCTGCTGCTTTGACCCCATGCCGGGCGGATTGCAATGACCCCAATGACGGACAACGCCGCCATCGCCGCGCCGCAGACCGACCCGCCGGTGACTGACCCATTGCCGCCTGACCCACCGGTGACTGACCCGACTGCGACGCATCCAGCCATGACAAACGGGCCCGAATCCGAGCACCAGGTGGTGGTCCTGGGTGCCGGCATGTCGGGCCTGTGCATGGCGGTCCGGCTCAAGAAAGCCGGCATGCACAACTTTGTCATCCTCGAAAAGTCAGCCGGCCTTGGCGGCACCTGGTGGGACAACCGCTACCCCGGCGCGCATGTCGATGTGCCGGCGCCGCTGTATTCGTTTTCATTCGCGCCCAACCCGCACTGGAAGCGGCGCTTTGCTGCCGCCGCCGAGATCCAGGCTTATATGCAGCAGGTGGCGGCCCGGTATGGCCTGGCACCGCACCTGCGCTTCAACACCCGGCTGGCCGAGGCGACGTTTGATGCGGCCAGCGGCTGCTGGCACTTCATCACCGAGGCCGGTGCGCGGCTGCGCGCCCGCTTTTTTGTCTGCAGCACCGGCCCGCTGAGCCAGGCCCGCTGGCCCGACATCCCCGGGCTGGCTGATTTCAAGGGCCGGCTTCTGCACTCGGCGCGCTGGGACCACAGTGTCGATCTGGCGGGCCAGCGGGCGGCGGTGATCGGCACCGGGTCCACCGCGTCGCAACTCGTCCCGCCGATAGCGCAACAGGCGTCAACGCTGCATGTCTTCCAGCGCACCGCCAACTGGGTGCTTCCCCGGCTGGACCGGCCGTACCACGCGCTGGACCGGCTGCTGGCCCGGCTGCCGCCGTATTCAGCGCTGGTGCGCCAGCTCTGGTTCCACGCGCTGGAGCTGGGCCGCCGGGGCTTTGACGAGGGCACCTTGGCGCGCAAGCGTTTGCTGGCAATGGCCGCCGCGCAATTGCGCCGGCAAGTGCCTGATGCGGCGCTGCGCGCCCGACTCACACCGCCCTACCCGCTGGGCTGCAAGCGGCTGATCTATTCCAATGATTTTTTGCCGGCGCTGGGCCAGCCCAACACCGAGCTGGTGACCGACGCCATCTGCCAGATCACAGCCCACACCATCGTCACCGCCGACGGCCGCGAGCGGCCCATCGATGCACTGGTCTGCGCCACCGGCTTTGAGACGGTGCAGTTGCTGTCCACCCTGCGCGTCACCGGCCTGGGCGGCCGCAGCTTGCGTGAGGCCTGGGCGGCAGGGCCTGAGGCTTATCACGGCATCACGGTGGCGGGTTTCCCCAACCTGTTCTTGATGCTGGGGCCCAACACCGCCACTGGCCACACGTCCACCCTGCTCTACATCGAGCCCGAGGTGGCTTACGCCATCGCCTGCATGCGGCAAGTGCTTGCCGGCGGCCACCACTGGCTGGACGTGCGGCCCGACGTTTTCAGCGCCTACAACCAGCGCCTGCAAGCCCGGCTGCAAGGCTCGGTGTGGACCACCTGCAACAGTTGGTACCGCACCGAGGCCGGCAAGGTGGTGGCGCTGTGGCCCGGCTTTACCGCCGAATACCAGCGGGCCATCAAGCGGCCGGACTTTGCTGATTTTGTGCTGGGCTGAGCGGGCTGGCCAGCCGGGGCAGATTCAATCGCAACCTGGGCGTTTGGCCAAAAGATCTGCGGCTTGTTGATCGATAAACCAAACGTCATACGCTAAGATGATCGATATGAACACCGTCACCGTCTCGCCCAAATTCCAGGTTGTCATCCCGCTGGCGGTGCGCCAGCGCATGAAGCTGCAACCCGGCACCAAACTGCTGGTGGTTGAGTTCAACGGCGGCCTGCGGCTGCTGCCGCTGCAGCCGCCATCGGCACTGCGCGGCATTGCGCGAGGCATCGACACCCGCATCGAGCGTGAGCCGGACCGGCCGCTGTGAGCGCGGTGCGGGTGGCCGCTTCAAGCGCCGCGCGGGCCGCCGCTGGCATCGGCACCGACGCCCCGGCGCCCATCGTGCTCGATTCATCCTGCTGGCTTGAATACTTTGCCGATACCGACCGCGCAGATACTTTTGCCCCGGCCGTGCATGCGGTGGACTTGCTGGTGGTGCCGGTGCTTACCGTCTACGAGGTGGTGACGAAACTGGCGCGCGAGGCGGGGGATGAGGTCGCGTCAGCGGCGCTGTCGCTGATGCAGCGCGGCCAGGTGGTGCCGATCGATGTGAACCTGGTGCTGAGCGCGGCCGTCAACGGCTTGCCGATGGCCGACAGCCTGATTTACGCCACCGCCCAACAACACCAGGCCGTGTTGTGGACCCAGGATGCGCACTTCGAGGGCTTGCCGGGCGTGCGCTACTTTGCCAAGCCGTGATCGGCAAGCTGCAACGCTGATCTGCCCTGGCGCCCGGCGGCGCGTCAGCCAGGTCGGGGCGAAGGTCGAGCAGGGGATCGCGGGTGCGCAGGCGGAGGTCTGGCGAGAGGCTTGATTGTTGAGGCCGGTGCAACAATCCGGGGCTGATGCCAACCGCACCGCCCTCACCCCAACCGTCTCCTGCCAGCGGGAGCGGGTGCCCACCCCGCAGCCCATGCCCGATTTGCACCCGCTGCCCGCCCGTATCCGGCTCTACCTGCAACTGATCCGCTGGGACCGCCCCGCCGGCTGGCTGCTGCTGCTGTGGCCCACCTTGAGCGCGCTGTGGATGGCGGCCGACGGCTTTCCGGGCTGGCATCTGCTCGTCGTTTTCGCACTCGGCACGGTGCTGATGCGCAGCGCCGGCTGCTGTGCCAACGATGTGGCCGACCGTGAATTTGACCGCCACGTCAAGCGCACCGCCCAGCGCCCGGTGACCAGCGGCGCGCTGCCGGCAAAAGACGCCCTGGCATTGGGCGCCGTGCTGGCGCTGGCCGCGTTTGCACTCGTGCTAACCACCAACCCGCCCACCATCCTGCTGTCGGTTGCCGCGCTGGCCATCGCGGTCGCCTACCCGTATGCCAAGCGCCTGCTGGCCATGCCGCAGGCGGTGCTGGGCGTGGCCTTCAGCTTTGGCATCCCGATGGCGTTCTCGGCGGTGCTGGGCGGGCGCGATTGGGGGCTGTCGGCGATTGGCGCAGCGGTGCCGGCCCACGCCTGGTGGCTGCTGCTGGGCAATCTGTGCTGGGTGCTGGCCTACGACACCGAGTACGCGATGGTTGATCGGGACGATGACCTGGCCATCGGCATCCAGACCTCGGCCATCACCCTGGGCCACTGGGACGTGGCCGCCGTGATGGGGTTTTACGCCGCCTACCTGCTGTCTTGGGCCGGGCTGGGCCATGCGCTGGGGCTGGGCCGGTGGTTTTTGCTGGGCCTGGCGGCGGCGGCGCTGCAGGCAGCCTGGCACTTCACGCTGATCCGGGGCCGCAGCCGGGACGGCTGCTTCAAGGCATTCCGCCTCAACCACTGGCTGGGGTTTGCGGTATTTGCCGGCGTGGCGGTGGATTTGGCGCTGCGCTGACCGGCCCGGCGGCCCCGACCCAAAATCCCCCGAGACAGACCTTGTCAGCAGTGACCGATGAACCCCGCGATATTCTGCAGGTTTGCATTATTTTGGCGGTAAATCATCACAGGCTGTACATCGGGCCCGCCGGCGTGAATGAGCCCAGGCCGTGGGCGATGCCCACTTCAATCGCCGTGTTGGCGTCGAGCGTCAGATCGCAACCCGAGGAAAATATATTCCACTGTTGCTGGGTGAGGTTTGCACCTGATCTGAGTACGGCTTCGGTTCTGGCATCTTCGATTTGCAGGCCGTCAACGATGGTTTGAATATGCGGCAATGTCCAGGTGTTGACCGGTGCTGGCTTCGCTCGATGAAGCAGAAACGTGCCATTGGCACAAACATACCTTTTCCGGGCGCCGAGGTAGGCCGAAAGCGACGCGCTGCCGATGTGGCCGCCATTGTAAGCAACCACTTCAACCGGGAACGACTTGAAAAACTCGTAGAGAAATATACCTTCATTGATCGTGCCGCCCGGCGACTGGAGCAACGTGTGAATTCTCGTGACATTGTCGCTCGCCGCATTGACGAGCAATTGCGAGAATGATCTGGCAATTTGAACATCGAGCACGCCAACCCAGGTGACCCAGATTTCCTTGCTGCTGAGTTGCTCGGTCATATTTTTTGCGTCCTGATGGTTGAGCTAACTGGTGCATGGAGGCGGTCTGATATTTTGGCTAGGCTTTTCTAGCCCAAATGACGGCCTGCTGCAATGGGTTCGGTTGAGCGGTTGGTCAGATTTTGTTTCCGCTCGGCCCTAGAATACTAAACCTGCACCTGACTAACTAGGGCGGTCGCAATTCGAGACGCAAGTTCTGTGGTCTGCACGGTCACAATTGACTCATCAGAAAGCTTTGCGAACCATTCATCCCCATTCCCAACCTTTGAGGTGATCTCTATTGCATATGGAGAGTTAGGCCCATCTGCGATCCATTTGGGGAAGTTTGCGGGATTTTTATTGGACCAATACAAAGACGGCCCACCTTGCTGATCAAGGTGATGGTATATCCTCATGCTTCGATGGCCAATGTATGCCAGTTTCTCCAGTCGCGATACTCCAGGAATCTCCAGTCGAATGGTGAATGCCCAGCTGCGTGGAACGCTATGGCCTCCGCATACCTCCACATAGTCATCAAGATCGAGTGGTGAATCATATAAGCGAGCGGTGCAAACCCCGCCGACTGGCGCCAGTATTTGAGATACGCGATGCTCGATGATTGATGCCAGCAACTTGACACTGGTTTCCCAAATGTACAATTGCTTTTCCTGCATCTGTCGAGTCTTTTCGATAACAGAATTGAAGCCTTGCTTGCGCTTCGCCGATAGCTCAAGTCCAGTGAGGCCGCCTTCAATCCGGTCAAAGATCAGCTCAAGAAACGAACGTATGTCCCCACCCTCGTCAGACTCAGCAAGTGCCTCGATATATCGATCCCTTTCCTTCTTCTTGATTATGATCGGGGGATAGCCCGTGCGAATCAGCTCCAGGTTTCCAATTGCTCTGGAAATGCGACCATTTCCGTCGATATATGGGTGTATGTGAGTTAGCCATGCGTGCATGACCGCTGACCGAATGGGTGCTGGCAGCAAACTGTTGTCACTAGACCATTTCTGCCAGTCACTCATCATTCTCATGATTTGTTCCCATGTTTTGGGCGGGGTGTGTTTTGCGCCGCTAATTATTACTCGTTCACTTCGAAATATTCCCGCCCCCGCTCGCTCGCCCAGGAGTAAAGCATGAACTTCATGCAATTGCTGTATGTCTGTCGGATGTGCTGTGTCACGAGCTATTTCGGTGATTCGTGTGAGAGCACGATCCAGCGCCAACGCGTCCTTTGCGAATGCGGGGTCATGCCCGGTAATTGTTATACCCTTGAGTACGGCCAGTTCGGTCTCACCGGCGGATAACGTACTGCCTTCAATGGCGTTCGATTCTGCGACTTGCTCAAATCGTTTTTCACCGTAATAGTCTTTAATGGTCTGCTCTGACAGTGTCCCGCTGCGTCGTAGGAGTGTGACGCGCTCCTCGATTGTCTGCAACCGTTCCCTGACCTGTTCAGAGGCTAGCTGATCCAGCAGATAAGGGGTAGCTTCTAGATTAAACACGTATAGCTCCAACTTTGAATTCTTGAATTATTGCGCAGATAGCAAAAACTTGCGTGTCAGATGAGGTCTAACGCTCTTTGACATACGCCACCCCCAGCGCCGCTGGCGCCCGTGATCGGCCGATAAATCCTGCCAACAACACCACCGTCATCAGATACGGCAGCGCCTGGATGGCCTGCACCGGCACTGCGCCGCCGCCCAGCGCGCCGGGTAGATTGACGCCTTGCAGACGGATCGCCACGGCATCGAGAAAGCCGAACAGCAAACAGGCCAACAGCGCGCCCACCGGATGCCATTTGCCGAAGATCATCGCCGCCAGCGCCATATAGCCGCGCCCGGCCGTCATGTTGGGCACGAAGTTGGCGTTTTGCCCCAGCGCCAAATAGCTGCCGGCCAGCCCGCACAGCAGGCCGTTGCCGGCCAGTGCGCCGTAGCGCAGGGCTTTGACCGACAGGCCGGCGGCGTCCACCATCGCCGGGTTCTCGCCGGTGGCGCGCAGCCGCAGTCCGATGCGGGTGCGGTACAGCAACCACCACAGCGCCGGCACCAGCGCCAGCGCGCCGTAGACCAGGCCGTTGTGGCCCAGCAGGCCGCCGGCCACGATCTGGCCGACAACGGGGGTGTCTTGCAGCGCGCTGGCCAGGCCGGTGAACCACGGTGTGAGCCGCACCGCGTCGGGCAGCGGCGGGGTTTGCCCGCCCTGCTTGAACCAGGCGATGCCCAGCACGATGGACAGGCCGGCGGCAATCATCGACAGCGCCATGCCCAGCACCACCTGGTCGCCGCTGTGGCTGACGCAGGCATAGCCGTGCACCATCGACAGCGCCAGCCCCACCGCCAGCGCGGCCAGCAAGGCCAGCGGCAATGAGCCGGTGAAGGCCCCGGCTGCACCGGCGGCAAACGCGGACAGCAGCATCTTGCCCTCCAGCCCGAGGTCGATCACGCCCGAGCGCTCAATCAGCAGCGCCGCCAGTGCACCCAGGATCAGCGGCGTGCTCACCCGCAGCGTGGACGCCAGCAGGCCGCCGATCAGCGCCTCATCCATCGCCGGCCCCTGCGGCGGTCGGCGCCTGGGCGCCCGCCGTGGCGGCCGTGGTTGCTGTGCCGGCGGCCGGGCGCAGCGCGCCGTAAACCCGGGCCAGTGCCGGCGCCGCCACCTGCGCCATCGCGCCCGAAAACAGCACGATCAGGCCCTGCAAGGTGGTGACCATGTCGCGGCTGAAGCCGGGGATCTCAAACGCCAGCTCGGCCCCGCCCTGGTACAGCGCGCCAAACAGCACAGACGCCAGCACGATGCCCACCGGGTGGTTGCGGCCGATCAGCGAGACGGCGATGCCGGTGAAGCCCGCACCCAGCGCAAAATCCAGCAGCAGCCGGTGCTGCACGCCGGCCAGCTCATTGATGCCCACCAGCCCGGCCAGCGCGCCCGAGACCGCCATGCCCAGCATCACCTGGCGACGCGGCCGGATGCCGCCGTAGTGCGCCGCGTCGGGTGAGAACCCGACCGCCCGCAGCGCGTAGCCAGCGCGTGAGCGCCACAGCAAAAAATACACCGCCAGCGCGGCCGCCAGCGCCAGCAGCACGCTCAGGTTGAGCGGGGTGCGCGGCCAGGTGATGCCCAGCCAGGCCAGCGCCAGGTGCATGCCGGGCATCTGCGCGGCGGCCGGAAAGGGCCCGGTCTCGACATTCATGTTGCCGGGCGCGCGCAGCCAGTTGATCAACAGGTACGACAGCAGCGCCGACGCGATGAAGTTGAACATGATGGTGGTGATCACGATGTGGCTGCCGCGCCAGGCTTGCAGCGCGGCCGGCACCGCCGCCCAGGCCGCGCCGGCCGCCATCGCCGCCATCACCATCAGCGGCAGCAGCAGTGCGGCGGGCAAATAGTCGCCCAGCGCCAGTGCCACCACCGAGCAGCCGAGACCGCCGATCAGCGCCTGGCCCTCACCGCCGATGTTGAACAGCCCGCCGTGGAAGGCCACCGCCACCGCCAGCCCGGTGAAGACGAAGGTGGTGGCGTAGTACAGCGTGTAGCTCAGCCCGGCGGCGCTGCCAAACGCGCCCTTGACCAGCAGGGTGATCACCTGCACGGGGTCGAGCCCGATGCCGGCCACCACCAGCGCGCTGACCGCCAGCGCGAGTGCCAGGTTGACGACGGGCAGCAGGCCGATGTCGATCCAGCGCGGCAGGTCGGCGGACTGGCTGCTCATGTCAGCCCCTCGGCCGACGGGTACGTCGGCCGATCCCCCGAGGGGATGCGGGCCGGCTTGGGAGCGGCCCGGCGCTCGTCCCGCGGCGATCCTTCGGCCTCGGCCTGCGCACCCGCCATCAGCCGCCCCAGCGCGGCCTCGGTGCCATCGGCCATCGGCAGCGCACCGGCGATGCGGCCCCGGTCCATCACCAGCACCCGGTCGGCCAGTGCCAGGATCTCGTCCAGCTCACTCGACACCAGCAGCACCGCGCCGCCGGCGTCGCGCATCGCCCGCAGCCGGCCGTGGATGAACTCGATGGCGCCGATGTCCACACCCCGGGTGGGCTGGCCGACCAACAACACGGTGGGTGGCACCTCAGGCGCCAGCGCCTCGCGCGCCAGCACCAGTTTTTGCTGGTTGCCGCCGGAGAATTTGGACGCGCGCAACTCGGCATTGCGCGGCCGCACGTCATAGGCCGCCATCATCTCGGCGGTGACGCGGCGCATCGTGGCGCGCCGCAGCCAGCCCCAGGCATTGGCAAAACGCGGCCGCCGCTCAAAGCCCAGCACCGCTGTTTCCCAGGCCGCAAACGGCAACACCAGCGCGCAGCGCTGGCGGTCTTCGGGCACATGGGCCAGGCCGGCGGCGCGGGCGGTGGACGGGTCAAGCCAGTGGCTGGCATCAAACCGCCGTGCGCCCAGCGTCAAACTGCCCGATTGCGGCGCGGCCATGCCCGACAACAGCGCCAGCAGCTCACTCTGGCCGTTGCCCGAGACACCGGCAATGCCGACGATCTCACCGGCCCGCAAATCGAGCGACACCCCCGCCAGCCGCTGCACGCCCAGCGCGTCGCGCCATTGCAAGTCACGCGCGGCCAGCAGGGTGGCGCCGGGTTGGGCGGCCGCTGCGCCGCAGTCGTGGCCCAGATCGCGCCCCAGGTTGACCCGCCGGCCCACCATCGCCTCGGCCAACTGGTCGAGGCTGCAATCGGCAATCGGGCCGTCAAACACCACCGCGCCGGCCCGCATCACCGTCACCGCGTCGCACAGCGCCATGATCTCTTTGAGCTTGTGGGTGATCAGCAGCAAGGTGGTGCCGGCGTCGCGCAGCCGGCGCAGCGTGACGAACAGCGCTTCAGTCTCTTGCGGCGTCAGCACGGCGGTGGGCTCGTCCAGGATCAGGATGCGCGCACCGCGGTACAGGGCTTTCAGGATTTCCAGCCGCTGGCGCTCACCGACCGGCAAATCCTGCACGGCCGCGTCCAGCCTCACTTGCAGGCCGGTCTCGGCCATCAGCGCCAGCAGCCCGGCGCGCACCCGGGCGCGGGCCGGGGCCAGGCGCCAGTGGCCCTCGGCGCCGAGCATGATGTTGTCCAGTGCCGACAGCGCATCGACCAACATGAAATGCTGGTGCACCATGCCGATGCCAACGCTGATCGCCACGGCCGAGCCGGTGATGCGCGCCGCCCGGCCCCCGATCTGGATGCTGCCGCTGTCGGCCTGGTAAAAGCCGTACAGGATGGCCATCAGCGTGCTTTTGCCGGCGCCGTTTTCACCGACGATGCCGTGCGCCGTGCCAGCCGCCACCGTGAGGTTGACCTCGCGGTTGGCCTGCACCGCGCCAAAGCGCTTGCTGATGCCCTGCATGCAGACAGCGGGTGGGTTCACGGTGCGGTGTGGCTTGGCTTGCCCCTCTGGGGCCGGTCGCGCAGCGACCAGGGGGCGGTGTTGACCGGGAGCGCCCAACCCGATCCGGGTCTCCCGGTCGGGTTGGGTTACCCGCTTGGGGGGTGGCCGCCAGGCGGCCGGGGGCTCAATACTTACACGTGCTGTCGGCCATGTAGTCGGCCACCTTGATCTTGCCGGCAATGATGTCGGCCTTGGCGGCATCGACCTGCTTCTTCATGTCGGCGCTCACCAGCTTGGCGTTGTACTGGTCCATCGCGTAATCGACGCCGCCCTCTTTCAGGCCCAGCACGGTGACGCCGGGCGTGGTTTTTTTGGCCAGCGTGTACACCGCCAGGTCCACCCGTTTCACCATCGACGTGAGCATGGTGCCGGGGTGCAGGTGGTTCTGGTTGCTGTCCACGCCGATGGCCAGTTTGCCGGCGTCTTTGGTGGCCTGGTAGATGCCCACGCCGGTGCCGCCAGCGGCCGCAAAAATCACGTCCACGCCTTTGGCAAACTGGGCTTTGGCCAGCTCGCTGCCGCGTGTCGGGTCGTTCCAGGCCGACGCGGTGGTGCCAGTCATGTTGGCGGTGACCTCCACCTTCGGGTTGGCGTATTTGGCGCCCTGTTCATAGCCGCACTGGAAGCGCCGGATCAGCGGGATGTCCATGCCGCCGATAAAGCCCACCTTGCCGCTTTTGCTGGCCAGCGCGGCCATCATGCCGACCAGGAAACTGCCCTCCTGCTCTTTGAACACCACCGATTCGACATTCGGCAGCTTGACCACCGAGTCGATGATGGCGAACTGGAGTTTGGGGAAATCCCTGGCCACTTTCTCCATCGTCGAGCCCTGGCCGAAGCCGACGCCGATCACCGGTGACGCGCCTTTGTCGGCCATGCGGCGCATCGCCTGCTCACGCTGGGCCTCGTTGGCGATCTCAAAATCCAGGTACGGTTTGCCGGTTTCCTTCTTCCAGCGCTCGGCGCCGGCGTAGGCCGCCTCGTTGAAGGATTTGTCAAACTTGCCGCCCATGTCGTAGATCACCGCTGGCTGGGCCAGCGCGCCGGCGGCGGTGATCGACAGGCCCAGCGCGGCCAGCACAGCGTGTTTCATGGTGTGGATGCCCCAGCAGGTTGGCGAGCACGGCGCTCAATGCCGGCCAGCTCGATGCCGCTTAGCCCGATGCCGCTTAGCCCGATGCCGCACAGCCCGTTAACCAGCAGGATAGCAAGACGCAGGCCACTGGCGGGCCCGGGGCTTGCCGGGGCTGGGCGCTGTCGCGGCCGGCCTGCCCACCTCCCAGCAGGCCATCGGCCGGCCCGCCCACCTCCGTTAGCATCTGGCGATGCCGCCCCCCGATGTCGCCGGCCCGCCCACCGGGCCAGCGCAAAACCCGCCGCCCGCGCTGCTGCGCCAGGCCCGGCGCCTGCCCAAAGTGCTGTTGCATGAGCACCTGGACGGCGGCTTGCGGGTGGCCACCTTGCTGGCACTGCTGCGCCAGCGCGGTATCCAGCCGCCGGCCGACGACGAGGCCGCGCTGGCCGCCTGGTTTGACGCCCGGGCCCATGCCGGCTCACTGGAAGAATATCTGCGCGGCTTTGCGCTGACGGTGGCGGCGATGGCCACGCCCGATGCGCTGGCCCGGGTGGCGTTTGAGGCTTGTGAGGACGCGCTGGCCGACGGCTGCGTGCTGGCTGAGTTCCGCATCGCGCCGCTGCTGTTCGAGGCCCACGGCGTGGCCGGCGACGCGGCGGTTGGCGCGCTGCTGCACGGCCTGTCGCAAAGCGCGCTGCCCAGCGGGCTGATCGTCTGCGCGATGCGCCACGAGAGTGATGCGCAGATCGCCCGCGCCGCCGATCTGGCGCTGCGGTTTCACGGCCTGCCGGTACAAGCCGGTCAGCCCCGGGTGGTGGGGTTTGATCTGGCCGGGCCCGAGGCCGGCTGGCCGGCCACCCGCCACGCTGGGCTGCTGGCACGGGTACGCGGCGCCGGCTTGGGGCTCACGCTGCACGCCGGCGAGGCCGACGCCGGCCAGCGGGTGCTGGAGGCCGCCCGGTTGGGCGCGCAGCGGGTGGGCCACGGCGTGCGGTTGGCCGACCTGCTGGCCGATCCGGGTGCCGCCGACGCCGTGGCCGGGTTGCGTGCGCGCCGCATCCACCTCGAAATCTGCCCCACCAGCAACCTGCACACCGGCGCCGCCGCGTCGCTGGCGCTGCACCCGATCCACGCGCTGTGGCGGGCCGGGTTGAGCTTGTCGTTCCACACCGACAACCCGCTGCTGTCGCGCATCACGCACAGCAGCGAGGCCGCCCGGCTGGTGCTGGCCGGCTTCGGCTGGGATGATCTGCTGCGGATGGGGCTGGACGCGGCTGGGGCGTCGTTTCTGCCCCCCGCCACCCGCGCCGCCGCCCGCCAAAGCCTGCTCGACTGGGCCCGGGCCGAGGGGCTGACACCAGCCCGGCCGGCCACCACCGAACCAGGAGTTTGACCATGCCCACCCTCTCTCGCGTCGCCCTGCTGGGCGCCGGCCATATCGGCCAGACCATCGCCCGGCTACTGGGCGACAGCGGCGACTACCAGGTCACCGTGTTCGACAAAAACCCGGCCGCGCTGGCGCGCATCGGCGGGCGCGGCGTGCGCACCTGCGTGGCCGACACCGAGCACGGCCCGTCCTTGCTGGCGGTGCTAAGCGGCCAGGGCGGGTTTGAGGCCGTCGTCAACGCCCTGCCTTACCACCTGGCCGTGGCCACTGCCACCGTGGCGCGCGCGGCCGGCTGCCACTACTTTGATTTGACCGAGGACGTGGCGGCCACCCGCGCCATCCAGGCGCTGGCCCAGGGCGCGGCCACCGCCTTCATGCCGCAGTGCGGGCTGGCGCCGGGCTTTATCGGCATCGTGGCGCACCACCTGGCGCAGCGCTTCGACACCTTGCACGACGTCAAGATGCGGGTCGGCGCGCTGCCGGCCTTCCCCACCAACGCGCTCAAATACAACCTGACCTGGAGCGTGGACGGCCTGATCAACGAGTATTGCCACCCCTGCGAGGCCATCCGCGACGGCCAGAACATCGAGCTGCTGGCCCTCGAAGGGCTGGAGCACTTCTCGCTCGACGGCACCGAGTACGAAGCCTTCAACACCTCGGGCGGGCTGGGCACGCTGTGTGAGACGCTGGCCGGCCGGGTGCGCACACTCGACTACAAAAGCGTGCGCTACCCGGGCCACAACGCGCTGATGCGCATGCTGCTGGAAGACCTGCAACTCAAAGACGAGCCCGAGACGCTGAAAGCGATCCTGCGCAAAAGCGTGCCCGGTACGATGCAGGATGTCGTGCTGGTGTTTGTCACCGTCAGCGGGCTGCGCGGTGGCCAGTTGCTGCAAGAGGTGTTTGCCCGCAAGATATTTGCCGACCGCAGTGAGACCGCGCCGCTGTCCGCCATCCAGATCACCACCGCCGCCGGCATCTGTGCGGCCATCGACCTGTTCCGCGACGGCGCGCTGCCGGCCAGCGGCTTTATCCGGCAAGAGCAGGTGGCTTTGCCGGCCTTCCTGGCCAACCGTTTTGGCAGCGCCTACCAGCAGTCGCGCCAGGTTGAATCCATCGGTTGAAACGGAGCGTCACGCCATGACCCGCCTCACCTCGCCGCCCTCGCTGGCCAGCGCCCGGCAGTTGCTCACCGCGCTGGGCGTGGCCGACGCGGCTTTCACCGGCGGCGCGCTGCCGGCGCGATCCCCGATCACCGGCCAGGCCACCGGCGCGGTGCAGGCCGCCACGCCGGCCGAGATGGGCGCGGCCATCGGCCAGGCCCAGGCGGCGTTTCTGGCCTGGCGCAGCGTGCCGGCACCCCGGCGCGGTGAGCTGGTGCGCCTGCTGGGCGACGGCCTGCGCCGGCACAAGGCCACGCTGGCCGCCCTTGTCACGCTGGAGGCCGGCAAGGTGACGAGCGAGGGCGCGGGCGAGGTGCAGGAGATGATCGACATCTGCGACTTTGCGGTGGGCCTGTCGCGCCAGTTGCACGGCCTGACGATGGCCAGTGAGCGGCCCGGCCACCGCATGATGGAGCAGTGGCACCCGCTGGGCGTGGTGGGCGTGATCAGCGCCTTCAACTTCCCGGTCGCGGTGTGGGCCTGGAATGCCACGCTGGCGCTGGTCTGCGGCAATGCGGTGCTGTGGAAGCCGAGTGAAAAAACCCCGCTCACCGCACTCGCCTGCCAGGCGCTGTTTGACTCGGCGCTGCTTCGTTTTGCCCAGGACGGTGCGCCGGCACCGGCGTTTTTAAGCCAGGTGGTGAACGGCACGGCGGCGCTGGGCCAGGTGCTGGCCGATGACCCGCGGGTGGCGCTGCTGTCGGCCACCGGATCGACCCGCATGGGCCGGGCGGTGGCGCCCCGGGTGGCGGCGCGCTTCGGCCGTTGCCTGCTCGAGCTGGGCGGCAACAACGCCATCATCGTCGCGCCCAGTGCCGATCTGGACCTGGCGCTGCGCGCCATCCTGTTTGGCGCTTACGGCACGGCGGGCCAGCGCTGCACGTCCACCCGCCGGGTGATTGCGCACAGCAGCATCCACGATGCATTGGCCGACCGGCTGGAGCGCGCCCGCGCCAGCCTGCAGGTGGGTGATCCGCGCCAGCCCGGTGTGCTGGTGGGCCCGCTGGTGGACGAGGCGGCCTGGCTGGGCATGCAGGCCGCGCTGAGCCAGGCGGCCGACCAGGGCGGCCAGGTGAGCGGCGGTGAGCGAGTGACGGTGCTGTCGGCCAAGGTGCTGCCGGCCACGGCGCTGCCGCCCGCCGTGGCGCCAGGCGATGCCGACGACGCCGCCAGCAGCGCCTGGTACGCCAGCCCGGCGCTGGTGCTGATGCCCGGGCAGACGGCGGTGGTCTGCCACGAGACCTTTGCGCCCATCCTGTACCTGCTGCGCTACGACACACTCGACGAGGCGATCGCGCTGCACAACGCCGTGCCGCAGGGCTTGTCGTCGGCCATCTTCACCAACGACCTGCGCGAGGCCGAGGCGTTTTTGTCGGCCACCGGCTCAGACTGCGGCATCGCCAACGTCAACATCGGCACCTCGGGGGCCGAGATCGGCGGCGCCTTTGGCGGCGAGAAAGAGACCGGCGGCGGCCGCGAATCGGGCTCGGACGCCTGGAAGAACTACATGCGCCGGGCCACCAACACCATCAACTACTCGGGCGCGCTGCCGCTGGCCCAAGGCGTGCGGTTCGACGTTTGAGCCGGGCCCTGGCCCGGCCCGCCCGCGTGCGTCGGGGCGGGCCGATCCGGCGGCTGATCGCCCGGCCCATCCCCCGGTGCGGCCAGATCAAAGCGGCGCAAGAACTGGCGGTCGATGTGGTCTTTCCAGCGCCACAGCCAGCGGCCCTGGGCCGACCAGCGGCCCCAGGCGCCGATGGCCCGGCCGTCGCCAGTGGCCAGCAGCGCCAGAAAGCGGCGCTGCGGCGTGTAGTCGGCAGCCTCACCCTCACCCAGCGCAGCGCGCAGGTTGCGCGACAGCACCGGGCCCATGCGCACCGCAAACACACCGGCCTTGGGCAGCGGCGGTGCCCACTCAGCGCAATCGCCCACGGCGTAGACCGACGGGTGCGAGACCGACCGCAACTGGCGGTCCACCCGGATGAAGCCGCGCTCGCTCACCGCCATGCCGCCGCGCCGGGCCGGGCAACGCTGCCAGTCGTGGGCCTCGGCGCCGGTGGCCCAGAGCACCAGGCCAGTTGTCGGGTCGGTTGCCGGGCCGGTTGTCGGGCCGGTTGTCGGGCCGTCCGTCGCACCGTCAGGCAGGCCAAGCACCGTGCCGGCCGCCGCGCTGCTGCGGCGGTGCAGCAGCGCGTCGCCCCAATCGGTGCCCAGTTGCAGGCTGACGCCGGCCCGCGTAAGCGCCTGGCCCGCCGCCCGCACCGCGCCGGGCGCCAGGCCGGGCAGCAGGCTGCTGGCCCGGCTGACCAGCACGCCGTGCACCAGCCGGCCCGGCCACAGCGCACGCAGCCGGGCCAGCACCGCCAGCAGGCATTCAAACCCGGCCGCGCCGCCGCCCACGGCTGTAACGGTGAACGGCGCTTGGTTGGCTTGCCCGGCGATGGCCGCCAGTTGCAAATCCCAGGCTTCGCGCAGCCGGCCCAGCGGGCGCAGCGACAGCATCGCTGCGCCGCCGCTGCCGGCATCGTCGGCCGCGTTGGCCGCGTTGGCCGGCGGGGTGAGCGTCGAGCCGACGTTCAGCGACAGCAGATCAAACCCCAGCACCGCGCCCGAGGCCAGCGTGACGCTGCGGCGCCCGGCATCGAGACTGGCCAGTTCGTCGGCCACCCAGCGCGCCCCGGCCGCTGCGGCCAGCGCCTGGAAGTTGATGCAGATTTCCTCGAACAAATACCTGCCAGCCAGCCAGCCCGGCACCATGCCCGAGTACGGCGCCAGCGCGGCCGGCGAGACCAGCACCAGCTCGACCCCGGGCACCGGCCGGTCTAGCCAGTCGCGCAGTACCTGGGCATGGGCATGGCCGGCGCCGATCAGCAGCAGCCGCCTCATGCCGGGTGGCGGGCCGGCAGTGGCGGCGGCGGCGGCGGCGGCGGCGGCGCTGGCAGCGGCGGCAGGTGGTGCAGATGCAGCAGATCGGCCGGCTCGTCGATGTCGGCCAGCGCCGGCAGCACGGCCAGGCGCAGTCCGGCCATTGCGGCGCGCTGGCGGGTTTGTGCCATCACCTGGCCGGTGCTCCAGGCCACGCCGGCAAACAGCGCCGGGGCCGGCCGGCGCAGGCCGACCAGCACATAACCGCCGTCCAGCGCCGGCACCAGCACCGCATCGGCATCGTCCAGCGCGGCGGCGGCGGCGCGCAGCACGGCGGCGCTGAGCGCCGGGGCGTCGCTGCCGATCAGCAGCACGCGGGCGGGGGCTTGCGGTGGCGGGGTGGGCGGGTGGATGGGGGTGTTGGCGGGCGTGTCCGTCAGCACGTCGGTCCGCGCGTCGCTCAGCACCCGGGTGGGCGCCTCAGTCCTCGCATCGGTGATCGCACCGGTCAGCGCCTCTGACAGCGCCCGGTCCATGCGCTGGCCCAGATCACCCGCGCCTTGCAGCGTGATGCGCAGGGCATGGCGGGCCTGCAGCCGCTGAAAAGCCGGGTGCCTGGCGTCCGGCGTCACGCACAACCCGACCCGGCCCAGCCCGGCGGCCAGCGCCTGGGCCACCGCGTGGTCCAGCAAGCGCTCGGCCAGCGCCGCCGCGCCGGCTGCGCCCAGCGCCGGGATCAGGCGCGTCTTGGCCTGGCCGGCCACCGGCGCCTTGGCAAACACGATCACCTGCGCCGCCAAAGTGGGGGCGGCAGGGCGGGCGGCAGGCTGGGCCGCGTTTGGCTTCATCGGTAGGCCCGCGCCAGCGTCTCAGCCGGCTCACCGCGCCAGTAACGCCAGCGCAGCCGCCACATCAAAAAAATCGTGCGCCAGACGCCGCGCGACTCCCAGCGCCGGCCCGAGGTGGTGGCGCGCGCCCGCAGGCAGGCCGGCCGCGCCACCGCGCGCAGCCGGCGCGACAGCGCGATGTCCTCCATCAGCGGCTGGTCGGGGAAGCCGCCAACGCGCAAAAACAACTCGCGCTGCACAAACATCGCCTGGTCGCCGGTGGCAATGCCGGTGCAGCGCGAGCGCAGGTTCATCAGCGCGGCCACCAGCCGCAGCAGCCGGGGCCGGCCGCTGATGCGCACGTCAAACCGGCCCCAAACCGCACCACCGGCCAGCGCCTGCTGAATCAGCGCGTCAGCGCCCGGCGGCAGCACGGCGTCGGCATGCAAAAACAGCAGCGCATCGCCTTGAGCCCGGGCGGCGCCGGCATTCATCTGCCGGGCCCGGCCCTGCGGCGCTGCCAGCAGCACATCGGCCAGCGGCGCGGCCAGTGCCAGCGTGGCGTCGCTGCTGCCGCCGTCCACCACGATCAGCTCGGCACCGCGTGCGCGCAGCGGCGCTAGCGCGGCCAGCGTGGCCTGGATGCCATCGGCTTCGTCCAGCACCGGCATGACGATGCTCAAGGTGGGCAGGCCGGGGCTCATCGGGCCGCGTCGTTCAGCGTCCAGTCGTAGTCGTTGAAGGCCACCGGCACCTGCAACGTGCGGATGCGCTCACGGTCGGCGGGGGCGTCCGCCAGCCCATCAGCGTAGCGCGCCAGGAACACCGGCAACGAGGTGATGCCGCGGTGGCCGGCACGAAAATCGTCGCCAAACCAGTCAAAGATTTTCGACACCTCCAGCCGGCCGCGCTGGGCGTTGAAGCGGTTGCGGCTGCGGTCGCTTAAAAAGCGCTGGGCCTGCTCATCCAACTGGGCGTCCAGCCGCTCGGCCACAAAGGCCTCTTCGCGCAGCGCCGGGCAGCCGATGCTGGCGCAGTTGACGGCAAAGTGCACCCGGGGGTCGTCGTAGCGGCCGGGCTTGCGCAGCATTTCATGCTCGATCTCGTCGAGTGAGACCTTGCCGCCCAGCAGCGGGATCCACTTCGGCTTCCACGGGCTTTGCAGCAGGTTGCCCAGGTCTTTGATCGATTTCAGATCGGGGTATTTGCTCAGGATCAGCTCGACCGTGAAGGCGTTGTAGGCATTGATCAGAAACGCCATCTGCTGGGGCTTGCTGAAAGTCTTGAAAGTGGCGTCACTGACGGCTGAAAGGTTGTCCAACACCGCCTTCAGCGCGGCCCGGTCAGCCGCAAAACCGGTGTAGCGCACCACCGAGGCCTGGCCGCCGCGCTGCACCAGCACATGCTTTTTCAGCAGCGCCGACCAGGCGGCGTAGCCCGGATCAAAGGCCTGGGCCCCTGCCCAGCGGCCCAACGGGGCGGTGATCAATGCGGCGGCGCTGGCGCGCAGCAGTTGTCGGCGGTTTGGCGTCATCGGCGCTCCCAATCATGGTATTTGGCCACCCACAACAACAGCTTTTGCGGCGCATGCGCCCGCTTCCACTCGCCAGCGGCGTATTTGTTGGCCTCGGCCAGCGTGGGGTAGATGTGGATGGTGCCGAGAATCTTGTTCAAGCCCAGGCCGTGTTTCATCGCCAGCACAAACTCGGCCAGCAAATCACCGGCATGCGCGCCGACGATCAGCGCCCCCAATATCTTGTCTTTGCCCGGCACCGTGAGCACTTTGACAAAGCCGTGCGCGGTGCCGTCGGCAATCGCCCGGTCCAGATCATCCAGGCCGTAGCGCGTCACCTCGACCGCGATGCCCTGCTCACGCGCCTCGGCCTCTGACAAGCCCACCCGCGCCACCTCGGGGTCGGTGAAGGTGGCCCACGGGATCACGGAGTAATCGGCCTTGAAGCGCTTGAAGCGGCCGAACAGCGCATTCACCGCCGCATACCAGGCCTGGTGGGCGGCGACGTGGGTGAGCTGGTAGGGCCCGGCCACATCGCCCACGGCGTAGATGTTGGGGTAGTTGGTTTGCAGCCAGGGGTTGGTGGCGATGGTCTTGCGCGGTGTCAGCGTGATGCCCAGTTCTTGCAGGCCGTAACCATCGATGCGCGGGCTGCGGCCCACGGCGCACAGCAACTCGTCAAACTCGATGGCGATTTCTTCGCTGCCGCGTTTGACGATCAGGCGTTTGGCGCCGTGCCCGCCGGCATCCTGATCGGCGTCTTGCTCACAGCGCAGCGCCTGGTGGCCGGTGAGCAGGGCCACGCCGTCGGCACGCAGCGCGTCGGCCACCAGGGCGGACACCTCCACGTCCTCACGCAGCATCACCCGGTCGGCCATCTCCACTTGCGTGACTTGCGCGCCCAGCCGGGCAAAGCTTTGCGCCAGCTCACAGCCGATCGGCCCGCCGCCCAGCACCACCAGCCGCTTCGGGCAGGCGGCGAGGCCCCAGACCGTGTCGCTGGTCAAAAAGCCGACCTCTTTCAAGCCCGGGATCGGCGGCACCGCCGGGCTGGCGCCGGTGGCGATGACGATGCTGCGGGTGCTCAGCGTTTGCACCGTGCCATCCGCCAGCGTGACCTGCACCTGCCACGGCGACGTGATGCGGGCATGGCCTTGCAGCACCTCCACCCCCAGGCCGGTGTAGCGGGCCACCGAATCATGCGGCTCGATGGCCGCAATCACGCGCTGGATGCGCGCCATCACCGCCGCAAAATCGACTTCGGCGCTGGCGTTGTGCATGCCCAGCGCCGACGCATCCTTGATCTGCCGTGCCAGCTTGGCCGAGCGGATCAGCGCCTTGCTCGGCACGCAGCCAAAGTTCAGGCAATCACCGCCCATTTTGTGGCCTTCCACCAGCGTGACTTTGGCCTTCACCACCGCCGCGATGTAAGCCGACACCAGCCCGCCCGCGCCCGCGCCGATGACCACCAAATTCCGCTCAAACTGCGCCGGCTTCTGCGCTTGCCACGGGGCGTAGACCTGGCGCGCCTGCCACCAGCCCACCGCCGCCTTGGCCAACAGCGGAAACATCCCGAGCAGCACAAAGCTGCCCAGCAGGCCGGGCGACAGGATTTGCGACGGCGACTGGATGGCCGCCAGTTGGGTGCCGGCGTTGACGTACACCAGCGTGCCCGGCAGCATGCCGAGCTGGCTGACGCCGTAAAAGCGCGCGGCGCTGATCGGCGTCAAGCCCGACAGCAGGTTGACCAGCCAGAACGGGAACAGTGGCACCAGCCGCAGCGTGAGCAGGTAGAACGCGCCGTCGCGCGCCATGCCGTCATTCACCGGCGCCAGCGCTTTGCCAAAGCGCGCCTGCACCAGGTCGCGCAGCAGGTAGCGCGCCACCAGAAACGCCAGCAACGCGCCCAGCGCCGACGCAAACGACACCACCAGCAGCCCGACGCCGACGCCAAACATCGCGCCGGCCGCCAGCGTGAGGATGGCCGCGCCGGGGATCGACAGCGCGCAGACCGCCACGTAGACGGCAAAAAACGACAGCAGCGTGGCCAGCGGCTGCGCCTGGTAGGCGCCGGCCAGCGCGGCGCGGCTGGCTTTGAGGGAATCGAGCGTCAGCAGCCGACCGAGATCGAAATACCAGTAGGCCGCCAACACCAACAACACAGCCAGGCCGGCGCCCAGCCACAGGCTTTTTTTGGCTGGGCCGGCGGGTGCGGTCATCTGGAAACCTCCGCGCTGCGCGCTGCGGTGTGTGAGCCCTTCGGGCGGCCGGGCGGTCTCACGCCGCACTGGTCTCGCGGGTCGGGCTGGGTTCGTCAGCCGGGCCGGCGTGTGCCGGGCCTTCCAGCGCGCCACCGCAACTGCTGCCCTGGCCGGCGGTGCAGCCGTAGCAATGGTCGGCGGTGCGGATGGACTCGCCGGCCGCGTCGTGCAGCAGCAAATCCCGCAAATGCGGCCGCGCTGCGCCGGCCAGCCGTGCCGGCAGGCCCAGCATCTGGTTGAAGTCGCAATCGTACAGATCGCCCTGCCAATCGACGCTGAGCATCGTGCGGCACATCACCGTGGCCAGGTTGTGGGCCTGGTAGGCGCCGCGCAGCAAATGCAGATAGCTGGCAAACGTGCCTTTGCTGATGAGCGTGCTGCCAAAGCGCTGGATCGGCATGTTCGTCAGCACAAACAACTGGTTGAAGCGGATGCCGAAATGGTTGAACAGCTCACGCTGGTAGTCGGCTTGCAGCGCGCCCTGCGGCGGCGGCAGCACGGCGCCCTGCGGGTTGTAGACGAGGTTGAGCACCAGGCCCGAGCCCGGCTGGCCGTAACCCAGCGCGTTGAGTGTCTGCAGGCCAGCGATGCTGCGGTCAAACACGCCGTCACCGCGCTGGCGATCCACATTGGCCACCGAATAACACGGCAACGAGGCCACCACCTCGACCCGCTGCGCGGCCAGAAACTCAGCCAGGCCCTGTTGCCCGGGCTCGGACAGGATCGTCAGGTTGCAGCGATCGATCACCTGCACGCCCAGCGCCCGGGCGTCTTGCACCAGCCTGCGGAAGTGCGGGTTCAGTTCGGGCGCGCCGCCGGTCACGTCCAGCGTGGTCGGGCGCTGCGCCTGCAAGCGGGCCAGCACTTGCAGCACCAGCGCCACGGTGCCGGCGGCCATTTCTTCGGTGCGCGTCGGGCCGGCATTGACATGGCAATGCAGGCAGCTTTGGTTGCAGCGGTAACCCAGGTTGACTTGCAGGGTTTGCAGCGCAGTGCGGCGCAGCGGCGGAAAGTCGGTGGCGGCAAGCAGCGGCAGGGTGGGGTGCATGGCGGGCTGGTGGACGAATGGGCGGATGGGGCGGGCGGGCGGATCAGCGGCAATCAGCGATCAGCGATCAGCGATCAGCGATCAGCGATCAGCGATCAGCAATCGGCGGGGAATGCAGCAAGTTTGGTCGAGAGGCTATCCGAAAGTCGCGGCCCTCGGGTGACAACGGCCGGCCGCCACAATCGGCGCCTGGGCCTGCCGGGGCCCATGCCGCTGGATGCTGCCGAATCGCCACCCGTACCGAGATGACTGTTCACGCGCCGCCTGTTGATGCGCCGCTGCTTGGCGCGCTGCCCGTGGCCGAGTTGTCTGCGGGCGATTGGCCCACGGCCGACGTCGCCTGGTCGCTGCATCTGGACGGCGGCCAACTTGGCCAGCACGCGCGCTGGCCGCCGCTGCCCGGCCACCTGCGCAGCGGCAGCCGGGTGCTGATCGACGGCCAGGGTCTGGCGCGCTGGGACGCCGCGCTGGCGGCCGATCTGTGGTCGCTGCGCAACGAGCTGGCCGGGCGCGGCGCGCTGGTGCACTTGGTGGCGCTGCCGGCCGGCCTGCTCGACATGCTGGCCTTGGCGACGACGGCGGCCGCTGCGCCGGCCCTCTCGGCAACCGCTGTCGGCGCGCCCAACAGACCCGCCACGCCAGGCATCGCGCCAGCCGCGACGGCCACCACGCCCGCCACCCCGCGCCCGCCGCGCGACGCCGCCATCACCGTGGCCTTCTTCGGCGAGGTGTTGATCGCCCTCTGGCGCTGGCTGTGCGGCCGCTCGTCGCTGCGGGCCGCTGACGTGCTGCACCAGCTTGACCAGACCGGCCCACGCTCGCTGCCCATCGTTTTGCTCACCTGCGCGCTGATCGGGCTGATGCTGGCCTATATGGGCGGGGCGCAACTGGGCCGCATCGGCGCCCAGGGTTTTTTGGCCGACGTGGTGACGGTGGGCATGGTGCGTGAGCTGGCCGGGCTGATGGCCGGCGTCATCCTGGCCGGCCGGCTGGGCGCGGCGTTTGCCGCCCAACTGGCCAGCATGCAGGCCGGTGACGAGATCGACGCGCTGCGCGTGCTGGGCGTCGACCCGATCACCCACCTGGTGCTGCCGCGCCTGCTGGCCCTGCTGCTGATGGCCCCGGCGCTGATCGTCTTTGGCGCGTTGGCCGGCGTGGCGGCCGGCTGGCCGGCGGCGGTGTGGGGGTACGGCGTGTCCAGCAGCGAGTACTGGCACCAGTGCCAGCGCGCGCTCACCGCCACCCACCTGTGGATCGGCCTGTTCAAAGGCTTGCTCTACGTCGCGCTGCTGGCGCTGGCCGGCTGCCGCGAGGGCCTGCACGCCGGCCGCAGCGCGCAGGCCGTGGGCGCGGCCACCACCACGGCGGTGGTCAAGGCGCTGGTGTGGATTGTGGTGGCGGCCTGCACCACCACGGTGGCCTTCACCGCGCTGGGCTTTTGAGCCGGGCTTTTTGACCATGCTCCCCCATCCGCTGGCCGATGACGCCCTGGCCGCCGCCGCCGGCGGGCCAACGGACGCCCAGCCTGCCCCGCCCGCCGCGCCCGCCCCGGCCGACGTGCTGATGCAGGTGCGCGGCTTGACGATCATGGCCGGTGGCAGGGTGGTGCAGCAGGGGCTGGATTTCGACATCCGGCGCGGTGAGGTGCTGGGCCTGGTGGGGCCCAGCGGTTGCGGCAAAAGCACCTTGCTGCGCCACCTGGTGGGCCTGGCCCGGCCGGCGGCCGGCCAGGTGCTGCTGGACGGCTATGACCTGCACCACGGCAGTGACGCCACGCTGGCCGCGCTGCGGCGCCGCCTGGGCGTGATGTTCCAGGCCGGCGCGCTGTGGAGCTCGATGAGCCTGGGCGACAACCTGATGCTGCCGATGCGGCTGTTCACCACGCTGGACGCCGCCACCCGGCAGCGCCGCGCCCGCTTCAAACTGGCGCTGGTCGGGCTGGACGGCAGCTTCGACTTGATGCCAGCGCAGTTGTCGGGTGGCATGCGCAAGCGCGCCGCGCTGGCCCGGGCGCTGGCGCTCGACCCTGAAATCCTGCTGCTCGACGAGCCCGGCGCCGGGCTCGACCCGGTCAATGTCGAGCGGCTCGACGAGCTGGTGGCCAACCTGAGGCACCATCTGGGCACCACGGTGGTGATGGTGACGCATGAGATCAACAGCGTTTTTGAGGTGGCCGACCGGGCCTTGTTTCTGGATGACCAAGCCAAGACCATGACCGCTATCGGCACACCGCAGGATTTGCGCGACCACGGGCCCGACGCGGTGCGGCTGTTTTTGCGCCACGGCGGCACGCGGCGCGCGGCATGAAGCGCGCGGCCTGGCGCGTCGGCTTGTTTGCGCTGGCCGGGCTGGCGCTGTCGGTGCTGGCGGTGGTGGCCGTGGGCGGGCGCTGGTTTGCCGACACCGAGACGGCGGTGATGCGCTTTGACGGCTCGGTGTTTGGCCTGCAAGTGGGCGCGCCGGTGGTCTTTCGCGGCGTGCGGGTGGGCCAGGTCAGCGCTTTCGGGCTGGCCCCGGCCGGGCCCAACGGCGTGGCCATCCCTGTCACCGCCACCTTTCAACGCGCCATGCTGCGCGACCTGATCACGCCCACGCCGGCCAGCAGTGCGCCGGTGCTGGTGCTGCTGGTGCAGCGTGGCCTGGTGGCCCGGCTGGCGCTGCAAAGCCTGCTCACCGGGCAGTTGTATGTCGATCTCGACCTGGCGCCTGACCCCCCCCACCCACCGGCCGCCGTGCTGCCGGTCTTGCCGGCCGGTCTGGCCGGGCTGGCCGGTCTGCCGGTGATCCCCACCGCGCCGACCCGCTTTGACACCCTGCAAGCCCAGCTTGACGGGCTGGACCTGGGCCAGATCGGGCGCGACCTGGCGGCGCTGGCGCAGTCGGCCCGCTTGCTGCTGGCCGGCCCCGAGCCGGCCCGGGCGCTGGCTCGCAGCGCCGACGCCGCGCGGGCCATCGAGCGCCTGGCCAGCCGCATCGAGCGTGATCTGGTGCCGCTGGGCCAGGACGCCCGCAGCACGCTGGCCGAGACCCGGCGCGCGGTGCAGCAGTTGGGCCAGGGCGCGCTGCAAGTGGGCAGTGCGGCGTCGCAGATCGGCAGCAGCGCGGCGGCAGTGCAGGCCCAGGCCGGCGCGCTGGCCGCTGCCGCCACGCCGCTGCTGGCCGATCTGCGCCGCACCGCCGACGCGCTGACGCTGGCCGTCGGCACGCTGCGCCAGGCGGCGGCCGACGATTCCACGCTGCGCCTGGGCGCTGACCGGGCGCTGCAAGACGTGTCGCGCGCCGCCCGCTCCCTGCGCGAACTGACCGACACGCTGGAGCGCCAGCCCGATCTGCTGCTGCGCGGCCGGGCGCCCGCGCCGTGACGCTGGCCCGCTGACCGGCGCGGCCGCCGTTGGCCGCACGGGTGCCGCCTGCGCACAATCCTAAAATCCCATCCCCGCGCTGCCGAGGACCGCACCATGCCCAATCAAGACGAAAAAAACGCCGAGTTGCGCCGTGCTGCGCTGGAATACCACGAGTTCCCCACGCCCGGCAAAGTGGCCATCGCCGCGACCAAACAGATGGTCAACCAGCACGATCTGGCGCTGGCCTATTCACCCGGCGTGGCAGCGGCCTGCGAAGAGATCGTGGCCGACCCGGCCAACGCCTGGCGCTACACCGCGCGAGGCAACCTGGTGGCCGTGGTGACCAACGGCACGGCCGTGCTGGGGCTGGGCAATATCGGCCCGCTGGCGTCCAAGCCGGTGATGGAGGGCAAGGCGGTGCTGTTCAAGAAGTTTGCCGGCATCGACGTGTTTGACCTGGAGATCAACGAGCCCAACGTCGACAAGCTGGTGGACATCATCGCCGCGCTGGAGCCCACCTTCGGCGGCATCAACCTCGAAGACATCAAGGCGCCAGACTGCTTTTACGTTGAGCGCAAGCTGCGCGAGCGCATGAAGATACCGGTCTTCCACGACGACCAGCACGGCACGGCCATCGTCGTCGGCGCGGCGCTGCTGAACGGCTTGAAAGTGACGGGCAAAAAGATCGACCAGGTCAAGCTCGTCACCTCGGGCGCCGGTGCGGCAGCACTCGCCTGCCTCAATTTGCTGGTCAAACTCGGCCTGCCGAAGAAAAACATCTTCGTCACGGATCTTGCCGGCGTGGTGTACACCGGTCGCATCGAGCTGATGGACCCGGACAAGGCCGAGTTTGCGCAAGACACGCCTTACCGCACGCTGGCCGAGGCGATGGTGGGCGCGGATGTGTTTTTGGGCCTGTCGGCTGGCGGCGTGCTCAAAAGCCCGGCGGTGGCCGCGATGGCCGCCCACCCGCTGATTTTTGCGCTGGCCAACCCGACGCCCGAAATCATGCCCGAGCAGGTGAAGGCGGTGCGTGGTGACGCCATCATGGCCACCGGCCGCACCGATTATCCGAACCAGGTCAACAACGTGCTGTGCTTCCCGTACATCTTTCGGGGTGCGCTGGATTCAGGCGCCACCACCATCACCGACGCAATGGAGATCGCCGCCGTGCAGGCCATCGCCGAGCTGGCCCAGGCCGAGCAAAACGATGTGGTGGCCGCCGCCTACGCCGGCACGACGCTCAGCTTTGGGCCGGAATACCTGATCCCCAAGCCGTTCGACCCCCGGCTGATGATGAAAATCGCGCCGGCCGTGGCCCGGGCGGCGGCCGAGTCGGGCGTGGCGGCGCGGCCCGTCACCGATTACGAGGCTTACGAAGAGCGCTTGAAGAGCTTTGTCTACGCCTCGGGCAACGCGATGAAGCCGATTTTCTCGCTCGCCAAGCGGGCACTGCGGCGCAACGTGGCCTTTGCCGAGGGCGAAGACCGGCGTGTGCTGCGCGCAGTGCAGGTGGTGGTGGACGAAGGCCTGGCCCGGCCCTGGCTGGTGGGCCGGGCCAGCGTCATCACCGCGCGCATCGACAAACTCGGCTTGCGGCTGCAGGCCGGCCGCGACTACGAGATCGTCAACATCGACGACGACCCGCGCTACCGCGACTACTGGCAAACCTACCACCGGCTGACCGAGCGCAAAGGCGTGACCGAGCAATTTGCCAAGATCGAGATGCGCCGCCGGCTGACGCTGATCACCAGCATGCTGCTGTACAAAGGTGAGGTGGACGGCATGATTTGCGGCACCTGGGGATCGACCACCCAGCACCTGGCCCACATCGACCAGATCATCGGCCGCCGGTCCGGCGTCAATACCTACGCCTGCATGAACGGGCTGATCCTGCCGGGCCGGCAGATTTTTTTGGTCGATACCCACGTCAACTACGACCCGACAGCCGAGCAACTGGCCGAGATCACCGTGCTGGCGGCCGAAGAGATGCTGCGCTTTGGCGTGCAACCCAAGGCCGCGCTGTTGTCGCACTCCAGCTTCGGCGCCAGCAACCAGCCGTCGGCCATCAAGATGCGCAGCGCGCTGGCGCTGATTCAGGCCAGCGCGCCGTGGCTGGAGGTGGACGGCGAGATGCACGGCGACGTGGCACTCGACGCCGACCTGCGGCGCGACCTGATGCCCAACTCGACACTCACCGGCGAGGCCAATCTGCTGGTGCTGCCCAATATCGACGCTGCCAACATTGCGTACAACCTGCTCAAGACGGCGGCCGGCGGCGGCATCGCCATTGGCCCGGTGCTGCTGGGTGCGGCCAAACCGGCGCACATCCTGACGCCGTCGGCCACGGTGCGCCGCATCGTCAACATGACGGCGCTGACGGTGGCCGACGCCAACGCCGCCCGATAGCCTCCTGGCCGCGTCGATTCACCAAATCGGTGCGCTGGCGGCGCTGGCCACAAAACTTTGCGCGCATCAAGCCCCGATGCGCTCGAATGCCCTCTTGACAGCGAACGAAATTCGGTTTTTCAAGTATTTCTGCGATGGTGAGTGCCCACTCATATCCTTTCGTTCATGCCCAAATATGAGGCAGACGCTTGAGTTTTCTGGCCCGTTCCGATAACATCAGTCTCACAGAATTTAGGGTAAACCAGTGGACAAGGCCGGCCGGTCACCGATGTGGACTCTTCTGCGCAAGCTGGGGTTTTACGCAGTGGCCGTGGCGGTGGTGGGGACGGCGGTGGCCGGCACGGCGGCAAATGCCAAAGGGCCGGCGCCGGCGCTGGGCTTGGGCACGGTGGCGCTGGTAACGCTGCCCGCCGAGGCCCAGCAAACACAGCGTCTGATCCACACCGGCGGGCCGTTTCCGTTTGCAAAAGACGGTGTGGTCTTCGGCAATTTCGAGCGGGTTTTGCCTCGGCATGAGCGCGGTTTCTACCGCGAATACACCGTGCCAACCCCCGGCTCGCACAACCGAGGCGCACGCCGCATCGTTTGCGGCGGCCAGCGTGCCACTGAACCTGATGCCTGTTACTACACCGCCGATCACTACACGAGCTTCAACCGCATCGTGCCTTGATCGGTGATTTGATCCGGAACCGTTTATTTGCCCAGGAGGAACGCGACCATGCTGCTGCAGACCGTCCGTCCCAATATCGTGCAGGCGATTCGCGCCTACCGCGTTGAAGATTTGATGCTGGCTGCCGAAGCCGCCGGCCAGCATTTTTTGTATGCCAACCTGACGGACGCGCAGTCCAAACAGGATGTGCTGGACAAAATCGCTGAGTCGTTTTTGTTCCCCGCGCACTTTGGCAAGAACTTCGATGCGCTGTTTGATTGCATGACCGACCTGGTGCACCGCGCCGGCAGCCAACCCGGTTTTGTGGTGGTGCTTGAGCAGGTGCCCGACAACCTCAAGTTCGACCGCGAAGCGCGTGAGCAGTTGCTCGACGTGTTCCGCGACACGGCTGATTTCTGGGCCGAGCGGCGCATCGCCTTCCGTTGTTTTTATTCGTTTGCCGTGGCCCGGGCGCCCGAGGCCAGCGCCTGGGAGCGCCCCGGTGAGCTGCTGCCGGTGCCTGAGAAGGCGCCGGCCAAGACGGTGGCCAAAACCGTGTCCAAAACCGGCAGCAACCCGAATTTCGGCATGAACATGCCGATGATGAGCAGCGCGTTTGACACCGCGATGTGGCTCACCGCCGCCTGATCAGGCTGACGCCGATCAAAAAAGCGCCCTGCGGGGCGCTTTTTGCATTCAACCGCCGGCCGATGTGGCTTGCGCCAATGCCACGTACTCGGCCACCGGCACCTCCTCGGCGCGGCGCTGCACATCAAAGCGGCCGCCAAAGCCGTTTTCGTCCAGCCAGCGGCCCAGGGTGTGGCGCAGCAGCTTGCGGCGCTGTGAGAAGGCCAGTGCCACCAGCGCCTGCAGGCGGGCCTCGTCCAGCAGCGGCGGGCAGGCCAGCGGCAGCATGCGCACGATGGCCGAGCGCACCCGGGGCGGTGGGTCAAAGGCCTCGGGCGCCACGTCAAACAGCGCCTCGATGCGGTAGCGCCATTGCAGCATCACCGTCAGCCGGCCAAAATCCTTGCCACCGGGCGCGGCGGCCATGCGGTCCACCACCTCTTTTTGCAGCATGAAATGCTGGTCGCGCACCTGCGGTGCGGCGGCCAGCAAGTGGAACAGCAGCGGCGTGGAGATGTTGTAGGGCAGGTTGCCCACCACGCGCAGCGCCGGGCCGGCCGGGCTGCCGGGCGAAGCGCCGGTGCACGCCCCCACATCCGCCCCCACAGCCGCACCCACAGCCGCACCGACAGTCGCCGCCACAGACGCGGCCAGCGCCACAAAATCGACTTTCAGCGCGTCGGCCTCGATCACGGTGATGCCGGCCCGGGCGCGCCAACGCGCCGCCAGATCGCGGTCGAGTTCGATCACGGTGAGTGCGCCGCAGCGCTCTAACAGCGGCTGGGTGAGCGCGCCCAGGCCGGGGCCGATCTCGACCAGCGCATCGCCGCCACGCGGCGCGATGGCCCGCACGATGGCGTCGATCACGCCGCCGTCGGTCAAAAAATGCTGACCAAAGCGCTTGCGCGCCAGGTGCTTCACTGCGGCGGCTCGCGCAGCTCGATGTAGGCCCGCAGGCGCAGTTCTTTGGCCCAGTCGAGGTAGGCCTGCTCGTATTTGGCCTCCCGCAACTGGCCGCGCACCTGCTCACGCACCTCTTTCGGGTCGAGCGTGCTGCTGCGCCGCTCCAAAACCTGGATCAGGTGAACGCCAAATCGCGAGACCACCGGCGCCGAGATGCCGCCCGGCGCCAGCTTGGCCATCGTCTCTTCGAACTCGGGCACAAACTGGCCCGGTGAAGCCCAGCCCAGGTCACCGCCGCTGGGCGCCGAGCCGTCCTCGGAGATGTCACGCGCCACGTCCTCGAACTTCTTCTCGCCGCGCTCGATCTGGCGCCGCAAATCGTCCATCCGGCGCGTCACCGCCGCCGCCTGCGCCCGGTCCGACAGGCGCAGCAGGATGTGCCGGGCATGGCTTTGCGTCACCTGAAAGGCATCGCCCTGCTGGCGATCAATCACCTTCAGGATGTGGATGCCGGCCGCGCTGCGCAACGGCGCCGAGAACTGGCCCACCGCCAGCCCTTTGACGCCTTCGACAAATAGATCCGGCAGGCGTTGCGCCGGCCGCAGGCCGATCTCACCGCCCGCCTCGTGGTTGCCGTCCTCGCTGATCTCACGCGCCACCGTCGAGAAATCCTCACCCGCGCGCAGCCGCGCCAGCGCGCCGTCGGCCCGTGCCTGGCGCTGCGCAAGCAGCTCGGCATTGGCACCCTCGGGCACGGTGACGAGGATTTGCGCCAGGTTCAACTGGGTCTCGGTCACAGCCTGGGCGCGGCGCTCGTCGAGCAGTTTTTCGATGTCGGCGTCGGTGATGCGGATGCGGCTGTTGACCTCGCGCTCGCGCACCTTCTCCAGCAGCAACTGGTCGCGCATATTGCCGCGAAAGCGCACCATCTCCATGCCTTCGCCGCGCAGCCGGTCGCGCAACTGCGCCACGCTGAGCTGGTTTTGCGCGGCGATGTTGGCAATCGCCCGGTCGATCTCGCTGTCGTCCACCTTCTGCCCCACCTCGCGGGCGAAGGTGATCTGCACCCGCTCGTCGATCAGCGCGTCCAGCACCTGCTGGCGCAGTGACTCGGTATCGGGCAGCCGGGCGCCTGCGCGCTTGGCATCGGCACTGGCACGCTCCAGGCGCTGCGCCACCTCGACCGATGTCACCGCCTCGGTATTGACCACCGCGACGATGAAGTCGCCGTTGCGGTTGCTGCTGCGCGCGGCTTTGGCCAGCGCTTTGACCGGTGCCGGGGCCACCGCAGGCACGCCGGCCGGGGCCACTGTGGCCTGCGCCCGGGCGGCCACCGGCAGGCTGGCCAGGCACGCCGCCACGGCCAGGGCCAGCGTGGTGCGGCGCAAGCCCGGTAGAGAATCAAAAGGGGTCATGGCTCGAAGGTGGGGATCGGGGCGTTGCCAGGCTCGCGCAGCAAGCGGTAACCGGGGATATTGTCCTTCAACACCTGCAACGGGTTGGCGCCCAGGCGCGACAGGCCAACCAGCTCGAGTTGCAGCAGCAGCCGGGTGCTGGCCTCCGACCGGCCGGTGGACAAGCGCTCGGCCACCACCCGGCCGATCCAGCAGCCGGTGTCGTACTCGATGCCGACGGTCGAGTCGGTGGCGCGGCTGTCTTTCAGGCTGTAGTTCAGGCGGCCCACCGCGTACACCGTGCCGCCGCAGCCACCGGCCGCGCCCACCGGCCGCGCCGTTGCCCGGTAGACAGGCCATTGCCAGCCCAGCTCCACTTGCTCGGACAGCCCGCTGGCCAGCCGGTAGCGCGCGCTCAGCGTGTGGAAAGGCAGCGGCGAGTAGCGCGCGCCGATGATCGAGCGCACCACGCGCCCGGCGTCGGGGTTGTATTGCAGCGCCGCATCCAGGCGCCAGGGGTTGAACACCGCGCTGGCGCCCTCGACCAGCACGTCCGAAAAGCGCCGGTCGAGTGCTGGCCCGCTGATCACCACCCGCTGGTCGCGCAGCCGGATGCGCTGCGCCACCGCCAGGCGCAGCGTCTCGGCGCCGGTCTGGGCGTCCACCAGCCGGGTGGTGAAGCCGGCCGTGAACTGCTGGGCGTCGGACACCCGGTCGATGCCGGTGAAGGCGTTCTCCGCGTAGATCGACACGGCATTGAAATCACGCTCGGCGGCGTCGAAGTTGGGCAGCGCCGACTGGTTGCGGAACGGCGTGTTGACATACAAGAAGCGCGGCTCCAGCGTTTGCCGTTGGTCGCGGCCCCACCAGTGCGTCTGGCGCTCAAACACCAGCCCGGCGTCCAGGCTGGCGGTGGGGATGAACCGCGACATCTGGCGGCCTGCGGCCAGCCCGGTGCCGCCGCCGGCAGCGGTGCTGTCCTGGTCAAGCCGGTAGGCCGCGCCGTTGAAGCCGAGCTTGGGCGTGATCCAGCCGCCGGGCTGGGTGAAAGGGCGGCTGAGCTGGCCCAGCGCATGCCAGCGCCAGCCGGTGGGCAGCGCGCTGCTGGCCGATGCATCGGGCCGGGTGAAGCGGTTGATCTCGGTCTCCAGCGACAGCGCCAGCCCCGACCCGGCCGGCGCCAACTGCGGCGCCAGCCGAAGGCCGATTTGTGGGCTGCGCTGGTAGGGCGCGACGATCAGGTCGCTGCCGCTGCCGGTTTGCAGCACCTGCCAGCGCTGCAGCCGGGCGTAGCCGGTGAGCGGGCCGATCGGCGAGGCCAGCACCTGCTCGGCCGCCAGGTCTTGCGTCAGCAGGCGCGGCACCACCGAGCCCGGCATCGAGCGCGGGAAGTCCTTCCAGTACGCATCGTCAGACACCCGGCGCACGGTGGCGCGGTAGCTCAGCGTGCCAAACAGCCGGCCCTGGTTGTCCACATCCCAGGCGTGGCGAGAGCCGCCGGTGACGCGGTCTTGCGGCAGCCAGTTCAGCCGCAGCCGGCCGCTGTGCTCGGCTTCGAGGTAGCGAAACTCGCTGTCCAGACCAAAGCCGCGCCGTGTCAGCACGCTGGGGGTCAGGGTGGCATCGCGGTTGGGCGCGATGTTCCAGTAATACGGCACCGCCAGCGTGAAGCCGTTGCGGCTGTCCAGCGGCACGATGGTGGGCGGCAGCCAGCCGCTCTTGCGGTCGTCGTCGAGCGGAAAGCTCAAGGCCGGAAGGCCCAGGATCGGCAGGCCGAGAAACTGCAGCACCGCGCCTTCGGCCACGCCCTCTTTGGCGGCAAAGTCGAGCTGGATGCGGTCGGCGCGCAGCAGCCAGTCGGGCTCGGTGCCATCGTCGCGCGGGCAACTGGTGTAGACCGCGCGCTCGGCACGCAGCCGCCGGCTGTCGAGAAAATCGATGCGCTGGGCGTGGCCGCCGGCGCCCAGGTTGAGAAACTCAAACTCGGGCTGCAAGAAGAAACCCTCAAAGCGCTGCACCTTGAGTTGCAACTCGGGCCCGCTGTAGCGCACGCCGTCGCGGCTGATCGTCACCTGGCCCCGCGCCACGGCCAGATCATCCGCGCTGTCGTAGTTGAAACGGTCGGCGCGGATGACCGTGCCGGCGCGGCGGAACTCGACATTGCCCTCGGCCAGCGCGTCGATGTCGGGCCGCAGGCGCAAGGTGTCGGCGCGCAGCAGCATCGGCCGCTGCGCGGCAGCGTCGCCGGTGGGTGTGGGCGCCAGCCGGGTGCTGGGCCGCAGCAGCAGTGCGGGCTCGGCCCGGGCGGCGGGCGCGGTCAACCCGGCCAGCCCGGCCAGGCTGCCGGCCAGCGCGCTGGCGATGACGGCGCGCACCCGGCGCCGGTGCCGCTGGCGCGGGCCCCGAGGGCAGCGCGGCCCGACAGCAGGGGAGACATCACACAGCACGGCTGGCACAGGCATCGGCTTGGAGGGCGGCGAGCGGCGAGCCCGCTGCACGCCGCCGGGCCGCAAAGCCGCCGGGCTGCGGGGGCCGGCGGTTCATAGAATCGGCGGATTATCCATGAGCCCCCGGCCCGGGCGGCACCGCGCCAGCCAGGCCCCGGCACGGCGCGCACACCCCCACCCGATCCCCCGATGACCCCTGCCCTGCCCGCCATCGCCTGGCCCGACGCCGACCGCCAAGCCGCCTTTTGGCGCTGGTTCATGCCGCTGGCCCAGGCCCACCAACTGGACGCCGGCACGCTGGCGCCGGCCTCGGCCGATGCCAGCTTTCGGCGCTACTTCCGGGTGCAGGGCGCCGGCGGCATCAGCCGCATCGTGATGGACGCGCCGCCGCCGCAAGAAGACGTGCGGCCGTTTGTCGACATCGCCCGCCGCATCCAGGCTGCCGGCCTGCACGCGCCCGAGGTGCTGGCCAGCGATGCGGCGCTGGGCTTTGTGCTGCTGGCCGACCTGGGCCCGGATTTGTACCTGCCGGCGCTGCAGCAAGCCGGGCCGGCCGAGGCCGACGGGCTGATGCGCGGCGTGGTGGGCGCGCTGGTGCAATTTCAAACCCGGGTGGACGGCAGCGGCCTGCCGGCCTTCGACGACGCGCTGCTGCGCCGCGAGCTGGCGCTGTTCCCCGAGTGGTGTGTGGGCCGTGAGCACGGCATCACCTGGACCGCCGCCCAAAACGCCACCTGGCAGCGGCTGTGCGATGTGCTGGTGGCCCGGGCGCTGGCCCAGCCGCAAGTGCCGGTGCACCGCGACTGGATGGCGCGCAACCTGATGCTGGCGGCGCCCCGGCCCGGCATCCTGGATTTTCAGGACGCGGTGATCGGGCCGGTGACCTACGACATCGCCTCTTTGCTGCGCGACGCCTTCCACTCGTGGGACGAGGCGCAGGAGATCGACTGGGCGGTGCGCTGGTGGCAGCAGGCGCGCGCCGCCGGCCTGCTGGCCGGGCACCCGATGGCCGACGATTTTGGTGAGGCCTGGCGCGCTTTGGAGTGGATGGGCTTGCAGCGCCACCTGAAGGTGCTGGGCATTTTTTGCCGGCTCAAGCACCGCGACGGCAAACCGGCCTACAGCGCCGACCTGCCGCGCTTTTTTGGCTACGCCAGCCGGGTGGCGCTGCGCTACCGCGAGCTGGTGCCGCTGGTCGCGCTGATCGAGCCGATGACCGGCGCGCTGACGGCCAGCGGGTTTTCAATGCGCTAGGAGCCTGTCGGGCTTGGGGCGTCGAAGCGAAATTTGGCCCCAGCGAGGACAGTTTTTGCCGGGTTTGCAGGCCCATAGCCGTAGCTATGGGACAAAAATCCGGTGTTCACGAAGTGCGGCGAAGCCAAAAATGGACCGCTGCGGCCAAATTGCAGCCGACGATCCCCAAGCCCGACAGGCTCCTCGCGCGTCACAGGCAGGCAGCGGTCACGGGCAGGCCGCCATCACCTGCGCCACCGCCGCCGTCAGCCGCTTGGCATACGGCACGTGCAAAAACTCGTTCGGCCCGTGGGCATTGCTTTTGGGGCCCAGCACGCCGCAAACCATCATCTGCGCGGCCGGAAAGCCCTTTTGCAGCAGGCTCATCAGCGGGATGGTGCCGCCCTGGCCGATATAGCCCACCGGCGCGCCAAACTGGGCCTGGGATGCGGTGTTCAGCGCCGCTTCAAGCCAGGGCGCCAGCGCCGGCGCATTCCAGCCGTTGGCGCCCAGCGCGCCGGCCCGGCCGTCGGGGTGGAAGGTCACTTTGGCGTTGTACGGCGCGTTGTCTTCGAGCAGGGCTTTCAGCGCCAGCGACGCCTGATGCCCGTCCACCAGCGGCGGCAGCCGCAGGCTGAGCTTGAAGGCGGTGAACGGCCGCAGCACATTGCCGGCGCTTTTCATCTCGGCGAACCCGTCCACCCCGGTCACCGACAACGTCGGCCGCCAGGTGCGATTGAGTAGCGCCTGCACCGGGTCGGTGGTGGTGGGCAGCGCTGCGCTGCCGTCAGCGCCGCAGGCCCACGGGAAGGTCTTCCAGGTGGCGTCGCCCAGTATTGCTGCGGCGGCGCGCACCTGCTCGGCCCGGTCAGTGGGCAATTGGCAGTGAAAACTCTCGGGCAGCAAGCGGCCAGTGGCCGAGTCTTCCAGCCGGTCGAGCACGTTGCGCAGGATGCGGAAGCTGGACGGCACCACGCCGCTGGCATCGCCCGAGTGCACGCCCTCGGTCAGGATTTCGACCCGCAGCACGCCCGAAACCATGCCGCGCAGCGAGGTGGTCAGCCAGAGCTGGTCGTAGTTGCCGGCGCCTGAATCCAGGCACACCACCAGGCTGACATTGCCCAGCCGGGGGCGCAGCGCATCGAGGTAAGGCGGCAGATCCTGTGAGCCGCTCTCCTCGCAGGTTTCGATCAGCCCGACGATGCGCGGGTGGGTCAGGTTTTGCGCTTTGAGCGCCTCCACCGCCGTGATCGCGGCGTAGACCGCATAACCGTCGTCGGCGCCACCCCGGCCGTAGAGCCGGCCGTTTTCGTACTTGGGCGTCCACGGGCCCAGGTCGCTGCGCCAGCCGGTGAACTCAGGCTGTTTGTCGAGGTGGCCGTACATCACCACGGTGTCGGTCGAGCCGGGCTTGGTGGCCGGTATCTCGAAAAAGATTACCGGCGTGCGGCCGGGCAGGCGCACCACCTCCAGCGTCAAACCGGGCACGTTGCGCGACTCAACCCAGGCTGCGGCATCGCGCACCACCCGCTCAATGTGGCCGTTGGCCGCCCAATCGGCATCGAACATCGGGCTTTTGGCCGGCACGCCGATGTAATCGGTAAGCGCCGGCACGATGGCCTCGTCCCAGCGGCGGTTGGCAAAAGCGCCCAGGGCGCTGGCTTCGTCGGGCTGCACCGGCAGCAGCGGGTCGCGTGCGTTCATCGGGTATCTCCTGGGCGGCGCGGCGGTGGATGGAAAGCGGCCAGTCTAAGCCGACGCTGAACAAACTGCGGCGAAGGCCGGCGCTGGTTTGCACAGGCTGGACGGCTGAGCCCGGATTCAAGCGTTGTCAGCAACTTGGTTGCGGGCGAGGGAATTGTTAACCCGTTGCCCTAGGAGCCTGTCGGGCTTGGGGCGTCGAAGCGAAATTTGGCCCCAGCGAGGACAGTTTTTGCCGGGTTTGCAGGCCCATAGCTGTAGCTATGGGACAAAAAGCCGGTGTTCACGAAGTGCAGCGAAGCCAAAAATGGACCG
>JANLOP010000017.1:0-6293 GCA_031366635.1 Betaproteobacteria bacterium | reverse complement strand
TTCCACGAGCCGCCGTAGAAGAACACCGCGACCGGCCAGCCACCGCTCGGTGCGGTCATGGTCGGGGTGTAGGCATCGAGCGTTTGGCGCGCGAGCGGGCCGTAGGCGATGTTCTTCAAGACGGTGTGGCCGCCGCTGGTGTTCGCGAGGGCGTTGAGCACGCGCACCGGCGCGCAAGCGGTCAGGCCAACCGCCAACAGCATCGGTAGTGCGACGGCGATCAGCAGGTGTTTGAGGGTTTGCAAGGCGCGAGAATTTTGTAGATTTCGGTCCTCATACTACGCAGCGCTGCACCCGCCGGATGCATGTGGCGCGCGACTGCGGTACGGTCGCGGGCATGCACACTCCGACCGCCGCGCTGCTCGAACTGGACGACCTCGGCTTCGCCTACCCCGGCCAACCGCCGCTCGTGCAAGGCTGGACGGCGCGCATCGGCGCCGGCGTGACCTTGCTTCACGGCGACACGGCCAGCGGCAAGTCGACCCTGCTGCGCGTGCTTGCCGGTGCGTTGCCGGCGACAGGGCGCCTGTTGCTGGCGGGCGCGCGCCTCGATGCCGACCCAGACGGGTATCGTCGCAACGTGTTCTGGTGCGAGCCGTCGACCGATGCGTTCGATCAGGTCAGCGTGCGGGACTGCACCGTGGCGCTGACCGACGGCGATACCGGCTTCGATGCCGACGAATGGCAGACCCTCGTCGACGGCTTCGCGCTCACGCCGCACCTCCACAAGCCGCTCTACATGCTCTCGACCGGCTCCAAGCGCAAGGTCTGGCTCGCCGCCGCGCTCGCGTCCGGCCGGGCGTTGACGCTGCTCGACGAACCCACCGCCGCGCTCGATGCCGCGTCGATCCGATGCTTGTGGGCTTCGCTCGGCCGATGCGCGCTGCGCACCGACCGCGCCGTGGTCATCGCGAGCGCCGAGCAGATCGACCGCGTGCCGCTGGCTGCGACGATCGCCTTGACCCCCTCTCCCTCTGAGAGAGGGCAGGGGTGAGGGCTCGCGCAGCGAGGCGACGCCGCAAGCCTTTCGACGTTGCTCCAAATTGCTCCCTCTCTCAGAGGGAGAGGGAGCAACACCCTCATCCCAACCGCGCCCGGTGCCTCGCCACCTGCGCCCGCACCTGCGCCGGCGCGGTGCCGCCGAGCAGGTTGCGTGCGTTCAGCGAGCCGCGCAGGCTGAGCACTTCGTACACGTCGTCGGTGATCGTCGGGTTGAACGATTGCAACGCGTCGAGCGGCAGCTCCGACAGGTCCACGCCACGCGGAATAGCGAACTTGACCGCATGCGCGACCACCTCGTGCGCATCCCGAAACGGCAGGCCCTTCTTGACGAGGTAGTCGGCCAGGTCGGTCGCGGTCGCATAGCCACGCCGCGCGGCGCGCTCCATCGCCTCGGGCTTGACGGTGATGCCCGCCACCAGCTCGATGAAAATGCGCAGCGTGTCTTTGAGCGTGTCGACCGTGTCGAACAGCGGCTCCTTGTCTTCCTGGTTGTCTTTGTTGTAGGCCAGCGGCTGGCCCTTCATCAACGTGATCAACGCCATCAGGTGACTGACCACGCGGCCGGTCTTGCCGCGTGCGAGTTCGGGCACGTCGGGGTTCTTCTTCTGCGGCATGATCGAGCTGCCGGTGCAGAAGCGATCGGCCAGATCGATGAAGCCGAAGTTCTGGCTCATCCACAACACGAGCTCTTCGCTCAGGCGCGAGAAGTGCACCATGCACAGCGCCGCGGCCGCGGTGAACTCGATCGCAAAATCGCGGTCGCTCACGGCGTCGAGGCTGTTCTGGCAGACGCAAGCGTCGCCGGCCTCATCCACCATGCCAAGCGTTTTCGCGACGCGCTCGCGGTCGAGCGGGTAGCTCGTGCCGGCCAACGCGGCGGCACCGAGCGGCAAACGGTTGGTGCGGCGAAACACGTCGCCCATGCGCTCGGCGTCGCGTGAAAACATTTCCACGTAGGCCAGCAAGTGGTGTCCGAAGCTCACTGGCTGAGCCACCTGCAAATGCGTGAAGCCGGGCAGGATGACCTCGGCATTGCGCTCGGCCACTTCGACCAGCGCACGCTGCAATTCGGTCAGCAGCCCACTGATCGCGCTGATCTCGTCGCGCAGCCACAGGCGCACGTCGGTTGCGACCTGGTCGTTGCGCGAACGGCCCGTGTGCAGGCGTTTGCCGGCGTCGCCGACGATGCTGGTTAGCCGTGCCTCGATGTTCAGGTGCACGTCTTCGAGGTCAAGCTTCCACTCGAACGCGCCGGTCTCGATCTCTTGCGTGATTTGCGCCAGGCCGCGCTGGATCGCCGCGTGATCGTCGGCGCTGATGATGTTCTGCGCCGCCAGCATCTCGGCGTGCGCGAGGCTGCCGGTGATGTCGGCCCGCCACAGCCGCTGGTCGAAGCCGACGCTGGAGGTGTAGCGCTGCACCAGATCGCTCATCGGCTCAGAGAACAACGCCGACCAGGCTTGGGATTTTTTGTCGAATTGGTTGCCGGACATGGCGTGTGGTGCTCGTCGGGTGAGGGGAATGGGCGGCGGCGTGGGGGTC
This sequence comes from Betaproteobacteria bacterium, assembly GCA_031366635.1. GTDB lineage: Bacteria > Pseudomonadota > Gammaproteobacteria > Burkholderiales > Burkholderiaceae_C > Pseudaquabacterium. The sequence goes on along the minus strand of JANLOP010000017.1, from coordinate 3,749 downwards.
GCGTCGATGGGCGCATTGGCGGCGCCGCCGATGAACCGGCCAGGGCAGGCCAGGGCAGGCCCGTATTATCAATTGGCCCATGGCGTGCCTTTCGCGCCCGGAGTTGTGCCTTGACCGATCCCGCCCCCGACACCACCGAGCCTGCCACCCGCGCGCCCAGCCTGTGGCCCGACTCCGGCCGGCTGCGCGCGGGCCCCGGCGCCAGCACGCTGTTCGGTGCCAGCCGGTTTGACCCGCTGGCCGAGCAAAAAGCCCAGCAGCGCCAGCATCTGGCGGCGCAGTTTGACCTGTGCCGCCCGGCGCTGGGCCTGCGCGTGCTGCTGTTCTTGCAGGGCGCCGTGGCGCTGGCCGCGCTGCCGCTGGCCCAGGGTCTGCTGGACGCCATCACCCGCGCCACCGTGCTGGCCTTTGCCGCACTGGCCGGCGGCCTGCTGTGGCTGCCGGCCACCTGCGCGCTGCGCCCGCTGCTGGCGCGCCAGGCCGGCTGGCAGCGCAGCGCCGTGCTGGCGCTGCTGGGCGGGGCATCGGCCGGGCTGGCCTGGGGCCTGGTGGCGGGCCTGGGCCTGGTGCCGGCGGTGGCGGGCGCGGCCTGGGGCAGCGTGGCCTGTGGCGCGGCGCTGGCCGGGCTGGTGTGGCACTGGCTGGGGCTGCGCGCTTGCGCCGCCCAGCCGGTGCAGGCCAGCGCCCGGCTGGCCGAGCTGCAATCGCGCATCCGGCCGCATTTTTTGTTCAACGCGCTCAACACCGCGCTGGCGCTGGTGCAGGTCAATCCGCAGCAGGCTGAGGCCGTGCTGGAAGACTTGGCGCAGTTGTTCCGCGCCGCACTGGCCGAGACCGGCAGCGCAGTGACGCTGGACGAAGAGATCGACCTGGCGCAGCGCTACCTGGCCATCGAGCAACTGCGCTTTGGCAGCCGGCTGCAGGTGGTGTGGGACCTGGACAGTGCGGCCTCAGCCGCCTGGCTGCCGCCGCTGGTGCTGCAGCCGCTGGTGGAGAACGCGGTGCGCCACGGCATCGAGCCGGCGCTGGCCGGCGGCTGCATCGTGGTGCGCACCCGGGTTGTGCGTGGCATGGCCGAGCTGCGCGTGGGCAACACCCTGCCCGAGTCACCGGGCCGGCCGGGCAGTGGCATCGCGCTGGCCAATGTGGCCGAGCGGCTGCGGCTGTTGCACGACGTCGCGGCGTCGCTGCACACCGGGGTGGAAGACGGTGAGTTCCGGGCCCGCATCGTGGTGCCGCTGTGACGGGCGACGCTCAGGCCCTGCCCGTCGGCACGCCCGCAGTGCCGCCCCCGGCGCCACCCGCCGCACCACCTGCCGCGCCTCTTGCAACGTTGCCCGCAACGCCGCCCGCACCGCCGCCACTGACGGTGCTGATCGTCGATGACGAGCCGCTGGCCCGGCTGCGGCTGCGCACGCTGGTCGAGGCCTGCGACCAGCCCCGGGCGGTGGTGGTGGGCGAGGCCGGTGACCCGGCGCAGGCGCTGCGCCAACTCGACGCCACACCGTGTGACCTGGTGCTGCTCGACATCGTGATGCCCGGTGGCAACGGGCTCAAGCTGGCCGACGAGTTGCGCCGCCGGCCCGGCGCGCCCCGGGTGGTGTTTGTCAGTGCCCACGCCGAGCATGCGCTGCGCGCCTTTGAGGTGGACGCGGCCGATTACCTGACCAAGCCGGTGCGTCGCGAGCGCCTGCAGGCCGCCTTGCTGCGGGTGGCACAACGCCGGGCCGAAGAGCCGCAAGCGGCGCAGACCGGCCCGGTGATCGTCGTCAGTGACCGGGGCCGGGTGCTGCGCGTGCCGGTGGCCGAGCTGCTGTACCTCAAAGCCGAGCAAAAGTACGTCACGCTGTGCAGCCAACGCGGCACCTGGCTGCTGGACGAGCCGCTGGCCGATCTGGCGCAGCGCCTGGGCCCGGGCTTTTTGCGGGTGCACCGCAATGCGCTGGTGGCGCTGGCGGCGGTGCGGGCGCTGGCCCGGGGCGGCGACGACAGCCCAGCGGCCAGCAGCGCTGGCAGTGGCGACAGCCCCGGTAGCCCCGGTAGCCCCGGTGAGGGCGACGACGGCTGGCAGGTGCAATTGGCCAACGGCCACTGGCTGGCGGTGTCGCGCCGCCAGTTGCCGGCGGTGCGCCAGGTGCTGGCCGAGGCCGGGCGGTAAAGACCCGCCGGCAAGCGCCGGGGCAGGCCGCCAGGGCGCGACCCCGGCGCGAACTTTCAGCGCGCGCGGCGCCGCACCAGGCCGCCCACCGCCAACAACCCGGCCCGCATCAGCGCCACGCTTGGTTGGACGCGCGGTTTTGGCCGCGCAACGTCGCCCGCCGCGTTCAAGGGGGTTGCCGCGCTCAGAGGCTGAGAGGAATTCGAGCGTGACCGAGCAGCGCGCCAAATGGCGTCCGATCTAGGCGCAAAGCACAGCCATAGCCCGGGCTATGGCGAGCATTTGCAACGGCGAGCGGGCGCCTTTTGGCGTGATGAGCGGGCATGATCGAAAAACTCTCAGCCTCTCAGCCGGTGTTGCGCAACCCCGCCGCCACGCCGTTGATCGACAGGTGGATGCCGCGCTGCAGCCGCTCATTCGCCGGATCGCCCTCGTTGCGGTTGCGGTAGCGCCGCATCAGCTCGACCTGCAGGTGGTTCAAGGGGTCGAGATACGGAAACCGGTGCTCGATCGACCGCGCCAGCGCCGGATTGCTTTGCAGCCGCTCGGCCTCACCGGTGATCAGCGACAGCGCCTGGTGGGTTGAATCCCACTCCGCGCGGATGGCGGCAAAAATGCGCCTGGCCATGCGTTTGTCCTCCACCAGCTCGACATACCGGGCGGCGATGCGCAGATCGCTTTTGGCCAGCACCATGTCCAGGTTGGACAGCAGGGTGCGGAAGAACGGCCACTGCTTGTGCATTTTCTGCAGCAGCGCCAGCTTGGCCGGCCGGCCCGCCGCGTCGCCCAAAAAGGCCTCGATGGCCGAGCCAAAACCGCACCAGCCGGGCAGCGCCACCCGGCACTGGCCCCAACTGAAACCCCAGGGGATGGCGCGCAAATCCTCAATCGCCTGGCTGGCTTTGCCGTCTTTGGGACGCACCGCCGGGCGTGAACCGATATTCAGCTCAGCGATCTCGCGGATCGGCGTGGCCGAAAAAAAGTAGTCGGTAAAGCCCGGCGTCTCGTACACCAGCTTGCGGTAGGCGGCAAAACTGGCGTTGCTGATCTGCTCGGCGGCATCCAGAAACGCCTTCGGCGCGCCCGCTTTGGGGCCGGCATTGCCGCTTAGCAGCGTGGCCTCCAGCGTGGCGGCCACCAGGGTTTCGAGGTTGCGTCGGCCGATCTCGGGGTTGGCGTATTTGCTGCCGATCACCTCACCCTGCTCGGTGAGCCGGATCTGGCCGTTCACCGTGCCCGGCGGCTGGGCCAGGATGGCCTGGTAGCTGGGGCCGCCGCCGCGCCCCACGGTGCCGCCGCGGCCGTGGAACAGGCGCAAGGTGATGTGATGCTGCTCGCGCAGCGGGCCGAACAGGCCGACCAGCGCCAGCTCGGCCCGGTACAGCTCCCAGTTGCTGGTGAAGAAGCCACCGTCCTTGTTGCTGTCGCTGTAGCCCAGCATGATGTCTTGCTCGCCGCCGTCACGCTTGACCATCTCAGTGATGCCGGGCAGGGCATAGAACTCGCGCATGATGGGCTCGGCCTGGCGCAGGTCGCCGATGGTCTCGAACAGCGGCACCACGATCAGCGCGCTGGTCGCACCAGCGTCCAG
>JANLOP010000306.1:0-22367 GCA_031366635.1 Betaproteobacteria bacterium | reverse complement strand
ACCGCCGCCAGCCGGCCCCATTGCTTCTCAGTCGCGATGGCCTTGAACGCGCCGCCCAGCCACAGCTTGCCGCCGGGGTATTTGGATTCCTCGACGTGGTAGGTCATCGGCTGGTGCAGATTGGCGGCGTAGGCCAGGCGCAGCTTCGGGTTGACGGCCATCGGGCTCCACTCAACCCCGCCGTTGGCGCCGGGCAGCATGCGCGCACCGTCTTTGGTCGGCAGCACCCACATGTTTTCTTGCGGCACCATCGCCTCACTGAAGCGGATCAACTCACCGGTGGCGCGGTCATGCACATAAACATGGCCGGTCTTGCCGCCGTGGATGGCCACCTTGCGCAGCTTGCCGTCTTTGCCCAGGGCGTCGGTCAGGATGACGGGCGAAACGGCGTCCAGATCCCAGACATCGTGAGCCACGTACTGGTAATGCCATTTGTACTGGCCGGTGCTCAAGTCCACCGCCACGATGGAATCGGTGTACAGGTTGTCGCCCGGCCGCTCTTTGCCGTACAGGTCGGGGCTGGGGTTGCCGACGACAAAAAACGCGGTGTTCGTCTCAAGATCAACCGCCGGCGCCATCCACACCCCGCCGCCCAGGGTTTTGTAGAAGTCACCGCCCTGTTTGGCGAGTTGCGCTTTCTCGTCGGCGATGTCGCGGTGCATATTGCGGCCGGTGGCATCGTTGACCGCAAACACGCCCTCGTGGCCTTTGTCGGGCACGGTATCGAAGGTCCACAGCAGCTTGCCATCATTCGCGTCATAGGCTTTGACAAAGCCGCGGATGCCGTATTCACCGCCGTTGGTGCCGATCAGGATCTTGCCGTTGACGGCCACCGGCGCCATCGTCTCGGAGTAGCCGGCCTCCGGATCGGCGATCTGTGTGGCCCACAGTACCTTGCCGGTCTTGGCGTCCAGCGCCAGCAGCTTGGCGTCCAACGTGCCCATGAACAGCCGGTCACCCAGGATCGCCACACCGCGGTTGTTCGGGCCGCAGCAGTAGGTCATCACCGGCCCCTGCTTGTGCTTGTAATGCCAGAACTCCTGGCCGGTGGCGGCGTCCAGCGCGTAGACATGGTTGTATGAGGTGGTGATGTACATCACGCCGTCCACCACGATGGGCGCGGTCTCCATCGACTCCAGCACCTCGGTCTGGAACTGGAATGCCGGCTTCAACTTGGCCACGTTGCCGGTGTTGATCTGCGCGGCCGGGTAATACCGGGTTTGCGCGTAGTTCATGTTGCTGTGCAGGAAGTTGGCGCTGTCCTTGTCGGCCGCTGTCAGCTTGCCCTGCGAGACCGAAATCGCCTTGGGCACCGGGCCGCCGCTGGGTGCGGCCACGCCCTGGATTTCAGATTGGGCCTGGGCGCCGAGCCCAGCCACGCCGAGCGCTGCGGCCAGTGCAAGCGGACAGGCCAACTGAAGCCATGGACGAATTTTCATGAGAGTCTCCGGTGGGGCTGGTCAGTGTAGGGCACGGTTGCGCCGGGCCTATCGGCCAACCCGCCATCGATGAGCCAGAACCGGGCGCCCCGCCGGGCCGCGCCGGATGCCGTTTTAGGAGGGCGCAAGCCCGGCTTTGGCCGGAAGCGAGAGGGCACCGTGGCCGGCCCGCACAATCGCGCCACAGAGGGAGGTGTCGGCGATGAGGTGGCTGGGCAGGGTCGGCGTGGTGTTTGGCGTGACGTGCGGCGTGACGTTTGGCGTGACGGTCGGCGTGACAGTCGGCTTGACCAGCGGCGGGCTCGGGCTGCTGGTCGCACCGTCTGCCTGGGCCCAGGCGGCCAGCAACCCCAGCCTGAATGCCCAGTTGCTGGTGGCCGCACGCCAGGGCGATGTGGCAGCGGTGCAGCAGGCGCTGGCGCGCGGCGCGGCGCCCGACGCGCGCAACCGGCTGGGCAAGACGGTGTTGCTGATGGCCGCTGAAAAAGGCCAGACGGTGATGGCCGCCGCCGCGCTGGCCGCCGGTGCCGATGTCAACCTGGCGTCGGTCGAGCGGGTCACGCCGTTGATGGCTGCCAGCCACGGCGGCCACACCGCGCTCGTCAAAAGCCTGCTCGACGCCGGTGCCCGCACCGAGCCCGAGGACCGCTTGCACAAGCCGGCGATGGTCTACGCCGCCGGCCAGGGCCATGCTGACGTGGTGGCGCTGCTGCTGGCGCAGGGCGTGCCGCTGGACGCCGCCTACGCCCACCAGCTCACCGCACTGATGTGGGCTGCCGGCCAGGGCCAGGTGGCCACCACCCGGCTGCTGCTGGCACGCGGCGCGCGCACTGATTTGCTGGACGACCGCGGCCTGAGCGCGCTGCAGATCGCCCGCCAGGCCGGGCAAACGGCCGTGGCCGATTTGCTGGACGGGCGCTGAACCAGCCGCCGGGGCCGACCGGCGACAGCAGCGCCACACCGGGTGCTTGCCAAGCGCCATTGGCCTCAGGCGGCACGCGACCGGCTGCCCAGCGGCGCCTGCGCTGCCGCCGCAGACGCCACGCCACCCGCAGACGCCACGCCACCCGCAGACGCAGCGCCACCCGCAGACGCAGCGCCGCCCGCAAACACCGGGGCCAGCGCCGATGCGGGCGCCAGCGCAGCCAGCGCGGCCAGATCGGCTGCGCAGTGCAGCTTGCCGCCCCAGCGCGCACCCAGCGCCAGCAGGCCCGGCCAGGCCTGGGCCAGCGCCAGCAGCGGCGCGCTGGCTGCCGGCCGCATCGCGGCGTGGGCAAACAGCGCGGCGATGTGCAGACGGGGTGAAAAATGAACCCGCCACTGCGCGGCGTAGACCTGGGCAATCTCGGCCTGCCGGCCCCGGCCGGGCAGCGCGCTGAGCGCCAGGCCGGCGATCAGATGGCTGGCCAGCAGGGCGGCCGATTGCAGCGCCATGCTGATGCCTTCACCCAGGATCGGGTGCGCCTCGCCGGCGGCATTGCCGATGCGCAACATCGCATCGTCCGGCCGCAGCCGCACGCCCGGCGTGATCGGCCCGGCCGCCAACCAGGGCTCGGTGCGCTCGGCCGGGCGCAGCGCCCGGCGCACGCCGCCGCATTCGCGCTTCAGCCAGGCCTCCACCACCTCACCGGCGCGGGCGCCTGGCATGGCCCGGCGCAGCGCGTCCAGCCGGTCACGGCGCACACAGCAAGCCACGGTGGTGAGCCCGTCGCCCGCCGCCACCATGCCGCCGTAGCCGCCGGCCAGGGCCAGCACCGGCAGCACGCCATCGGGCAAGGCACTGCCCCGGAAGTTGGCTTTGAAGGCCAGCAGATCGAACGCCGCGAGTGCAGGGCGCTGCGCTGGCCGGTGGCAGGGCAGGGGCTCCCACGAGCCGTTGGCGGCGATCAGCACCGGCGCACGCAAGGTCAGCCGCTGCTCGGACTCGATGGCCCGCACCTGGCACAACCAGCCGCCGGCCTGGCCGTCGATGGCCTGCACCGCCCACGGCTGCCACAGTTGCGCGCCCACCCGGCGCGCCTGGTCCAGCAGCAAGGTGTCCAGCATCTCGCGCGCCAGGGGCCGGCCCCAACGGTGCGGCTGGGCACTGACTTGGGTCAAGTGATCAGCGTGCACAACGGCCTTGGCTTGATGCCCATCGGCAGCGGCCGGCAGGTCGGCCACCACCCGCTGGTCGCCGCGCAGCAGCGCCACCTGGCGCAACGGCGGCCCGGCGCACTTGTCAAACTCGGCGCCGATGCCCAGCAGGTGCAGCAGCGGCAGGTTGCTGGCGGCAATGCACTCACCGCACACCTTGCGGCGCGGAAAGCGCTGCTTCTCGACCAGCGCCACCGACCAGCCGGCCCGCGCCAGCAGGATGGCCGCCGCCGAGCCGGCCGGCCCGGCGCCGATGATCACCGCGTCGAAGTGCACGCGCATCACGCCGTCCCGCGCCGGTCAGCGCAAAAGCAGTGGCCAAACAGGCTGGCCGGGTGCTCACGCAACTGCCAGGCCAGTGCCGCGCCGGGCCAGGCCGCTGTCAATTCGGTGGCCCGGAAGCCGGCGTGCACGCTCAGCACCGCGTCTTGCCGCGTCACCGCGTTGGCGCCGATCAGCACCACCGAATGGCTGGCCAGCAGCGCAAGCCCGCTGCGGCGCGGCTCACAAGCCACAAAGCGTTGACAACGCGCGGCCACCGCAGCCAGCAGCCGGGCCAGGTATTGACCCTCAAAATGGTGCAAAAACAGGTTGGCGATGATCATGTCCCAGCGCTGGGTGCCGACGCCCGGCCCGGCCGAGTCTTGCTGCGGTGCCGCCCAGTCCAGCACATCGGCCTGCAGCGGCAGCGCCCGCCAGCCCAGCCGGGCATAGGCGGCCACGGTGTCGGGGCTGACCAGCGCCTGGCGGTCCAGCAGCGTGAGTTGCACTGGCGGCCAATCCGGCGCCAGCACCCGGGCCACGCCCAGCAGCAGGCTGCCGTCACCGGCGCCCAGCTCCAGCACCCGCAGCGTGGCGCCAGGCCGGCGCGCCGGCAGCGCGGCCCCCGGCACCCGCAAGGCGCGCAGCAGCGTGGCGCGGGTGCGCATCACCCGGTGCAGCCGTTGCAGGTCGCGCCGCGAGCGCTGGGCTGCCGGGTCGGATTCGGCCAGGCTGTCCAGCGTCTCGGGCAGCACCACGCGGGCCCGCATCATCACTGCACCCGCAGCAACGCGCCGTGGCAACTGAAGCCGGCGCCAAACGACGACAACCACCACCAGCCGGGCGGCGCCGCATCGGCCAACGCGGCTTGCAGCACGAAGTAGACAAACGCGCTCGACAGGTTGCCGTACTCGCGCAGCACCGCCGCGCTGGGGCCGAAGCGCGCCGGGTCCACCTCGAAGCGGCGCGCCAGCGCCTGCAGCACATCGCGCCCGCCGGCGTGCAGGATCCAGGCGCGGATGTCGTCGGTGCCCAGCCCGGCGCGGCCCAGCACCGTGCCTAGCACCTGCTGCGCATGCTGGGCCGCCAGCGCCGGCACCGCCCGCGTCAGGATGTTGCGCAGCAGGCCGTCACGCTGCTCGAAGCGCAGCGCGTCGCGCTCGGCCGGCTCGATCAGCGACGCGCTGTCGGTCCACTCGACCCGCCGGCCGGCCGGTTTGGGGCTCAGCGAAAGCACGGCCGCGCCGGCACCGTCGCCAAACAGGCAGGCGCTGATGAGCACGCCGGGGTCGTTGTCCAGGTACATCGCCGCGCTGCTGACCTCGACACACACCGACAGCACCTGCGCGGCCGCGCCCGAGCCCAGCAAGGCCCGGCCGAGCTGGAAGTTTGGCAGCGCCGCCGCGCAGCCCTGGCCGACCAGGTCAAACGCCAGCACGTCGGCGCGCAGGCCGAGCCGCTGCACCAGGTGGCCGGACAAGCCCGGGCACAGATAGCCGGTGCAGGTGCTGACCACCACCGCGTCGATCTCGGCCGGCCGCAAGCCCGCATCGGCCAGCGCCCGCGTGCCAGCCAACGCGGCCAGCGCCGGGGCGTGGGTCTCGAAGCGCCGGGCGAGGGTGTTGGGGTCGATAGTGAACACGTCAGCCAGGCTGTCCACCGCCAACCGGCGGGCGTCGATGCCGTTGTCGCGCTGCAGCACGCTGCGCGCAATCCAGTGCGCCCGTGCGTCCAGGCGGGTGAACCAGTCGGACTGCTCAAAGGCGGCCAGGCACTCGGCCTTGGTGTACCGCGTGGCCGGTGTGGCGCTGCCGATGCCGCGAAAAAACATGGTGAAGGCTGGCCAGAAGGGTGGACGGTCCGGGCCCGCTGTGGCCCGGCAGCCGGTGACAAAGCGCCGGTTGACGTGGGCAATGTGGCCGCGCAGCCGGCGCCCGTCCGTGCGCTAGCGAACGTTGCTGCGGCTTAAAGTTTCGCGGGCTCGGCCTCGCGCACCGGGTGGCGGTGCAGCGAGACAGCGTGAATCAGTGCTGCGGTGCTGCGCGCCAGATCGTCGCCCCTGGCCACCAGCACGCCAGGGTCGGCCGCGCCGGACGGCAGCGTGTGGCTGACACCGGCCTGGCCGAGCAAGCGCTCGGACTCACCCAGCGCCAGCAGGGTTTTGCCGTGGTGGTATTGATCGGCGACAAACGGCAAGGTCTGCGGCTGGCGGGCCAGCAGCGCCACGCCGGGGGCACCGGCCGGCAATACCACCGCATCAAACAGCACCGATGCTGAATTTTCCAGTGTGGCGTCGGCCGCCAGCGCCACGCCGTCGGCGGTGTGCACGGCGCCCAGCTTGGGCGCCACCACCACCGGCACCGCGCCGGCCGCGCGCAGCGCCGCCTGCAACGCGGTGATCGGCGCACCGGACACGCCGTTGGCGGCCAGCAGCGCGATCTTGCGGCTGCGGATGCCGCCCTTGCCGGGCAGCGCGCTGAGCGACAGCGCCGGCGAGTGGCTGACTTCAGGCTTGGCCGGCTTGGCCAGCACCCGGGGCAGGGCCGGCGGCACGGCGATGCCCAGCCCGTCGGCCACCGCCGCTGCCAGCTCGGCCGAGACATTGACGAGTGAGGCCACCATGCGCTGGCGGATGGCCGGCACGGTGAGCTTGCTCAGCTCGAAGCGGAAGCCACCGGCAATGTGGGCCTTCTCCACCGCCGTCTGGCTGTTGTAGAACAGCGTGGCCTGGGTGTAGTGGTCGGCAAATTTCTCGGGCTTGCCGCGCAGCTTGTCGTCCTGGACGGGTTGCGGAAACGACACAAAACCGGCCGCGCCAGCCTGGAACGGGCAGCCCCCGCCGAGCGAGTTGGGCTCATACGCCACCCGGCCGCGTGGCACGGCCTGGCGGTGCAGGCCGTCGCGCTGGTTGTTGTGCACCGGCGCGATGGGCGCGTTGATCGGAATCTCGTGGAAATTGGCGCCGCCCAGCCGGCTGATCTGGGTGTCGATGTACGAGTGGATGCGCCCGGCCAGCAACGGATCGTTGCTGAAGTCGATGCCCGGCACCACATGCGCGACGCAAAAAGCCACCTGCTCGGTCTCGGCAAAAAAGTTGTCGGGGTTGCGGTTCAGCACCATGCGGCCCGCCGGCGTCACCGGCACCAACTCTTCTGGGATCAGCTTGGTGGCGTCCAGCACATCGAAGCTAAAAGCATCGGCCTGCGCCTCGGTGAAGATTTGCAGGCCCAGCTCCCACTCGGGGTAGTCGCCGGCCTCGATCGCGTCCCACAGGTCACGGCGGTGAAAATCAGAATCAGCGCCGGAGATTTTCACCGCTTCGTCCCACACCAGCGAGTGCGTGCCGGCCAGCGGCTTCCAGTGGAATTTGACGAAATGCGACTGCCCGGCGGCGTTGATCAGCCGGAAGGTGTGCACCCCGAAGCCTTGCACCATGCGCAGGCTGCGCGGGATGCCGCGGTCGCTCATCACCCACATCAGCGTGTGCGTGGTCTCGGGCATCAGCGACGCAAAATCCCAGAAGGTGTCGTGAGCGGATGCCGCCTGCGGCATGCCGTGGTGCGGCTCGGGCTTGACGGCGTGGATCAAGTCGGGGAACTTCATCGCGTCCTGGATGAAGAACACCGGCACGTTGTTGCCCACCAAATCCCAATTGCCCTCGTCGGTGTAGAACTTGACGGCAAAGCCGCGGATGTCGCGCGCTGTGTCGGCCGACCCAGCACCCCCGGCGACGGTGGAAAAGCGGGTGAACACCGGGGTGATCTTGCCCGCCGCCTGAAAAGGCGCGGCGCGGGTGAACTGGGTGAGGGGCTGATAGGCCTCAAAGAAGCCGTGGGCCGCCGAGCCGCGGGCATGCACGATGCGCTCGGGGATGCGCTCATGGTCGAAGTGGGTGATCTTCTCGCGCAGGATGAAGTCTTCCAGCAGCGTGGGGCCGCGCAGGCCGGCCTTCAATGAGTTCTGGTTGTCGCCGATGGCCACGCCCTGGTTGGTGGTCAGCACCTGGCCGCTGGCGTCCGACCGGTGGGTGTCCAGCGGGCCGGTGCCCGCGCTGGCGCCCGGGATGGGCTGGCCGCTGCCGGTCTTGGCCGACGGGTTGGCCTCGCTCAAGGTGCTGGCGCCGGCCAGCGGCGACGTGGGCTGGGTGGTCTGGCCCTGCGGCGGCGCCACGGCGTTTTCGCGGCCGAATTCGAGTGCCTTGTTGGCATTGGACGGCATGGCCGCCGCCAGCGCCTGGGCGGCGGCGGCTTGCTCGGCAGCCGGGCCACGGGGCGCCGTTTCGGGGCTGTCTGGCGCGGGCTTGCGGGCACTGGCCGTTGTGTTGGCGGGGTTCTTTTTCATCACGCGGTCCTTGGGCGGGGTTTGCCGCCGGCAACGGGCCGGCAGCATCGCGTGATGGTCGGCCGGGCGCGGGCCGGGGCGTCAGCGGCCAGTGCCGCGCCAGCCTGTAGGACAGCGCCGAAGCGCGCGGCCTGCGGCCCGACTCAAGCCGCTGCCGGGCCGGTCTGGGCGCTGAAAAACCGCCACATCTCGCGGCTGGCATCGGGCCCGCTGGCGTCGGTGTACGAGCCCTGCGCGCTGCCGCCCGACCAGGCATGGCCGGCGCCGTGCACCAGCCAGTGCTCGGCCAGCGGCTGGCCCTGGGCGTTGTGGTGCACGGTGCGGGTGTGGCGCCGCCCGCCGGTGCTGGTGCCGGGCTCAGACAGCGCGGCCGGGGCCGCACCCGCTGCAGCGCCGGCCAGCGCGGCGTCAATCACCTGCTGGCCGTTGCGCGGGTGCACGGTGGTGTCCTGGTCACCGTGGAAGGCAATCGTCGGCACGGCGCTGGTGGCGCTTGTGGCGCTGGTGGCGCTGGTGGCGCTGGTGGCGCGGCTGGCGGCATGGCTGGCTGGATGGGGGATGTCACGCTGCACCGGGGCGTGCGGTGGTGTTGGCGCGCTGGCAGCACTGAGGCCCGGCAGGCCAGACAAGCCGGACAAGCCCGGCAGGCTGGACAAGCCGCCCAGCCCCGGCAGGCGGTCCAGGCCGGCAATGCCTGAACCCGCTGAACCGCTTGCACCGCCGCGCATCGCCGCCAGCGCCTCGGGCAGGTTGCTGGCGGCGCCCGGCGCCAGGCCGGAGTGAACGCCGACAGCGGCGTACAGCTCGGGGTAGGCGGCGGCCACCAGTGCGGCCATCGCGCCACCCGCCGACAGCCCGGCGATGAAGACGCGGCGCGCGTCCATGCCTTGTGCGGCCAGCACCGCCTGCGTCATCGACGCGATCAGCGCCGCCTCACCGCTGCCGCGCCGCTGGTGGTTGTGCTTGAACCAGTTCCAGCAGCGCTGGGCATTGCCATCGGCCGACTGCGCCGGGTACAGCACACAAAAGCCCTGCTCGGCGGCCAGGCTGTTCATGCCGGTGCCGACGGCAAAGTCGTCCGGGTTCTGGGTGCAGCCGTGCAGCATCACCACCAGCGGCAGCGCGCGCCCTGCCGCCCCCGGCGGGGTGTACAGCTTGTAAGCCCGGGTCAACCCGGCGTGGCTGTGGCTGCCGCTGGCGAAGGTGTCGCCGTCGGCCGGGTTGGCGCTGGCGGTGGCCCGGGGCGCGGCCTGGGCTGCGGCGACGGGTGGGGCGGCAGGTGCAGCGAAGGGATCAGGCGTTGCCACCGGTTGCGGCCGGTCGACCAGGCCGGTGTCAACCGCCGGGCCGCTGCCGGGCGTGAGTTCAAACACACAACCGTCCAGCACATTGGCCGCTGCTGCGGGCGTTGCGGGCGCTGCGGGCGTGGCAGGCGCGGCGGCGGGGCGGGCAGCAAACCGCCGCAACAAGCCGGCCAGGCCGGTGAGGTTTTGGGCTGGCAGCGTGGCTGCGGGCGCTGCGGTCGGCGCCGCACCGGGGCCGGCGGCGCCGTGCAATGCACGCTGGATGGCCTCGGTGGCTTCGGCCAGGCGGCCGACTTGGGTCAGCCGGGTGGCCTTTTGAAGCAGGTTCTGCAGGGTCGGGTTCATGCAATCCTTGTGGACAGGGTTCAAGAAATAGGGCGGTCAGCGCAGGCGCGATGCCAGCGCGGCCTTGACTTCGGGGCTGGCCTGCAACGCGCCCAGCACATCGAGCGACTGGATGGTGGCCAGCGCCAGTTCGGGCGTCACATCGTGGGCAATCGTCACCAGCCCCAGCACGCGGATTTGCAGCATCTGCTGGGCCGCTTGCGCGGCGCGCAGATCACTGGCACTCAGGTGCTGCAGGCCCAGCACCAGCATCTTGCGCGCCACCACCTGCCTGACCGCGTCAGCATGGCTGCCGATCTGGTTGCGGATGGCCGTGCGGATGAAGTCACTGCGGTTGCCGTAAAAGCCCTCGGCCACCAACAGATCGATTTGCCCGAGATCGACAAAACCGAGGTTGATGGTGAGCTTTTCAGATTCGGCCGGCTTGGCCCGGGCCAGGCCGGTGGGCTGGGATGATGACATGCCGACATCCTATCACCATCCTACTGGATGGTAAGGGGATGTTTTTGGGCAGGTATTTAGATCATCCCGGACCGAAGTGCTGCCACACCGCTTTGCCGGCGGCGGCGGCCGCCGTGCTGGCCAGCGTGCCCCAGACGATGTCGATCAGCGACAGGCCCAGCGGCCACTGGCGCAGCGTGGCCAGGTTGCTCAGGTCGTAAGTGGCGTAGGCAAAAAAGCCGAACAGCGCGGCGGCCAGCAGCGTGGCGCGCCAGGCCGGGTCAGCGGCGTTGGGCAACAGTGCAAACACCATCAGGCCGACCGGGTACAGCAGGTAGAACGTGCCAGCGGCGAACAGATTGGGCTGCTCGGCCATCAAGTGGCCAATGCCCTGCTGGTACAGCGGGCGGGCAATCAGGCCCAGCCACAACCCGTCCAGCAGCAGCATCGTGAGCAAGGTGGCGACATACGCGGCAAGGGGTCGGGTCATGGCGGGACGGGCTTTCAGGGGTGATGCGGTGCCCGCACTGTGTCAAAAAAATCAGGCGCTTGGGGCCAGCAACTCGGCCTTGCGCTCGGCAATCTGCTGGCCCAATGCCAGCAGGTCGAGCCGGCTGGCCTTGGCCTTCGGGAACATCTCGCCCTGCTCCTCTTTGACATGGTGTTTGACGTATTCCGCCAGCACCTTGATCTTGGCATCGAACATCTCACCGTCGGGCGTCTGGCCTTCCACCTGGGCGATCAAGGTCTTCAGCGTGGCGTGCTCCACCGTGGCCTCGGGCACCAGCACCTTGTCTTTAAGGGCCCGCTTGACAGCGGGGTAGAAGATTTCTTCCTCGACCTGGGCGTGCACGCTCAACTCGGTGCAAATCTGGCTGACGATCTGCTTTTTTCGGGCCGCCGAGCGGCTGCCTTTGTACTCGGCAAACAGCGCGCCCACACGCTGGTGGTCGGCGCGCAGCAGGGCCACGGCATCGGGCGCTTTGGCGCCGGGCCGGGCTTTGGCGGGTGGGGCTTTTTTCGAGGCAGTGGCCATCGGTTTGTCTCCGGTTGAACAGCGGCGGGCAGGGCGGGGTTCAGTGCACGAACAGCGCAATCAGGATGATGATCGGGATCGGGATGCCGAGAAACAGCAGCAGCAGGGATCGCATGGTGGGGCTCCGGTCAGTGACGATTGATGGGGGTGGCGGTGGCGGTGCGGATGGCAATCAAGCGTCGCGGCGCCGGCCGCCAAAGGTGGCGGCCAGGCTGGCGACAAAGGCACCGGCCAGCAGCGCGACGAACAGCCACAGGGCGGCATAAGCCGAGGCTTTGCGGGCCTTGTCAGCCGCATCGCGGGCGCTGGCTTCGGCGTCGCGAAGCTGGGTTTGCAGCCGGCTGTAGCCATCGGCCACCCGCTTTTCAGCGTCTTGCTGCGACAGCCCAGTGCGCTGGGCGACGACTTGGCCGACGTAGCGCAGGTCGTCGACCGGCAGTGCCGCGCCGCGCGGCAAGTTCTTGAAGATGCGCAGCAACTCCGGGGCCGCGCTGTCGGTGCCCGGCGCGCCTGCGGCGCCCGCCGGTGCGGCACGCAGCATGCCGTCCACCGCGTAGCGCAGCGGGCCACCACCGGTGTCGTCGGCGGGGCCGGTGCGCGGGCCGGCCATCGCCGCAGCGCCGACCCCGCCCGCGCCGCCGGCCACCGCCGCGCCGGCCTGCACGCCGCCGCCGATGATCGACGCAATCGCCGACGTCAACAGCGCGGCTGTGACCAGCGTGGCCACCGTCCAGGCCAGAAAGCCGTGCGCGGTGTCACGGAAATACACCTCGTCCACATGCACACCGGGCCAGCGGGTGCGCAAGCGGCCGGCCAGGTAGCCACCGGCACCCGCCGCCAGCACCTGCGTAAAGGCCAGCCAGACAATGGTGGACACGCCGAAGGTGGCGGCGCTGATGCCCGCCGCCGCCCAGGGCGAGACCGACGACAGGCCCAAGCCGACGCCGAGGATCAGCAGGATCAGCGACAACGCCGCCGCCGCAGCGGCGCCTGCCAGCACCGCGCTCCACGACACCGCATGGCTCTGGGCAGAGGGATCGGCCAGCAGCGCCGGCGCGGTGGCGCGGGAGCGTGCAGGGTCGTTGAAAGTGGCGGTCGGGGTCAGGGCCATGCTGGGTTCTCCGGTTTTTTGGTGGCCCGGATGATCGGCGGGCGTTGGCGCAGCGCCATTCGGACGCGATGTGATTTCGCTGTAGGACGATTGCGCAACCCGTCCGGTGGCGGTGCGGCGGGGGAAGGGTGGGAGAGGGCGGGCATGGGGTTCGCCTCAGGCGGTCTTGGGATGGAAAGGGGTAGGACGCTGCGGCCGGCCGATTGCGCCGCTGTCCTACGGGCTTCGGCGTCGGCCTGGTCACACTCGTGCTTTCAAGTCTTGCCCGCCAACCGCCGGAGATGTGAGTGAGCAGAATCCGCCTGGGCCAAGCGCCCGCGCCGCTGTCGCGCAGCGAGTTTCATGACCGGTTCCAACGCCGGTTCTACGATCCGGCCTTCAAGCCCGAGCAAGAAGCCATCGCCCGGCTTGAGGAGATTGCCTGGGCGGCGCTGCAAGAAGGCCGCAAGGCGCCTCTGACGCGGGCCGCCGGCCGGGGCTTTGCCGACCCGACCTACGCGATTTCGACCGAGTGGCTGGACACCCGCCAGCGGCTGCGGCTGGCGCAAAAGCGCTGGCACGATGCGCAAACCCCGTCGCGCGTGCTGCTGGTCTGCGGCAGCGCGCGCAACGACGGCACTTGCCCGGGCGAAATCTCCAAAACCTGGCGCCTCACTGAATTGGCCCGGCAGGCGGTACAGCGCGCTGGCGTCGAGGCCGATGTGCTGGATTTGAGCCGGGTGACGTCGGAGTACGGCCGCAACATCCACCCCTGCAAAGGCTGTGTGTCCAGCGCCATGCCGCTGTGCCACTGGCCCTGCAGTTGCTACCCCAACCACGCGCTGGGCCAGGCCGAGGACTGGATGGCCGAGATTTACGAGCGCTGGGTGGCCGCGCACGCGGTGATCATCCTGGCGCCGACGTACTGGTACCAGTCACCCAGCCCGCTCAAGCTGATGATCGACCGGCTGGTGTGCGCCGACGGCGGCAACCCCGACCCGACCAGCACCCACGGCAAAAAAGTGGCCGAGGCCAAAAGCATCGAGCAGGCGGGCTGGGACTACCCGAAGCATGTCGCCGGTCGGGTCTACGGCGTGGTGGTGCACGGTGACGTGGCGGGCGTGGAGGCACACCGCCGCAACCTGTGTGACTGGCTCGACTGGATGGGCCTGATCGACGCCGGCAGTCTGGCCAAACTGGATCGTTACATCGGCTACTTCGAGCCCTACTACAACAGCCATGATGTGCTGGACAAAGACCTGGCCGTGCAGCAAGAGGTGCAAAACGTCGCACGCGCGGTGCTGGGCGCGGTGGCCGAGTTGCGCGCCGGGCGGCTGAGCCAGCCCGACAAGCGCCTCAAAGCGCCCCGACCAAAGTGATCGGCGCGGCCGATTTGAAGGAGACCCGCATGACCAAAGCGATGTGCTTGACCCTCGTCACGCTGTGCCTGGTGGCCTGCAAGCCCAGCCCGTCCGGTCCGCCGTCGCCAGCCAGCCCGCCGGTGCCCCGGGTGGACGCCGGCCGGCCTGACCTGAGCCGGCCGATGGCGCCGTCCACCGACAGCTCGGTGCCATCGGCGGCGGCGGTGTTGGCCGCGCCCCCGGCAGCCATCCAGGCGGCCGCACCGGCGCGGGCGCGCAGCAACAGCAGCTTGAGCAAGGCCGACGAGTCACGCTCGATGCCGATGCCGGGCCAGGCCAACGACCACTCCGTGCCGCAGCCGCCGGCCAGGCCGGGCACCAAACCCTGAGGGTTTCAGCCCGGCGCGCTACGTCACTACTCGGCCACACCGGCCAGCCCCAGCCGCTCAACCACTCGGCGCTCATGCTCGTAACCGGCGCGCAGCGCACGGCCGTAGTCCTCGGGCCCCAGGTAGGCGATCTCCTGGTCGTACAGCGCCAACTCGGCCAGGTGGTCGGTGTCGTTCATTGCGTGGCGGAAGGCGTCGTGCAGGATGCGCACCACCGCTGGCGCCATGCCGGCCGGCCCGGCAATGCCGTAGGGCGACGTGGCCACCACATCCTGGCCCAGCTCTTTGAGCGTGGGCACGGTGGGCCAGCGCTTGGTGCGGTGCTCACCAAAAGTGACGATCAGCCGCAGCCGGCCTGAATCGACAAACGGCGCAAAGCCGTTGCTGTTCACGCCCACCATCACCTGGCCGCTGGAGACCGCGATCATCTGCTCGGCCGTGCCCTTGTACGGCACATGGATGTAGCTCAAGCCGCGTTTGCCAAACAGCTCATCGATCACCACATGCGGCGTGGTGCCGGCGCCGTTGGTGGCGATGGTCAGCCGGTCAGGATGGCCTTTGGCATAGGCGAACAGATCGTCCAGGCTGCGCAACGCGCTGGTCGCCGGCACCACGATGCCGAAGGTGACGCCCGACAACTGGATGATCGGCGTAGTGTCGCGGATCGGGTCCCACAGCACCTTGCGTGTCCACGGCGCGCGCAGCACGGTTTGCGGCATCTGCGCCAGCGTGTAGCCGTCGGGCGCGGCCTGCTGCAGGATCGGCATGGCCAGCGTGCCGCCAGCACCGCCCCGGTTCTGCACCAGGATTTTTTGGCCCAGTTGGCGGGCAGCGGCCTCGGCCAGGATGCGGAAGGTCAAATCGGTGGCGCCGCCCGCCGGCCACGGCAGCCACAGGTTGATCGGCCGGGTGGGAAAGCGCGGCGGCGCTTGCGCCAGCACGGCGCCCCAGGCCGGGCCCAGCGCCAGGCAGCAGGCCAGCGCCGGCGCCGATTGCAGCCATTGCCGGCGCGTCGGCCGGCTGGCTGGTGTGGGGCGGGCGGGCGCGGCGGGGCGGGGGGTCGTGCTCATGCAGTCAAACTCCAGGTCATGCCGGCCCACCGCGCTTGGCCAGCGCGCCAAAGCCGCGTTGCGGATCGTAGCCCCAGGCCGCCAGCGCAAAACACAGGGCCAGCGTGGCCAACACGATCAGCGGGGACAGGCCCGGGTCTTTGCCGTACAGCGCAAAGCGCAGCCACTCCACGGCGTGGGTGAACGGGTTGAAGCGGGCGATCTGGTAGACCCAGCCGGCGCCCGACTCCTCCAGCTTCCACAGCGGGTAGAGCGCGGTGGACATGAAATACATCGGGAAGATGACGAAGTTCATCGTGCCGGCAAAGTTCTCCAGTTGCTTGATGTGCACCGACAGCAGCAGCCCCACCGAGCCCAGCATCAGCGCTGAGGCCACCGCTGCGGCCAGCAGGCCGGGGGTTTGCGGGCCCCAGACCGGCAGGTCGGTGCCCAGCGCGATGGCCACCAGCACAAACGCAGCGGCCTGGGCCAGCGACAGCACGGCGGTGGCGGTGAGCTTGCTGAACAAGATCCACCAGCGCGGCAGCGGCGCGGTGAGCAGCAGGCGCATCAGGCCCATTTCCCGATCGTAGACCATCGCCAGGCTGGACTGCATGCCGTTGAACAGCAGCACCATGCCCACCAGACCGGGCGCGATGTAGACGTCGTACGGGATGTAGGTGTCGTATGGCGGCGCGATGGCCACGCCGAAGACATTGCGGAAGCCGGCGGCAAACACCGCCAGCCACAGCAGCGGGCGCACCAGCGCCGAGACGAGACGGCCGTACTGGCGCAAGAACTTCATCAGCTCGCGCATGACGATGGCGCGCATCGCTTGCAGGGCGTGCGTCATGGGTGCCCCTCGTCCGACGGGTACGTCGGCCGGTCCCCCGTGGGGACGCGGGCCGGCTTGGGAGCGGCCCGGCGCTCGGCCCGCTTCCGGTCTGACGAGGTTGGATCGATCATGGTCTGGCCTTGCACAGCTTTTCAGGCGCATCCGCGCCCAACGTGTCGAGCGCGTTTTTGGGGTGCAGGATGCCGTCCACCGGCGCCATCGCCACCACGCTGACGCCGTCGCCCAGCAGCACGGGCTGGCGCAATTGGCCGTCCCAGGGCCGGAACGTCATGGCCACGCCTTTCGAGCCGTCCAGCTCACCCTCGGCCAGCGCTTTTTGAAAGGCCAGCGCCGGGCCTTTGGGCGCCGCCACCGCAGCGCCCACCAGCGCCTTGCCGGCCAGCCAGGCGGCCCAGTCTTGCCCGGTCATCGGCCGGCCGGCGGCCTTGGCAAAGCGGCGTGAGATTTGCGGTGCGCCAAAGCGGTCAAAGCTGGCGGCCCAAGCCAGCGCCACCAGCCCGGCGTCGCCCACCACCGGGCGCGGCAGTGCGGTGCGGTAGGGCAGGGTGCGGGCAAATTCACCGTCGGCATCGACCACCCAGACCGCGTCGTAACTGCCCGCCGCCGCCGTGCCGGTGAGCAGCAGCGGGTTGGCCAGGTCGCGCTCACGCGGGTCGGCCGAAAGTTTGAAGGGTTTCTCGGCCACCAGCTTCAGGCCGTAGCGCTTGATCGCCGCCCGGGCGCTGGCGGCGCGCGCCTGGTCAGCCGGCAGCGGGCCCACCAGCAGCAGCACCTGGGCCCAGCGCCGGGCGGCCAGGGTTTGCGCCAGCGCGTCAGCGCGCATGCGATCACTCGGCAGCAGATGCCACAGCCGGGGCCGGCAATCCTGCTCACGCAGCCGGTCGGCCGGCTCACCGAGGTTGAGCAGCGGCAGCTTGCTGCCTTCGACGGCGGCCAGCAACCAGTCGGCCGGCAGATCGGCCAGCAGCGCCACCGCGCCGCCCGATTCAGCCTTGCCGGCGGCGTCTTTGGCAGCGGCGGCCGAGGCCACGCGCACGGTGTCGATGGCCAGCGTGGCGCCGGCCGCGTCCAGCTCCAGTTTGCTGTCTTGCAGCGCCAGCGCCAGCGCGGCGGCCACCGTGCCGCCGGGCTGGCCCAGGGCAGGCCGGTCGGTGCGGCTGCGCTCCAGCCGGGGGTCGTCGTCGCGCAGCATCAAGGTGGCTTTGAAGCTGGCCGCCAGCGCCGCACTGCTGCACGGCAGCGCGGCCAGCCAGGCCGCCAGCCCGGCCGCCAGCCAAGCCGCCGGGCTGGCGGCGCGGGCAAGCCGCCAGCCGGGCTGCCGCACCAACCCGAGAGCGCCGTGCGCTGCGCTCATTCCACCACCAGCGCCATGTACGGCACCCGGCCGACGGCGATGCTCTTGATCGCCTTGGCGGTGGCCACATCGACCACGGTGACATCGTCGCTCAGGCCGTTGACCACCAGCAGCCGGCCCTCGGCTTTGTCCAGCGCCACATTCCAGGCCCGCTTGCCCACCAGCACCAGGTCCGTCACCTTGCGGCTGGCGACATCGACAAACGCCACATGGTTGGCCCGGCCCAGCGCCACAAAGGCGCGCTTGCCGTCGCGTGTCATGGTGATGCCCACGGGCGTGATGTCGGCGGCGCGCGCGCCCTTCAACTCAAACGTCAAGGTGGCCAGGGTCTGGTAGTCGGTGGTGGACAGGATGGTGACCGACGCGCCCAGCTCATTGGTGACCCACAGTTGCTGGCCGTCGGGCGTGAGCGCAAAGCGCCGCGGCCGCTTGCCCACCTTGACGTTTTTCAGCACCTCGCCGCTGGCGGTGGCGATCACATGCACCAGGCTGGCGGCCTCGGATGTGACCCACACCGTCTTGCCGTCGTGCGAGACCTTCACGCCCTCGGGCTCTTTGCCCACCGGCACGGTCTTGGTCACTTTGCCGCTGGCCAGGTCGATAAAGCTGAGCGCGCCTTCGTCCTCATTCGACGCATACAGGGTTTTGCCGTCGGGCGACAAATCAAACGCCTCCGGGTCGTCGCCCAGCGCCAGCTTGCCCACCGATTGGCGGGTCGCCAGGTCGATGATGTCGGCCTGGTGCGAATCCCCGCAGGCCACCAGCAACTGCTTGCCGTCGGGCGTGCGCTGCAAATGGCGCGGCCGTTTGCAGGTGGGCAGGGTGGCGCTGACGGTGAGTGTCTTCAGGTCGATCACGGTCAGCGCGTTGTCTTTTTCGCTCGACACGAAGGCCACGCCCTGGGCCTGGGCTTGGGGGTGGGCCAGCGCCAGCGCGGCCAGCAGCAAGGTGGCCAGCCAGGCCAGCGGCAGCGGGCGTGAGCGGGGGTTGGGCATCGGCAAGTCTCCGGGGGTCGGGCGGGGGGGTATGACGGCGGGCGTGACGCGGCGGTGGGACAAAGCTGTGTGACGCGACTGTGTGACGGAGCGGTGTGACGGGGCTGTGTGACGGGATGGGTGCTGGCGCGGCCGGCGGCCGATCAGCCGGTGGCGCGCAGGAAAGCGGCTTCCAGCGGGCCGCCGCCCAGCGCCAGCGCCACCTCGGCCGGTGTGCCGTCGGCCAGCAGTTTGCCTTTGTGCAGCACCAGCACCCGGTCGGCGGTCTCGGCCTCTTCCACCAGGTGGGTGGCCCACAGCACGCTGCTGGCGCGGGCGCGCACGTCGGCTTGCACCGTGACGCGCAGATCGCGCCGCGATTTGGGGTCGAGCCCGACGGTGGGCTCGTCCAGCAGCAGCAGGCCGGGCCGGTGCAGCAGCGCCCGCACCAGCTCCACCTTGCGCCGATTGCCGCCCGACAGCTCTCGCACCGGGCGCTGCAGATCGGCCGTCAGCCCGGCGCCAGCACAGCCCTCGTCAATGCGTTGTTGCGCCACGGCGCGCGGCAGTCCGTGCAGGTCGGCATGGAAGCGCAGATTGCGTTGCACGCTCAAATCGAGATCGAGCGACATTTGCTGGAACACCACGCCGATCTGGCGCAGCGCAGCCACCGCGTCGCTGCGCAGCGAGTGGCCGTCCACCCGCACATCGCCGCCGTCGGCAGCAAACAGCCCCGTCAGCACCTGGAACAAGGTGGATTTGCCGGCGCCGTTGGGGCCCAGCAACACCGCCAGCGTGCCGGCCTGCAGGCGCAGCGACAGGCCGTCGAGCGCCGCGCGGTCACCGTAACGTTTGGTCAGGGAGTCGACTTGCAGCCGGGGTGGGGGTGGGGTGGCGTTCATGCAACCAGGGTTGTAGCCGTTGCGGCAGCCGCCGCACACCTGCGGAATGCCCGGGGCTGTGCAGCCGCTGCCGGCCCGCCGGCGCCGCCAGCAGCGCGCGGCTGGCGGCGCCGGGCATGGCGGCAGCGACGACGGACCAGCCGATGCGTGTGATCGGCCGGTGCGGTCACGCCCGTGTCAGGTTGACGCAGGGAAAACCCGTGGATTGACAGGACTTGCCGCCGCGCGCTGCCACGCTGGGCATGCCGCCGGCGCCCACAGGCCCTGCCTACCTTGGCGCATTCCAGCGCAGCTTGCGGTAGATCGTGTTGCGGCTGATGCCCAGCCGCTTGGACGCTTCGGAGATATTGCCGGCGGCCGCGTCCACCGCGTGCTGGATGGCCTCGATCTCCATCGCTTCGAGTGAGCGCTGCCCGCCTGGCGGCTGGGCCAGCCCGGCCGGGCTGGCCGATGTCGGCGGCGGCGCCGACGGGCCCGGCCCGGGTGCGTCGAGAAAATCATCCGGCAAATGCGCCCGGGTGATCAGCGGCCCGTGCCCGGCCAGCGCCGCCGCCGTGCGCAACACGTTGAAGAGCTGGCGCACATTGCCCGGCCAGGCGCATTGCGCAAACAACTTCAGCACTTCGGCATCGGGCGTCAGCGGGCGGGCGTGCGGCCCGGGCCCGGCCAGTGGGTCGAGGATGAGGCGCACCAGCGCGGGCAGGTCGCTGCGCTCGCGCAGCGGTGGCAGCCGCACGGCCAGGCCGTTCAGGCGGCAAAAAAGGTCTTCGCGGAAAGCCTTGCGGTCGATCATCTCGCGCAGGTTGTGCTGGCTGGCACAGACGATGGCCACGTCCACCGCCACGCTGTGGTTGCTGCCCAGCGGCATGACTTGCCGCTCTTGCAGCACGCGCAGCAGCCGGGCCTGCTGGGCCAGCGGCAGATCACCGATTTCGTCGAGAAACAAGGTGCCGCCGCTGGCCTGCACGATCTTGCCCGGCGCGCCGGGGCGCCGGCTGCCGTTGGCGCCGCCGTCGGCGCTGCCAAACAGCTCGGCGTCGATCAGCGTGTCGGGGATCGCCGCGCAGTTGACCACCACAAACGCCTGCCCGGCGCGCCGCGAGTCGAGGTGGCAGGCGCGCGCCAGCAGCGCCTTGCCGGTGCCGGTCTCGCCCAGCATCAACAGCGGGATGTCGCGGTCGATAAGCCGTTGCAGCTTGTCGATCACGCTGGCGACCTGGGCGTCGCCGGTGGCGATTTGGGCCAGGTGGCCGCCAGCGCGGCCGGCGTGGGCGGTCGAATCCGCAGCCAGGTCCGCAGCCGCACCTGCACCTGCACCTGCACCTGCACCTGCACCTGCACCTGCACCTGCACCTGCACCCGCACCCGCACCCGCACCCGCACCGACAGCCGGCGGCGCACGCAGGCCGTTGCCCGCTGCCAGCGCTGCGCTGCGCGGCGCGGCCGGTTCGGGTGCGCTGGCGCCCGACACCGCCTCGGCCAGGCTGGTCCAGACCGGCCAGTTGAAGCGCGCATGCAGGTGGAACTGCCGGCCGCCGGCCAGATGCACCAGCAGCGGGGTGGACAGCGGCGAGCGAAAGCGATCCACCAGCGCGCCCACGGTGGTGCCAAACAGTGAGGCCAGGCTGTTCATGCGCAGCGCCGCGCCGCTCAGGCCGAGGTGCTCGAGTGCGCCCCGGTTGGCGCCGACGATCCTGCCGTCGGCCGAGACCGCCAGGATGCCCTCCATCAACGTGCCGATGAACTCCACCCGGCTGTGAAAGTGCAGCCGCATCACGTGGCGGTAATCGTCGGTGAGCCAGTGGTTCTCAATCATGCGCGCCGACATCTTCACCAGCGCCATCGTGTGCGGGTGAAAGCTGCTGCGGTCGCCGGTGACGTCCAGCAGGCCCAGGATGTTGCCGCGCGGGTCGAGGATGGGCGCGGCCGAGCAGGTGAGAAAGTGGTTGGCATGCATGTAGTGCTCATCGGCATGCACGCGGGTGGGCGGCTCTTCGATCAGCGCGGTGCCGATGGCGTTGGTGCCCTTGGTGTGTTCTGACCAGTTGACGCCCGGCTGCAGCGCCACTTTGCACGCCTTGGCCAGAAAATCATCGTCGCCAATCGAGTGGATGATGGTGCCAGTGGCATCGCACAGCACCACCATGTTCTGGGTATTGATGATCTGCTCGTACAGCATCTCCATCACCGGCGCGGCATGGTCGTGCAGCCGCAGATTGCGCTCGCGCACCAGCGCCAGGTCTGACCGGGCCAGCGGTGAAGGGTCAGGCCGGGCGATGCGCGACACGCCGAGCGCGGCGCAGCGCGCAGGATGGTCACGCGCAAACCGGCCGGCTTGCGCCCGGCTACTTCGCCCGCTCAGCCGGTGCGGTGGGGCCGTACACCGATTTGCTGCGCTGGTAGGCACTTTTCTCCAGCTTCAAGGCCCGGGCGCGGATGTCGTCCATCATCTTGGCCGACATCGTCTCCACCCGCACCAGCTCCAGCGTTTCTTTGGTCTTGTCGGCACCGCTCCAGCCCACCCGCACATTGCCCACGCCCTTGGCGTAGTACTTGAAGTGCTCGGCGCCCACCTCGGACGTGGCCGTCTCCTTGATCACCAGCACATCGGTGTAGCTGCCGGCCTTGACCTGCGTGGCCTGGCCCATCTGGTGGGTCTGGCCGCGGTCGGTCCAATCGACGGCCGGCCCCCAGCCTTGGGAGTAGCTGGGCGTGCCGAGCGCCGGTTTGGCCTTCATCATGATGCCGGCCCGGGCACCCTCGAAGCCGTGGATCCAGGCCGGTGACTTGGTCCACTTGCCGTTGTCGTACTCCTCCGGGTACTGGCCCAGATGCCAGACATTGCCGTCGTTGTCCTGCGCAAAAAACGCCAGTTCAGCCTCGGCCAGCTTGCCGCTGCTGAAATCCAGGTCGTACGAAATCAGCACCCGCACGCCGTCGATCACCTTGGTCAGGTCGGTGATGTGAATCTCGATGCGGTGCGGCACCACCTTGCCCTCGTCCACCGTCGTGCCCTCGTAGACATAGCGCATGCCGGGCTTCATCGGCAGCCAGGGGTTGTCGATCACCGTGGGGCGGTCGAACCTGGC
>JANLOP010000301.1:0-20050 GCA_031366635.1 Betaproteobacteria bacterium | reverse complement strand
GCACCCGCACCCGCACCCGCACCGCCCAGCGCCAGCCCGGCGTCCAACCCAACCCGCAGCGCGCCGCCCTGGCCCAGCACCTGGTTGCGCTGCACGCTGCCGCTGCCCTGGTTCACCCGCAGCGACGCGCCGTCGCCCGTCAGCAGCCAGGTCTGGCGGCTGCCGTCGCCGCTGGCCTCGATGCGGGCACCGCCTGCCACCGTCACC
This sequence comes from Betaproteobacteria bacterium, assembly GCA_031366635.1. GTDB lineage: Bacteria > Pseudomonadota > Gammaproteobacteria > Burkholderiales > Burkholderiaceae_C > Pseudaquabacterium. The sequence goes on along the minus strand of JANLOP010000301.1, from coordinate 19,843 downwards.
TGGCCGGTGGCCGCCAGGGTCAGATCGCCCAAGGTCAACGCGGTGGTCGGGTTGTCCAGCGTCACGCTGTCGGCCTGCACCGTGACGGCGCGCGCAGTGCCGCTGCCGGGGATGCTGCTGGCGCCAGCACCGCTGCCGCCGCTCAGGGCCGACGGATCAGCCCGCACGCCGCCGATCAACACGCTGGCCGCGCCGCTGCGGTTGAGTTGCTGCGGTGTCAGCGTCAGCGTGTCGGCCGCGCTGCCCGGGGTCTCGCTGATCTGGATGCGCCGGGCCGCGATGCCCAGCACGCCGCCCTGGGTGCCGGCGGCATGGTCGAAGACCAGCGTGCCGTCCAGCGCCAGCCGCTGCGCCGACAGGTTCAACGCGCCGGCATCGCCCGGCAGCGGCGGCGCGGCCTGGTCCAGCGCCGCTGCAGCCGCGCTGTAAAAGCGATCAGCCGAGCTGCTGATGAGCTCGGACGACCGGCGCGCCACGGCCGACGGCGTGACGACAAAGGCGCTGGCCTGGCTGGCGCGCAGCGCCGTGTCGGCCGTGCCCAGCAGTGCGCCCACCACCGTGGCGCCGTTGGCCTGCGCCAGGGCGCTGCCCAGGCCCACGCTGCGGTTGCCGGCCAGCGGCTTGACCAGATAGCCGCCCGGCAGCAAGGCATAGCGCGCCGGCAGCACGGCGTAGCTGCCGGCCGGCAGCGGGCCGCCGCTGCCAAAGGTGATTTGCTGGCCAAACGGCACGCTGGCCCGGTTGCCGGCGGCATCTACCTCGGCGGCGATGGCCGCGTCCAGCGGTGCCACGCCGCGCTGCGTGGCCAGCACCGCAAACGCGCCGCCCGCTGCGCCGGCAAAAATGTCTTGTGAGCCGCCCGGGCCGGGCACAAATTCAAACGCCAGCAGCTCACCGCCGCCCTGCAGCGAGACCCGCGCAGCGGGCGCGGCCGGGCTGGATGGGCTGGCCGCGCTGGCTGCGGCCACGGTGATGGCCGGCGCCAGCAGGTCGATGCGTTTGTCGGGTGGGGCGGCGCGGGCGTCAGTCACGCCTTGCAGCAGCCAACTGGCGCCGCCGCCGGTGGTGCTGCCATAGAGCAGCGCCGTGCCGTCGGCCGAGACCGAGGTCTCGCTGCCGCCGGCCAGCGTCAGGCGCTCGCTGGCCTGCAACGCCAACCGGCCCTGCGGTGCGCGCAGCACGCCGGCCTGGCTGATCGTCCCGGCTTTGAGCGTCAGGCTGCCGCCGGCCGACAGCGGCGTGGCGGGCAGCGCCGCCGGGTTGGCATCACTGCGGCCGATGACCAGCCCGGCGCTGCCGACATCGACGGTGAAGCGGCTGTCGGTGCTGGGCAGCACCTGCGCGGCGTTGAGTTGCAAATCGGCGGCCGTGCGCAGGCTGCCGGACAGCGCGCCATTGCCCACCGCCACGCCGCTGGCGCGCAGATCGCCCAGGCTGTTCAGCGACAACTGGCCAAACCCCGTCCAACTGCTGTTGCCAATCAGGTCGATCGTGCCGGCGTCCACCCGCAGCGCGGCATTGCCGGCGGCCGCATCGGGCGGGCTTTGCTGGGCGGTGAAGGCGGCGCTGTTGCCCAAGCTCACCGACGCGGCGCGCAGCGCCAGCGTGCTGCCGGGGCTGGCCGCCAGCACCGGTGCGTCCAGCACCAGCCGGCGCGCCAGATTTAGCGCCACCGCGCCGTCGATCTGCAGCCGCTCGCTGCTGCGCAGCAGCAAGCCCATCGCGCCCGAGCCCTGCACCATCGTGGCGTCCACGCTGGCCAGGCCGCGCAGCGCGGCCAGCGCGGCGCTGTCGCCGTCCGCTGGCAGCGCGGCCGGCAGCGGTGCAGCGCCTGCGCCGTTGCGCAGGGTCAGCGTGCGCGGCGGGCTGCCCAGCGCCAGGCCGTCGCCGGCCAGAGTGATATTGAGCTGGCCACCGGCGCTGCCGAGCGCTGCGGCCCGGGCCTCAAACCGGCCTTGCAGCAAGCCGCCGCCCGGCAGCACCGCCCCGCCCGCCAGGATTTCGGTCTTCAGCGTGATGTCCAGCGTGCCGGCGTTGCTGGCCACGGTTTGCAGGCCACCGGCCAGCAATGTGCTGGCGCTGCCGTGCAATTGGCCCAGCGCGCCGTTGGCGCTGATGGTGGCGCCGTCGGCCCACAGCAGTACCGGGCTGCGCAGGTTGACGCTGCCACCGGCCAGCACCTGGCCGCGTTGCAGGCCGTCGCTGCCGGGCAGCAGCACGCGCAGGCCCGAGACGTCGATACGGCTGGCCGCGCCCAGGCGCAACACGCCGTAGGCATCGGGCACGGCCTCGGAGTTGAAGCCGGTTTTGTCGAGCGTGATGCTGCCGCCGGGCGCGGCCAGGCTGCCGTCGATCAGCAGGCGGCGCGCGCCGCTCAAGGTCAATGTCGCCAGCGGGTCCAGCGCCACGGCCGCGCCGGCGCCCAGCGCCAGCGCGCCGCTGGCGGCCACGCTGGCGTTGCCGCTGGATTGCAGCGTCAGATTGACCGGCGCGCGCTGGCCATCGAGGGCGGGCGCGATGCGCAGGCCGGCGCCGGGGTGGTTGCTGCTAGTCTGGCCGGCCAGGCCGGCGTCGGCCTGCCAGCCGATCAGGCGCGGGCTGAGCAGCGTGCCGGGCGCAACGCTCAGACTGGCCACGCCGTCCACATTGAAACTGGCAAATCCACCTTGCGAAAAGAACCCCGGCGCCAGCCCGAGCTGGCCCGTCGCCGCATCAGACCCGGCCGCATCAGCGATGCTGACGGTGGCCGCTCGCAACGCCAGGCTGCCGCCGCGCGCGCTGCCCAGCGCCATGCCGCGCAGCGTGCCGTCGAGAGAAAACCGGCTGCCGATCACCGCCTTGCCGTCGGCCAGCGGCGTGCTGCTGAGCAGCAGGCTGCCGGCATTGCCCCCGGCCACCGCGCCGCTGGGCGCCACCCGCACGCCGCCCGACACATCGAGCAGCGTGGCCGCGCCCAGCGCCAGGCCGGCGCCCGAGCGCAGCGCCAGCGTGCCGCCGCTGGTGGCGGCACTGGCGCTGGCCGGCAAAGGGGTGCCCGGCGCGGCGCCGTCGCGCAGCGCGTTGACAAAACGGCCGGCCACATCAAGCGTGACGCCGGGCTCGACCGTGATGTCGCCGGCCCCTGAGCCGAGCCTGCCCGCTGCGCTGGCCGCCCGGCCACTGGTCAGCACCGTCAGGCTGCCGCCGGCGCTGCGCACGTCGCCGCCCAGCACGATGCCGTCGCTGCCGCGAGAGGCCAGGGTCACGCTGCTGCGGTCGGCCAGCAGCAGTGCCGCGCCGGCGTCCAGCCGCTGGCTGCCCTCGCTGGCCAGCGTGATGCTGCCAAAGCCGGCGCCGGCCAACGTGGCGGCCGCGATGCGCGACTCGGCGGGCAGGCCGGCATCGCCAGGCGCGTTGATCGAGGCCAGCGGCGCGGCCCAGAACGACTCGGGCAGTGCAGCCGGCCGGGCGCTCAGGCGCAGTGCAGTCTCCACCCCGGTGCCGGCAAAGGTCGCGCTGCCAAAGCTGCCGCTGTTGTTGATGTTGCCGAGCCGGAACACCGACGCGCCGGCCAGGGCGTCGCGGCCGTCACGCTGGCGCTCACCGGTCACGGTGCTGGCGGCCAATTGCCCGTCCAGCAGCGCCTGCGCCGCGCTGACCAGCAATTGCCCGCCGGCACGGCCCTCGGTGTAACCGGGCTCGCTGCGCCCGGCCAGCGCGGCGCTGTAGCGGGTCAGCGCGCCCCAGCGGTCTTGCAGCGGCAGGCGCGCGCCGTCGGTGTCGCGGGCGGTAAAAAATGGGTCCACGCCCTCGACCCGGCTGTAATGCAGGTCGGCCGGCGCGCTGTTCAGGCTGTAGCGGCTGCCGTCGTCGGCCAGCAGCAGCGACGGCGCCACCCCGGCGGCGCTGTAGCGCACCTGGCCGCCCGAGACATCGATGCGCGACCCCGGGTGCGTCAGCACCGCGCCGCTGGACTCCAGCAGCACCTGGCCGCCGGCCGACAGCCGCTCGACCACTGTTTGCTCGATGGCCTTTTTGTAGCTACTGGTGTCGCCCAGGATCGGCACCGCGCTGCGCAGGTCGAAGGTCAGCCTGCTGCGGTAGATCGGGCCCCCTTTTTGCAACGGCGCATCCTTCAGGTCATTGCTGCCCAGCGCCTCGGTGGTGACAAACTGGCGCGCCACCGACACCACCTCACCGCGCGTGCCGGCCACGTCGATCAGCACGCCGTCGGCCACCGTGAGCCGGGCGCTGGCATCCACGCTGCCGGCAGTGCGGCTGGCCAACGAATCAAGGTCGTAGTTGGGCAGGCCGGCGCGGGCCCGCACCGTGGCGCCGGGCGCGCTGATGCGGCTGCCGGCCTGCAGCTCGATGGTCTGGCCCGACAGCTCGACGCGCGGCGCGGTGAAGCTGGCGTTGTCCGATGCGGTGGGCTGGGCGCCGGTGCTGGCCAGCTCGGGCGCCAGGGTGATGGTCGAGCCGGGGCCCAGGGTCAGCGCGCCGCCGATGCTGGCACGCTTGACCAACGTGCCGGTGCTGTTGAAGCCGGTGGCGGTGCCGCTGCGCGCCAGCAGCAGCACCGAGCCGTTTTCACTGACGCTGCTGTTGGCCGAGAGGCGCCCGCTCTGGTTGACGGCCAGGCCGACCAGCGTGGTGTTGCCGCGCGCGCTGCCGATGTCGCCGGTATTGAGCACGGCGCCGGCACCGCCCACCTCCACCAGCAGGCCGCGCAGCGCCGGAATGGCGGGGTTGACCTCGGACGCATACAGCACCTCGCGGGTCGGGTCTTGCAAATACACCTTGTCGCCGGCGGCCAGCACCGTCTGGCCGCCCGGGGTGCTGATGCGGCCGGCGTTTTGCACGTCTTCAGCGAACAGGAAGACCCGGCCACCGGATGGCGTGGTGATCTGTGCACCGGCCTGGACCGCGACAAAACCGGTGCCGACGGCCGGCGCGCCCAGGCCGTCGGCGTCGCGCGCAAAACTGGCCTGTTGGCCGTAAATGCTGTTCGTCAGCCCGCTGACGTAGTCGTCGTTGCTCAGGTTCAGCGTGCTGGCGATCAGGCCGCGCACGTCAACACGCGCGCCAGCACCAAACAGGATGCCATTGCCGTTGAGCAGATACACCGTGCCGTTGGACGACAGCCGGCCGAAGATCGCGCTGGGCTCGGCGCCCCGGTCCACCCGGTTCAGCGCACTGCTGTTGGCGTCAGGCATATTGAAGCGCACCTGGCTGTCGGCGCCGATGTTGAAGCTCTGCCACTGGTAGATGGCGCGCGCCGAGGTCTGGTCGATCACCAGGTCGCGCCCGCCCTGGCTGTTGATCAGCGGCTGCGGCAGGGCATCGGTTTTTGTCGTGCCCTGCAGCCGCCAGCCGGGCAGCGTGGCGCGCGGCAGCGGCACGGCGTCGCGCGCCGGCATGGCCGGCAGCGGGGCGCGCTGGGCCAGCACTTGCAGCGGCCACAGCGCGGTCAGCGCCATCATCAGCGGGCTGAGCGTGGGCAGCAGGGCCAGACGGCGGGCCGGCGGCGGCCGCTTGCGCGTCGCTGTTTGACAGCCAGGTTCGGTCATTGGCGGCCCGCTCAAAACTGCACACCCAGCCGCGCATGCAGACGTGGCTCGCGGCGCGGCGAACTGGCCGTGGCCCGCAACGGCCAGGCCAGGTCCAGATCGGCGCTGAGCATCGGCCCGCCGCGCAGCCGCAGGCCCAGGCCGCTGCCGGCCAGCGTCACGCGGCCGGCCTGGCCGGGCAATGGGTCCAGCGTGCGGGCTTGCGCGGCCTCGGCAAACAGCGTCAATGCCAGCTCGGTGAGCGCGCCACCCGGCCCGGCCCAGCCGTCGGGCAATGCCGCGCCGGCGCCGCCAGCCAGGTTGGCCGTGCGCCATTCCACCGCGCCGAGCAGCGCCAGATCGCCTGCCGCCTCGGCCTCGTAGTAGCCGCGCACCGAGTCGGCACCGCCGAGCGTGAACTGCTCACCACTGACCAGCGGCTGCAGCGCCACCTGCCAGGCGGTGTGCAGGCTCAATTGCCCGCCGGCCAGCGGGCGGCTGTGCCGCAGGTCGCCGCGCAACGTGGCGAAGCCGCCGTCGGCACCGTCGCGGTTGCAGGCAAACTGGTCTTGCCGGCCGTCGGCCGTGGTGCCCGGGCAATCGATGCGCCGGGCCAGCAGGCCGCGCAGGCCCAGCGCCACGCTGCTGGCGAGCGACGTGCTGACGCCGGCATCGTCAGACCACAGCGCGTTGTGGCTGGCCTGCAGCGGCAGGTAGCGCAGCGGGGTCGAGACAGCACTGCTGCCGTTGACCACGCGCTGCTTCAGGTCGCGGTACTCCACACCCAAGCTGACGGTGTGCACACTTTGCGGGCCAAAAAAAGGCCGCGCCCAGCGCAGGCCCAGCGTAAAGCCCTGGCCCAGCACGGTGGCGCCGATCGGCTGCACCCGGCTGTTCGAGGCCACCAGCGTGCCCACCCAACTGGCCTGGTCGGCCAGTGGCGATGTCCAGTTGGCCACCAGCACCTGCGACTCTGTGGATTGCTCGGGGGCGGTGGTGGCGGTCAGGGCCAGCGACTGGTCACGCTGCAACAGGTTGTCGTAGCGCAGGTTGCCGACCAGCCGCCATGCGCTGGTGTGGGCGCTGTGCTTGTTGTTCAGCTCCAGGCTGCCGGCCAGCGGCAACTGGTCTTTGACCTTCAGCTCCACCGCCACCGTGCCGGGCTCACGGCCGGGCCGTAGCACGGGCTGCACCTGGCGGTCGGGCGTGCGGTTCAGGTCGGCCAACTGGGTTTGCAGGGTGTTGAAGTTGGGCACCGCGCCGGCCTGCAGCACCGCCGCCGTCTGGCGGATGAAGCCCTGCGAGAAGTAGCGCGAGCCGGTCACCCGCACCTGCTCGATGCGGCCCTCGGTCACCGCCAGCCGCACCAGGCCGTCGGCCACGCGCTGCTCGGGCAGATCGACAAACACCGTCAGGTAGCCGGCGTCCTGGTAGGCTTTTTCCAGCGCGGCGCGGGCCGCGTCCACATCGGCCAGCGTGCGCTGCTCACCCATGAAGGGCAGCAACACGGCCTCCACGGCGCGGGCAGCCAGCACGGTATTGCCCTGCACCTCGTACTCCAGCACGTCAAAGCGCGCCGGCTCGGCCGCAGCGGCGGGCGCCGCCGGTGCAGCGATGGCTGAGGGTGGGGCGGGCTGGGCCATGGCCGCCGATGCCGTCAAGAGCACCAGGCCCGTGACACGCAAGACGGACAAGAACAACATGCGATGAGTGTGGCTGCCGAGCGTGATGTGGGCATGACCGGCCATAGGCTGATCGGACCATCGGCGGCCCCGCAACGGTTGAAATCGATCAACCGCAGCGGGCCGTTTTGGCCACCGACCCGGCACGCCGGCCGGCCCACAGCAGGCCGCCGCCGGCCAGCAGCAGCACAGCCGAGCCGGGCTCGGGCACCGGGCTCAGCAGCGCGGGCAGGCCGGCAGGGCGCAGCGGGTTGGCGCCGCCCGCCGCGCCCAACGGGCCGGCGTTGCCGGCGGCGCCCAGCAGCGTCACCCAGCCGGCGCTGTGCTCCAACGTGGCTGCGGCGGCTGCGCCGGCCAGGCGGTCGACCCAGACGCCGCCGGTGATTTCGGTGCGGCCGATGCTGGCGGTAAATTCGCGTTGCTGCGCGGTGGGGGCGACAAAGTTGTAGACCCGCGGCTCCAGCGTGTAGCTCAGCAGGTATTGGCCGGCATAGGGTGAGCCGGCTTCGCTGGCCGGCACGAGGGTGAAGCCCCAATAGCCGTCGTGGCCGCTGGCAGCGTGCACGCCGTCGCCGTTGTCGAATTCATCGACGGTCACCGGGTTGCTGTTGAATCCGGCCGACGGCGTGACGTAATAGAACCAGGATGACTGGCCTACCTGGTTGGTGGTGGCAAACGGCGACGTGTTTTGAAAGTTGCGCGTCAACTTCTTGCCGAAATAGGCATTGGAATTGAAGGGATTGGGGTCGCTTGCGGAAACCCAACTGCTGCCGTTTTGAGAATAGTCGGGTGGGACCGTCAGGCCCTGCGTCGATTGGCCGCTGTCAACCAGGTCTTTGCCATTGACGGCGATGAAGAAGGGGTTGATCTGGGCCTGGCTGATGCCGTTGACAAAGTTGGCGTTGACCCAGCGAAAAATAAACGCTTCGTCGCCTTGCTTGACCGTGGTGAAGGCCCGTTGTGCCCCTGGGATGCGGGGGCCGGTGCTGTCCACCGCCAGCACCGACCATTGCAAGTTGGCCGGTATGACCTGGGTCAGAAAGGTGTTGAACAAGGCATCGGCGATGGGCCTGAAGAATTGCGTGCCGCCATCAGGTTGCCCGGTCTTGAAAAAGTCGTCCATCCGGATGCCCGTGTCATAGGCATACGACACCTGGCTCACGTCATCAACCACATTCAAGAACAGCTCACCGTTGCCGCTGAGGCCGGAGGCGATGGCTGCATGGGCGGTGAATGTCGTGCTGCACACGGCATTCAACAGGGCGCACATCACGGGCGCCACGATGGCATGGGGGCGGTGGGCAGTCATTCAGCAGGGCTCCGGCCAGAAAGGGGGCCGGCCCCTGCATGCAGGGGCCGGCCGAAGCACGCCCGCATCGGCGGGCTGGGTCAGGACAAGATCAATTCAATGTCACTTGAAGAAAGTTGCCGGGGTGCAGCTATTGCCACCGCGACTGACGCGCGAGCCGAACTTGATTTCGTCAGCCGAGCCGGTGCCAAACGCGCCGGTGTAGGTGTCGGGCGTGGCGGCCACGCCGTTCTGCGTGGCCGACGACAATTTGGCAAGCGACGCCGGCAGCTTGGCGCGGCCGGCAAATGCCGTCAGAAACCCTTGCTGGTCGGTCGTCAACGTGGCGAACTGCGCCTTGTTCCACTGCATCGTCGATTCGAAGAAGTAGTCGTACTGGCCGCCCTTGGTGGTGTCGCGGCTGGGCGAGATGCCGTCCAGCTTGACATGGCGCCAGTTGCCGACCGGGTTGGCGGCAGTGGCCACGGCGTTCGGCACGTTTTCTTTCGACACATGGCCGATGGCGTAAGCACCGTTGTTGTCGGCCGCATTCAGGCAACTGATGACATTGCCGGTGCTCGATCCTTCGTAGACAAAGACGTTGCCGGTGGAGACCACATTGCTCAAAGCCTGGTTGTCCGGCCCGACATCGGAGAACGTCTTGTCGGCCAGCGCCAGCGCGTTGTTGTTGCACGGAATCGTCAAGAAGAAGGCATTGGCCGACGCCTGCGTGCCCGAGCCGTCCACCCGGCGGCAGATGTTGACCTGGCTGTCTTTCAGCGCATCGCTGCTCTTTACCAGCGATTGCCAGCCCAGGCCGGCTGCCGGGTTGGTCAGCGCGCCGGTGAAATACGAGCCGGCGGCGGTGCGTGAGATCGTCGGCTCAGCGCCGGCATCACCCACCGGCAGAATGCCCTGGGCCGATTGCATCGCATCGCGCAGCGCCTTGTTGACAGCCACTGCAAAGATGGTCTGGAACAGCGGACGCACGTCCAGCTCGCTGATCTGCGCGCCGCTCAGGCCGCCAGGTGGGTAGCTCGGGTCGTCTTTGGGCACGTTGGCGCCGGTGAACATGCCGGGCTCGACATCCGACACACCGGCCATCGGCACTTTTTGCTGCTCGCCGGCGCAGATGTAATTGGGCGTTGCGCCAGCGCGGGGGCCGCAACTGGTCAGGTCGAGAAAGCCGCGCTGCGAGCGCAAATATACCGGGAACACGCCTTGGCCCGAGCCGCCGATGTCGCTCTTGAAAAAGGCGACATTTTTGCCCGGCAGGATCGGCGATGCGGCGGTGAGTGTGCAGGTGTAGACGCGGTGGGCGTCGCCCGACGCAGCGAACGCAAAGCCGCTGAAGGTGCCCACGCCGCTGTAATACACATCCAGCGTGCCGGCAGCGCAGTTCTCGGTGAACAGGCCACCGATGATGTTGCGCATGGCGGTGGCACCCGACATATACACCTTGACGGTGCTGGCGGCGTTGGACGTGGCCGGATCCAGCGCATAAGCCTGGCCGCAGGCCACGGCGATGGCCGCGAGGGCCAGATTGCGAATTTTCATGTCAACTCCAATTGATTTCAGGGACGAACAAGGGCGATGCGGGCATGAGGCGTCGAATGTGGCCCGGTATCGGGCCAGCAAGGCGCTGTCGTGAAGGGGGCCGGGGCGAATCAGGCGATACGCCCCGGGGTTCTCAGGCGATCAGGCAGGGCGGCGGCGGCGCACCACCAGGCCCAGGGCGGCCAGACCGGCCGCCATCAGCGCATAGCTTTCAGGCTCGGGCACCGCCGCCACCGGCATCGCCATCAGCTTGCTGCCGTCAAACATCAAGCCATATTGCGCGCCGACATGTGCACCAGCCAGGGCGCCGGCACCCACTTTGAAGTGCTGGGCCAGCACATAGTGCGCGGGCACACCGTCGGACTGGGTGATGTAGTCAAAGGCGGCTGTTTCGCCGACCTTGCTGGTGGCCAGAAAAGGTGCGTTGGTGTTGTAGTTGGGCGTGATGCCGCCCGGCCGGCCGATGAAGGCCTTGGGCGAAATCGTGTCTGAGGCCAGGCTGTAGCTGCTGCCGTTGCGGCTGAACTCACCGTACAGGGTAGGCGAGTGGGTGGAGTGCCCGGTGGCGGCGAACCTCACGTCATTGACATCGCTGAAAAAGGTGTTGCCCTGGCTCAGCGCCAGCGGCAGTGCGGCGTTTTGCATGCTGGCCATCTTCTCGGGCGTGGTGGCCATGTTCACGCTGGTGAACAGGCGTTTGGAATTGACCGTGTTCGGGCCGGTGCTGTCAAAGGCGGAGAACATCCACACCAGGTTGCTGGCATTGACCTTGGTCAGAAAGGTCTGGTACAGCGGGTCGCTGGCGATGTTGATGTTGATCGCCGTCTTCACCACCGTGCGTTGGCCGGCGACGAAAAAGTCGTCCATCCGGATGCCGGTGTCGAAGGTGTAAGACGCTTTGTCCACCTCCAGCACGCTCAGAAAGAATTCACCGTTGCCGGTGGCGCCGCCGGCGATGGACGCAAACGCCGGCGCGGCCAGCAAGGCGGCCAGGCTGACGACCAGGGTCTTGAGTTGTAGGGATTTCATGGATGGAGACTCCGTTTTGGGTTTGAAAAGGGTCGGTCTGGCAAGGGCGCCAGCGGCGGGCGCGGGTGGGCGCTGTCGCAGGGTGATCGAACCAGGTGGTCGATGGTTTGCGGCGGCGCTGACCTGCGTGGGCCCGGGGCCCGGTACACAAAGAACGAGGCGATCTGCCGCCGACCTGGTTGATGATGGCCAGCGACTGTGAAATATTGACGGGCTGGCCAGCGGCTGTCGATGGGCCTATCGGCCTATGGCATGGGCCATTGGGCTTATGGCAAGCGGCCCGTTGTCAGGGATTGAGCCCGGGCCCCAGCCGGTCGGCCGGGTCGATCAGGTCTTGTGCCAGCGCCTGCGCCACCGCCTGCGCGCGGTTGCCGGCGCCCAGCTTGCGCAGGATTTTCTGGATGTGGTTTTTCACCGTCAGCGGGCTGATGCCCAGCACCTCGCCGATCTGCTGGTTGTTTTTGCCCTCACGCACCCAGCGCAGGATCTGCCGCTCTCGCTCGGTCACCGTGCCCCGGGCCGGCGGCGGCAGTGCGCTGGTGGGCGCTGCCGGCGCGGCCGGCTGCGGCAGGTGGCGCTGGAGTGCGTGCTCGGTGGCGGTGACCCGCTGCCAGGTGGCGTGCAGGTGGGGCAGCACCAGGTCCAGGCAGGCGCTGCGCTGCGCCATCTGCTGCGGGCCGCCCGTGCCGCCGAAGATGAAAAAGCTCTCGATCTCGTTCGGCCGCTGCGGCCGGGCCACGCCGTGCAACAGCAGGTGCGAATGGCCCAGCCCGCCCAGCCCGCCCAGCAGCGGCTGGGCGGCCCGGCCGGCCGCGCCGTCGAGCCGGGCCAGGTCGAGTGCGCGCGCCTGGCCGCCGCCGTCCACCCAGTGGGCCACCAGCGCGGCCACCAGCGCGCCGTCGGTATCGGTCAGGTCCTGCAGCAAAGCGGGCGGCAGCACGATGCTGTGGAAGGCATCCAACACCATCGTCCGGCGCTGGCGCAGGTAGGCGCCGCAGACCATCAACTGGTGCGGCACCAGCGTCTGCATCTGGCTCTGCGTCCAGACAAAAAACTGGTAGCGGCGGCGCACGGTGGCTGCGGACTCAAGAAAGCGCAGCATGGCTCGCGCCTGCTCGCTGCTGAGCAGCGATGAATCGCTGTTGGCCGGGTGGGCAGGCTGGGCCGGTGGCGCGGTGGCCGGGGGGGTGTGGGGGTGGTTCATCGCATGGCGGTGGGGGTGACAGGCTCGGCGGCGGCAGCGCTGCTGCTGGCGTCGATCTGGAAATGCCAGTCGCCGACGGTGGGGGCCGTGCGCTGCGGGGTCACCGCCACCGGCAGACGGTGGCTGCGCAGCGCGGTCTGGTTGGACCGGCTGTGCAGTCCGACGATGGCGCCGCTGCTGTCGCGCAGCAGCAGCCAGTCGGCCTGGCCGGTGAAGGGGTCGGTGAACAGCCGCCGCAGGTGGTGGCGTGGCACGGCCCCGCGCCGGTCGTCCAGCAGCTCGTCCAGCGTGCCGGGGCCGGCGGGCTGGCCGGCGGGCGTGGCTTGGCGGTAGCGGCGCAGCGCGTCGCTGATCTGCTGGCCGCGAAACAGCAGCTCCAGCTCGCGGTCGCGTTGCGCGGCCTGCCGCCACTGCGTGCCAAGCTGGGCCAGCGCGACGCCAGCCAGTGCCAGCAAAAACAGCAGCAGCAAGTAGGTGGCGCCCCGGCGGGGCAATCGACCCGGCTTACCAATCGGCATACAGCCTCCCGTCGCGGGCCCGGCCGGCAGCGCCGCTGCGCACGTCCCACACCTGGCCGGCCACGGCGCTGTCGGCGGCTGGCGCCAGCAGCACCCAGGTCTGGCGATCGCCGGTGATCGGGTCTTCGGGCAGTTGGCGCAGGTAGCGCCTGGCGATCAGCTCGGCCATCGAGTCGGGGTAGCGGCCGGTGTCGGCGGCAAACTGGTCGATGGCCTGGCGCATCGCCTGCAGCGAGCTGCGCAACGTCGCCTCTTTGGCCCGGTCGATGCTGTGCAGGTAGCGCGGCGCGGCGATCGACACCAGCAGCGCGACGATGGCCATCACGACGATCAGCTCGATCAGCGTGAAGCCGCGCGGCCGGCCGCGGGGCTGGCGCGTTTGACCGCAGCCGTGGCGGTGCTGGCGGTGCGGCGGAGGACGGCGCGGCAACATCGGGCGCGCCTCACCAATCGCGGTAGACGCTGCCGTCCAGCGCCTTGGTTTCAGCGCGCGAGAACACATCGAACACATCCGCACCGGCGGCCGGCGCCGACGGCGGGCTGGTGCTGGCACGCTGGCCCCAGCTTTGGGCGGCGGGCCCGGCGGCGCCGGTCTCGGGGTCGGTGGCGGCAAACGGGTCGCGCGGCAGCTTGCGCAGCAGGTAAAGCCGGGCCCGGTCGTCGCGCGGCCGGCCTTGCTCGTCAAGCAGCGGCAGGCCCTGCACCAGCACGTCCAGCGACGCCGGCCACGGCGTGCCGTCGGGCCCGCGCGCGATGCGGCCGGCCTCCACCGCCAGGCGGTGCGCGTCGAGCGCGCTGCGGATGCTGCGCAGCGCTTCGCGCAGTGCCTGCTCTTTGACGCGGCGCAGCGTCATCTCTTGCAGCGGCGCGGCGGCCATTGCCAGCACAGCGACGATGGCCAGCACCACCACCATCTCGATCAGCGTGAAGCCGTCGCGTGGGCGCGGCGGCGTGGGCGGGCGGCGGGTCATGGCCGGGTCTCGGTGGCTGGGTTGATCGGTTCGGCGGCCGGCGCTGGCGCCGCTGGCGCCGCCGAAGGGCCGGGCACGGCCGCCGGCACGCGGGTGCTGGCCTCACCGTCCAGCCGCACCTCGGCGGCCTGGCCGCTGGCGTCACTGCCGGCCAGGCCCTGCACGGCAACAGTCAGCGTCTGGCCGGCGGCCGCCGGCAGCACCCGCAGCACCACCACGGCATCGCCGCGCGGCGCCAGTTGGAAGGCGGCGCGCCCGGGGCCCGGGGCGGCGCCAGCGGGGCTGGCCGCGCCGGCCGACACCGCCTGCAGCGCCGCGCCGTCAAACGCCAACTCGCCGCTGACGCGCAGGCCGCTGCGGTTGGCCAGCGTGACCGAGACGGTGCCGCCCACCGCCGCCTCAGCGGTGGCCGCCAGCAGCACGCTGGCCCCGGCGGCCCCGGCGACGGCCTCAGCGGCTGCCGCGCCATCGGCCGCGCCGGTGTCGGCTGGCGCTGGCGCCATGCTGGCGCGCCCGCCTGCGGCCAGCGCCACACCGGCGCGTGCCGCACGGCGCAGGCGCAGCGGCACTGCGCCGGGCTGGCTGTCGGTGCCCGAGAGCAGCGTGGCCGCAGCCGGGCTGGGCGGGTCGAGCCGGCGCACGATGCGCGGCGTGATCAGCATCACGATCTCGGTCTTGTTGCGGGTGTCGCTCTGCACGCCAAACAGCTTGCCCAGCAGCGGCAGCGTGGACAGGCGCGGCACGCCCACGGCGCGCTGGCGGTCTTCGTCGTTGATCAGCCCGGCCAGCACCTGGGTCTCACCGTCGCGCAGCCGCAGCGACGTGGTGGTCAGTCGCGTGCCCACCTGGTAGGCCAGTGAGCCGCCTGGCCCGCTGCGCTCACGCAGCAGGTTGCTCACCTCCAGCGCCACCTTGATCGTCACGTCGCCGTCCAGTTGCACGGTGGGCTCGACCTCCAGCTTCAGCCCCACATCGAGGTAGGTGACGGTGGTGGAGACGCCCACATTGATGGCCGAGGTGGTGGTGAAGACCGGCAGCTTCTCGCCGATCTGCACCCGCGCCTTCTCGTGGTTGCGCGCCCGGATGGTGGGGTTGGCCAGCAGGTTGGTGGCGCCGGCATCGCCGCGCAAGGTGGCCAGCAGCGCCGGGTTGGCCACGCTGCCGCGAAAGCTGGCCCGGTCGCCCAGCGATATCTGGCCACTCACGCCGGGCAGGCCGTACTGCACCGTGTCGGGCCAGCTCAGGCCCAGCTCGTCGAGCCGGTTGCTGGCCACCTCCAGCACCTCCACGGCCATCATCACCTCGGGCTCGGCCAGGTCGAGGTTGGCGATCAGTTGCTCGACTTGGCGCACCACGTCGGCGGTGTCGCGCACCACCAGCGCATTCAGCCGCTCATCGGCGTACAGGTCGCGCGTCTTGGTCATGGTGCGCACGAGGGTCAGCAACTGCCGGGCGTCGGCATTGACCAGGTACAGGCTGCGCGTGACCAGCTCCTGGTGCTCACGCTGCTTGGCGGCGGTGTTGGGATAGACCAGCACGGTGCTGTCGTTGAGCAGCTTGCGGTCGAGCTGCTGGGTGGCCAGGATCACCCGCATTGCCTCGTCCAGCGTGACATTGCGCAGGAAGACGGTGACGCGGGCGTCGCCCCGCACATCCTTGTCGAAGACGAAGTTGACGCCGGTGCTGCGCGCCAGCGCTTCGAACACCTGGCGCAGCGGCGCGTCGCGAAACTCCAGCCCGACCGGCTTCTGGAAGGCCGCCGCCAGCGCCGGGGGCAGGGAGGCGGTGGCTGCGGGCAAGGCGGCCGCAGCCTGTTGCGCCGCTTGTTGTGCGGCTTGCTGGGCGGCCTGTAACGCGGCGCTGCGCTGCTGCGCGCGGCGCGCCTGCTGGATTTGCCCGCCGATGGTGCCCAGCCGCGGCTGTTGGGCGTCGAGCGCGCGCACCCGCTCGACCAGGCGCTCGGCTTCGTCGAGCCGGCCCGACGCCAGCGCCAGATCGGCCCGTGCCAGCGCCTGCAGCGCCACCCGGTCACGCTGGCGGCTGTGCGCGGTGCGCAGCGCGGCATCGTCGGGCCGCTCGCGCAGGGCCTCGTCGAGCCGGGCGTAGGCGGCCTCGTAGCGGCCGCTGCGCGAGAGCTGGTCGGCCTCGTCGATCACCGGCAACGCGCAGCCGGCCAGCAGCAGCAAGGCCCCGACGGCGAGGCCGAGGCGCGTGGGCCGGCGCACGGCCGGGCGCCCGGCTGGGTGCGGTGTCGGCTGGTGCGTCGGGCAGTGCTTGGGGCGGTGGGTCGGGCAGGGCCAGGGGCGGGGCATGGGTGGGGTGGGGTGGGTACGAAGGGAAGGACCACGGGCACGGGGGCGGATCACGGCACCGCCGCTGGTGCGCCGCTGCCCAGCAGCAGCACCTCGCCGCTGGCCAGCACGGTGGCGCGCAGCGTGCCGTCTGGCGCCTGGTCGATGCGCCAGCGGCCGTCCAACACGTCGCCCAGCCGCACGCCCACGCTGCGCTGCGCACTCGACAGCAGCGCCTGCGGCGCGCCGCCGTCGTCCAACCGGCCGATCCACTGGTACGGAAACAGCGCTGCCGGCCGGCTGGCTGGCGCCGCTGCGGCGCCGGCAGCGGCCGGCACTGCGGGCACTGCCGGCGCGCCCTGCCAGGCGGCTAGCGCGGCGGCGCTGGGGCCTGGCCAGTCGGCCGGGCGAGTGGGCAGCGCGGGTGCGGTGGGCAGCGCGGACCGCGCGGGCACCTCGGGCGACAGGGTGCTGGCGCGGGCGGTCAGCGTGGCGGGCCCGGGTTGCGCTGCCGGCGGCAGCGTTTGCGGCTCGGCCAGCGGCTGCCGCTGCGGCAGCGCCTGGGCCAGACGCGGTGCGGGCCCCTGGGCGCGCGCTGCGGGCGCCGGCGCCGGCTTGGCGTCGTCCCCGGGCTGCAACGCCAGCCAGCCGGTGGCCAGCAGGCTGGCGGCCAGCAATGTGCGCAGTGCGGGCTTCATCGCTGGCGGCCTGGTTGCGCGGCGGCGGGTGGGCCGCTGCCGTCGGCGCGCGCCGGGCGCTCCTGGCGCGCTTCGCGTTGCAGCAATGTCCACTGCAAATCAGCCGTCAGCTCGCGGGCCTGTGCCGACGGGCGTGCCAGCCGCAGTTGGTCGAGCAGCAGCGCGTCGTCGTGCTGCAAGGCCTCGGCGACAAATCGACGCAGGCTGCTGTAGCTGCCCTGCACGCCCATCGCCAGCCGCAGCGGGGCCACGGCCCAGGCAGCGGCCGCCGGGCTGCTGGTGGCGGGCGCCGACGTGGCGGCCGATGGGCTGGCCGTACCGCCCCAGGCGCCGGTCGCGGCAGCGTTGCCGGCCGGCAGGGCCTGCCGCGTGCTGTGCACCACCACGCCGCGCTGCGCGGCCAGCGCCAACAAGTCGGCCACGCGCCGGGGGGCGTTGTCGGCGCCGGGCAACGCGGCCAGCAGCCCTTGGTCGTCGCGGGTGGCGCTGGCAGCGGCTGGCGCGGCGGCGCGTGGCGCCCGGGCCAGGCGGCGGGCGGCCTGGTCGGCGCTGCCCTGCTCGGCACGCCAGCGCGGCGTCGCGACCAGCGCCAGGCCGGCCGCCAACAGCAGCGCAGCGACGGCCAGACCGATCGGCAGGTTGATCGCCTGGGCGATCACCGGGGTGATGGCCGGCCAGCGCGCCGGGCGCCAGAGCGCGCGCCGCGGCGCTGGCGACGGGGTGTGCGACGCGGCTGCTGACGCGGCTTGCCGCGCGGCGTGTGCCGGCCCGTGCGACGTGCCGGGCGACGGGCGGCGCAGGCCAGCGCCGGCACCGGTCATGGCGCCGCCTCGGCTGGCCAGGCGCGCTGTGCGACCAGCTCGAAGCGCTCGCCTTCGGGTGTTTTTTCAATCCGCGTCAGCAGCACATCGCGCCACAGCGCGCTGCCGGCATCGCGCTGGTCGCGCAGCGCTTGGGCTGCGGCCAGCGCCGCGCCGGCATCGGGCGCCAGGCCGTCCAGTTGCAGCAGACCGCGCTCGCTGTGGGCCAGGCCCAGCCAACTGATGCCGCCTGCGCTGGCCGCCTCGCCGGCCAGCCAGACCGCTGCCCACGGGCTGGCCAGGCGCTGCTGCCAGTGGCGGGCGTCGCCGCCGCCGGGCCGCACGGCCGGCGTGCTGGCGGCCAGCGGCGGGGCGCTCGGTTGCCGGGCCAGCGCCAGCCCGTTCAGCGCCCGCGCCCGGTCTTGCCAGGCCTGCTGGCTGTCCAACACCGCCACGGCCAGCACCAGCACGCCGGTGGCGCACGCCGCCCAGGCCAGCCGGCCGGGCCGGCGCACCGGGCGCAAAAAATCGGGCTCGGGCAGGCGGGGCGTCACGCGACGAGTGCCGGTTCGGGCGCTGCCGGTTGGCTGTCGGCTGCCCACGGTGCGGCTGCCCGCCCGGGCCCGCCCGGTGCAGCGCCCGTCAGGTTGCCCAGCACGACGATGCCGGTGCGCGCTGTCAACGTGGTCAACCGCCGCTGGCCGGCGTTGTCGTGTTGCAGTCCGTGGCCCAGCGCCCAGCACACCCCCGCCGGGCCGTCTTGCGCCAGCGCCTGCAGCGCGGCCGGCGTGTTGTCGGCCAGGCGGCGCTGTTGCAACCCGGCCAGGGCGCCCCGGGCCAGCGTCAACTCACTCACCAGCCGGCCTTCGACCACCAGCAGCCGGGCGGCAGCGGCCTGGGCCAGTGCCGGCGCGGCGCGCAGCGCCAGCAGCAGTGCCTGGCACCACCACGGGCGCACCCAGCGCAGGTGCACACCGGCCTGGCGCGCGCTGGCCTGCAAGCCGGCCAGCGGCCAGCCGTGCAGCGCGCTGACGCCGCGCCGGCCGGCGGCCTGCCAGGTGGTGAGTGACCAGTGCGCCGCCGCCTCACCGTGGTAGTGCACCAGCAGCGGGCGGGCATAAGCCAGCAGGCCGCTGTCACCGGACAGCGGCAGCGCGGCATCGACCACCAGCTCATGCACGCCCCAGGCCGACAGCCACAGCGTGCAGGCCTGGCCGGGGTGGGCCTGGCACCAGGCGTCGAAGTGGCCAAAGCGCCGGGGTGGCGGGTTGGCGGTGCGTGACGCGGCCATCGGCCAGCCGGCAGGCAGGGTGCCCATGTCCCACAGACCGTCGGGACCGAGCCAGAGCGCCTGCGCTGTGCCCAGGTGCAGGCGCTTGTGCAGTGGCGGCAAGGCCGGCGGGGTGAGCGGGGCCAGCGGGGTGAGCGGGGACAAGCGGTCAATCGTCGAAGACAACACGGTCGAGTTCCTCCAGGGTGGTGTGGCCGGCGCGCACGGCGGCCAGCGCCGCCTGGCGCAGCGGCACCAGGCCGCCGGCCCGTGCGGCGGCTTTGATTTCTGACATCGGCGCGCGTGCGGCGATCAGGTCGCGCAGCGTGTCGTCCAGCCGCATCAGCTCGGCCACCGCCCGGCGGCCGCGGTAGCCGCTGCCGTGGCAGTGGGCGCAGCCCCGGCCGCTGCGCAGCGCCAGCGGCGCGCCGCTGCCGTCGTCGAGCCGGGCTTGCGCCGCCGCGCCGGGCTGCACCGGCTCGGCGCAGTGCGCGCAGATCTGGCGCATCAGGCGCTGGGCCAGCACGGCATTCAGCGCTGCGACCACGTTGTACAGATCCAGCCCCATGTGCATGAAGCGGCCGATCACGTCAAACGCGCTGTTGGCATGCACGGTGGAGAACACGCCGTGGCCGGTGAGCGCAGCCTGCACCGCGATCTGCGCGGTCTCGGCATCGCGGATCTCACCCACCATCACCCGGTCGGGGTCGTGGCGCAGGATGGACCGCAGGCCACGGGCGAAGGTGAGGCCCTTTTTCTCGTTGACCGGGATCTGCACCACGCCGGGCAACTGCATCTCGACGGGGTCTTCGATGGTGATGATCTTCTCCCGCCCGGTGCGAATCTCGCCAAGTGCGGCGTACAGCGTGGTGGTCTTGCCCGAGCCGGTGGGGCCGGTCACCAGGATCATGCCGTAGGGCTCGATGGTGTGGCGGCGGATGCGCACCAGGGTCTCGTCGTCGAAGCCCAGCACGTCGAGCCGCAGCTCGCGGAACTTCTCGTCCGCC
>JANLOP010000265.1:0-2370 GCA_031366635.1 Betaproteobacteria bacterium | reverse complement strand
TCGACCTGGCCTGGCCCGGCCTGGTGGTGGAAGAAAACAACCTGTCGGTGCAGGTGTCGGCGCTGCGCAAGGTGCTGGGGCCGGCCGCCATTGCCACCGTCACCGGGCGCGGCTACCGGCTGGCGCTGGCGGGTGGCGCCGCCGACGCGGCGCCAGCGCCGCCCGCCGTGGCCGCGCTGCCGCAGCGCATCGTGCGCCGGTTGGCGGTGGTCGCGCATGCCGACGTGCTGGGCTGGCAGCGGCTGGTGGCGCGCGACGCGGCGGCCGCCGTCATCGCCTGGCGGGCGGCCCGCACCGAGCTGATCGAGCCCACCGTGCCGGCCTTTGGCGGCCGGCTGATCGAGCTCACGCCCGAGCGCGTGCTGCTGGAGTTCGCCAGCGTGGTGGACGCGCTCGACTGGGCGCTGGCCCTGCAGCGCCGGCTGGCTGAGCGCCGCGCCGCCGAGCCGCACAACGCGCTGCGCATGCGCAGCGGCCTGTGTGTGGATGACGTGATCGCAGACGACGGCAAACTGGTGGGCGACGGCGTCAATCTGGCGGCCGAGGTGCACCAGGCAGCGGGGCATGACGACGTGTTGATCACCCAGAGCGTGCGCGATTTTGCGCAGCACAAGCTGGCGGCCCGGTTTGAGCCGCTGGGTGAGCGCGTGCTGCGCCAGACCGGCCAGCCGACCTTGCTGTACCGGGTGCTGCCGCCGGCCGAGCCAGACCCGGGCCGGCTCGGCCGGGCAGCCGGCGCCGCTGCGGCACGCCCAGCCGCAGTGGGAGCGCCAGCCGTCGCTGGCGGTGCTGCCGCTGCTCACCGAGGGGCCGCAGGCCGACCTGTATTTTGGCGACGGCATGACCGAGGAGATCATCGCCACGCTGTCGCTGAACCGCGCGCTGCTGGTCATCGCCCACAACTCCACGCTGCGCTACCGCGACCGCAGCCGCGCCGCCGATCTGGGCGAGATCGCCGCCGAGCTGGGCGTGCGCTACCTGCTCACCGGCACCGTGCGGCGTGCCGGCCAGCGGCTGCGCATCGGCGTCGAGCTGATGCATGCGCTGAGCAGCCGGGTGATCTGGCAAGAGCGCTACGACGGTGAGGACGGCGATGTGTTTGCCTTCCAGGCGCGCATCGCAGCGGCGATTGCCGCGGCCATCGACCCGCAGGTAGAACAGGCCGAGATTGCGCGCGTGGTGGCCAGCACGCGCGGCCAGCCGACCGAGAGCTTCAGCGCCTACGACTGCGTGCTGCGCGGCATGGCCGGGCTGTACCAGTTTGAGGACGGCGGGTTTGATGCGGCGGGCCTGGCGTTTCAGCGCGCCATCGCGCTGGATGCGGGTTATGCCCAGGCCCATGCCCACCTGGCATGGTGGTACAGCCTGTGCATCGGCGAAGGCCGCTCGTCGGCCATCGGGGACGACGCCCAGGCGGCCTATGCCCATGCGATGCGGGCGGTGCAGCTCGACCCCCGGGACGCCTGGGCGCTGTCGGTGGCCGGCCACCTGCTGTCGTTCCTGAAAAAGCGCTTCGTGCCGGCGCTGGAGCTGTTTGATCAGGCGCTGGCGCTCAATCCCAGTTGCGCCGCGGCGTGGGCCCGCAGCGCCACGACCCTGGTCTACCTCGGCCGGGCCGACGAGGCGCTGGAGCGGGTGCGCAATGCCATGCGCCTGAGCCCGTTTGACAAGCACACCTTCTCGTTTTTCACCACCTGCGGCAATGCCCGGCTGGTGGCCGGCCGGCCCGACGAGGCGGTGGCTTGGCTGGGCAAGGCCTTGCGGCTGAACCCGCGCTACAACGCCGCCCGGCGCCTGCAAGTGGCCGCGCTGGTGCTGGCCGGTGAGCTGGCCGAGGCGCGTGAGCTGGCGCAAGAGTACCTGGCAGCCGACCCGACGTTTTCAGTGGCGCAATTCGGCGCCTGGTATCCGTTGCAGCCGCCGCATCTGGCGCGGCTGCTGGACGCTTTGCGGCGCGCGGGCCTGCCGGCCTGAGCGCATCCCGCTGGCGGTTGCCCACACCGGGCAGCGCTGGCCCACCCTGAACAGGAGAACAGCATCGTGTGGGGATCGTTCAACCAAAACGCGGCAGGCAGCCGCAACCAAAACGCCGGTGGCAGTCGCAACCAGAATGCGGCGGGCAGCCACAACCAGAATGCCGGTGGCAGCCACAACCAGAACGCGGGCGGCAGTTCGGGCAGTGGTGAAGGCCCGGTGGGCGCCGACCCGGATTTAGTGGTCGTGCGCATGGGCGCAGGCTATGCCAGCGGGGCCGGCTTTGCCGGCGGCTACGGCGACGTGGCGCGCAGCGACTACGCCACCCCGGCGGCGCTGGCGCCGATCCCGTGGACGCTGGATTTCTCGGCCGGCAATGGCTGGCCGGCGTTCCCG
>JANLOP010000261.1:0-23558 GCA_031366635.1 Betaproteobacteria bacterium | reverse complement strand
GGTCGGTGATGACCTCCACCGGGGCGTTGACCAAGTCGAAAATCGTGCCGAGGTTGACGGCAAACGGGTCTTTGCGCTGGCCGACAAACACCTTGGCCGGCATTGCGCAGCCGGGGATGTTGACGGTGTAGATGTGTTTGGCGGCGTAGCCGGCGTAGTCGGGCAAGGTTTTCTTGCCGATGTTGTCCACCGGTTTGTCAAAGGTGGCGCTGCCGCCGCTGGCATTGGTGATCGATGACTTCGTGCCGCTGCGGCGGTCGCCTTTGATCAGGTCGACGGTGAAGCTCTCATTCAGGTTCAGCGTGGCGGCCTTCGGATCAGTAACCGCGCCAAACTGGATCAGCGGGATCGTCACGTCCTTGCCGTTGATCGGCAGCGTCTTCGCTTTGAGCGTGTTCTTGAAGCGGAACTGGAAAGTCAGGTCTTCTTTCGAGTCACCGTTGTTGTCGATGTGGATTTCGTACAGCGCGTTCGGGTCGAGCGAGAAGTAGTTGGGGCCGCCGTAGGGGTCTTGCAGCGGCAGGTAGTTGGCCAGGATCGTGACATAACCGCTGCGGCCGGTCTCGTAGCTGCTGAACATGTAAAAGTCAGCACCGTCCACCTTGGGTTGGGTGGCAATGAACGGCGCTTCGCGGTGGCTGGACGCTTGGGCGGCGGGCATTGCAGCCGCACAGGCCAACACGGCGGCAGCCACGGGCAACAAGCGGTTTTTGACGGGGTGCGCAACAGGCAACATGGAATGGCTCCTCGGGGGTGGGTCAATTGCCAGCCGAGGCTCGGCTGACATGCACCAAGATACGCAGCGGGTCCGTGGCCGGATGCAGGTGCAGGTATCGACGTCGTGAAGGACTGGGCCTACAGCGGCAACCCCGGCGCGGCGCGTGATCGGCGCGTGGGCGGCAGCGCGGCCAATGAGCACAATCCGCCGCTAACGCGGCGCCGCACGTGGCGGCGCGCCGCCACCTACCACCCCCTACCACGCCCTGCCACCGCCGCAAGCCCCGTCAGCGCGGGGCGCGCAGCTTGGCAAACGCTGCGGCCATCGCACCGCCAGCCGCAGGCGCCGGCGCCGCGCCGGCCGGCCGGCCGTTGCCGGCGCTGCCGCGCTCACCGCGTGCCGCCGGCTTGAAGCCGTTGTCAGCGCGCCCCGCTGCTGCACCGCCACCGGCGCCCGGCCCGGGCTGGGCATCGGGCTTCATCGTCAGCGAGATGCGGCCGCGCGCCAAATCGACCTCCAGCACCTTGACGCGCACGATGTCGCCGGTTTTGACCACCTCGCGTGCATCGGCAACAAACCGGTGCGCCAGTTGGCTGACATGGATCAGCCCGTCCTGGTGCACGCCCAGATCAACAAACGCGCCAAACTGCGCCACGTTGCTCACCGTGCCCTCCAGCACCATGCCCGGCACCAGGTCCTTCAACTGCTCGACGCCCTGCGTCAACCGCGCCACCTTGAAATCCGGGCGTGGGTCGCGGCCGGGTTTCTCCAGTTCGGCAAAGATGTCTTTGACGGTGAGCACGCCAAATCGATCGTCGGCAAACGCTGCCGGTCCGTGCTGGGCCAGCAGCGAGCGGATCACGTCGGCCCGGCCCACCACGTCGGCCACCGGGCGTTGCAATTTGTCCAGCAGCCGCTGCACCACCGGATAGGTCTCGGGGTGCACGCCCGTCAAATCCAGCGGGTTGTCGCCGCCCCGGATGCGCAAAAAACCAGCCGCCTGCTCAAAGGTCTTGGGCCCCAGGCCGCTGACTTGCAGCAACTGCTGGCGGTTGGCAAAAGCGCCGTGGGCATCGCGCCAGCGCACGATGGATGCGGCCACCGCCGGGCTCAAGCCGGCCACCCGGGCCAGCAGCGGGGCCGACGCGGTGTTCAAGTCCACCCCCACCTTGTTGACACAGTCTTCCACCACCGTGCCCAGCATGCGCGCCAGCTCAGCCTGGTTGACATCGTGCTGGTACTGGCCCACGCCGATGCTCTTCGGGTCGATCTTCACCAGCTCGGCCAGCGGGTCTTGCAGCCGGCGGGCGATCGACACGGCGCCGCGCAGCGTCACGTCCAGATCAGGCAGCTCGTTGCTGGCAAATTCACTGGCCGAATAAATCGACGCGCCGGCCTCGCTGACCACGGCTTTTTCAATCTTCAGGCCGGGCGCCAGTGCCACCAGGCGCTCGATCAGCTCACCGGCCAGTTGGTCGGTCTCGCGGCTGGCGGTGCCGTTGCCGATGGCGATCAGGTTGACGCCGTGCGCCGCGCCCAGTTGGGCCAGGGTGTGCAGCGCGCCCTGCCAATCGCGCCGCGGCTCATGCGGAAACACCGCTGCGGTGGCCAACACCTTGCCGGTGTCACTGACCACCGCCACCTTGACCCCCGTGCGGATGCCGGGGTCGAGACCCATCACCACGCGCTTGCCGGCCGGGGCGGCCAGCAGCAAATCGCGCAGGTTCTCGGCAAACACCCGGATGGCGGTGGCCTCGGCGGCCTCGCGCAGGCGGCTGAACAGATCGCGCTCCAGGCTGAGCGACAACTTGACCTTCCAGGTCCACGAGATAATTTTGCGGATCAGCGCGTCGGCCGGGCGCTTGGCATGGCGCCAGCCCAGGTGCAGTGCGATGCGGCCTTCGGCCAACGGCACAGCGGCGGCCAGCGCCTGCGCGCCGGGGATCGGCAGCGCCGGCCGGGCCGGTGCGGCGGGCTCGTCGATCACCAGTTTGGCGTCCAGAATTTCCAGCGCGCGGCCGCGAAACACCGCCAGCGCCCGATGTGACGGCACGGCCCGGATCGGCTCGTCGTAATCAAAATAATCGCGGAACTTGGCGTTGTCGGGATGATTTTGATCCTTGCCTGCGGCCAACTGGCTGCGCAGCAGGCCCACGCCCCACAACCATTCGCGCAGCGGGCCCACCAGCGTGGCGTCTTCGGCCCAGCGCTCGGCCAGCAGATCACGCACGCCGTCCAGCACGGCCAAAGCATCGGCAAAACCAGCCTCGGCCAGCGCGGCGGCACCGCCGGGGTAGGCGGCGATGAAGGCTGCTGCCTCGGTGGCCGGGTCGCGCGTTGGCTCGTCAAACAGCCCATCGGCCAGTGCGCCCAGCCCGGCCTCGCGGGCGATCAGGCCCTTGGTACGGCGCCGCTGCTTGTACGGCAGGTACAAATCTTCCAGGTCTTGCTTGGTGGCGGCGGCCAGGACGGCGACCCGCAAATCGGGCGTCAGCTTGCCTTGCTCTTCGATACTTTTCAGCACCGCCGCACGCCGATCCTCCAGCTCACGCAGGTAGGCCAGCCGGGCCTCCAGCGCCCGCAATTGGATGTCGTCCAGGCCGTCCGTGGCCTCTTTGCGGTAACGGGCGATGAACGGCACGGTGGCGCCGCCGTCCAGCAACTCAACCGCGGCCTGGATTTGGCGCGGCGCGACGGCCAGCTCGGTGGCAATTTGCAGAAGAATCTTGTCCAAATCGGCTGGCCCGGCAACAGGCCCTCAGTGGCAAAGCGGGCGAGTGTAGCGGCCGGTTGCGGTGGGTGAGGCAGCGCCTGATGGGCCCGCCCACGGCACATCACCCGCAAAATGACGAGGTGAACGATCAGCAGCGATTGCCAGAAAGTGCCGTGCGCCGCCAGTGGCTGCACCGGGCGTTGGCCTGGCCATTGGCCGGGCTGACGGGTTGCGCCAGCGGCCCCTGGCCCGACGTGCCGGCGGGCGCGGGCTCGTCGAGTGCCCGGGCCAGGCTGCAAGAATGCGCCGATGCGCATGGCCTGGCCGCCTGGCGCGGCTTGCATGACATCAACATCGGCCACCGCAGCGTGTGGTCGGCCGGGACACGGCAGCCGCAGATGGCCTGGGCAGGCGCCGCTTATCGCGCCCAGAGCCAGGAGCGGCTGCTGCCTGCGGCCGGCCTGCTGGCGCAGCAGCACCAGGGCCAGGCCGGCCAGCAGCAGGTGCTGCGCCGCCAGGGCGCGCCCGCTGCGCCCGCTAGGCCCGCTGCGCCCGCTGCGCCGGTTGGCCCCGATCAGCCCGGCACCGGCGACGTGACGGTGTGGCTGAACCATGCCCGCTCGGCCGATCAAGAGGTGCGCGCCGCCGCCGCCTTGCAAGCCGATGCCAGCCTGCTGCTGCTGGCCGGCCCGATGGCGCTGGCCGGTTTTGCCGGGCCGGTGAACTGGGGCCCACCCGAGACGCTGGACAGCCGGCGCTGCGACCAGTTGCTGCTGGACCGCGTGCCCGGCCTGGGCTTCTCGCCAAGCGACCGGCTGGCGCTGTTCGTCGACCGCGATCTGGGCTTGCTGCGCCGCTTGCACCGGTCACTGGACGGCCTGCACAGCACGGCGGGCATGCTGGTCGAGGTGGATTTTTTCGACCATTTCAACCAGCACGGGATTTGGTGGCCGCGCCGCTTTGCCGAGCGGCTGCGCCAGCCGGTGGCCGATTTGCAGTGGCGTGATGCGCGGCTGACCGGGCTGGACGTGAACCGGGGCTACGGCCCGGACGACATCAGCGGCGCGCTGTTCACCGGTGCGGCGGCAGCGCCAGCGCGGGCGCTGCCAGCCGGGTGACCGGCTCAGGCGGTCGAAGCCGGCTCAAACCGCCCGCAGCGCGGCCCGCAATTGCTCACCCAGCGCCGGCTTGTCGTGGAACGGATCGGTCGGGTTGCGGCCTTGCACCACGTCGTCCAGCCGGGTCTGCACGCTGGCCAGCGCCTTCGGGTGGCTGAAGATGTAGAACTGCCTGGCGCGCAGCGCGGCAAACACCTTGGCCGCCACGTCGGCCGCGCTGACCCGGCCGCTGCCCACCGCCTTTTCGCTCATCGCCTGGCCGATCAACTGGCTGCGGGTGGGTTTGGCATCGGCGTCGTGCAGGCCGGCCGGCCGGTTGCGCTGGCTGGCGCTGATGCCGGTGGGCACAAAAAAAGGGCACAGCACATGGGCATGCACCTGCGTGGTGACCAGCGCCAGGTCTTGGTAGAGCGTCTCGCTGAGCGTGACCACCGCATGCTTGCTGACGTTGTAGACGCCCATATTCGGGGGGCTGAGCAGCCCGGCCATCGACGCGGTGTTGACGATGTGGCCCTGCCAGGACGGATCGGCCGCTGCGGCGGCCAGCATCATCGGGGTGAACAGCCGCACGCCGTGCACCACGCCCCACAGGTTGACGCCCAGCACCCATTCCCAGTCTTTGACCGTGCTCTCCCAGACCAGACCGCCGCTGGCCACACCGGCGTTGTTGAAGACCAGGTGCGGCGCGCCGAACTGTTGTTGCACCTCATCCGCCAGCGCCTGCATCGCGTCGGCGTTGGCCACATCGACGCTGCGCGCCAGCACCCGGCCGCCGTGCGGCGCGGCCAGCAGCTCGATCTCGGCCCGCGCTGCGGCCAGCGCGTCGGCCTGCACATCGACCAGCACCACATTCATGCCCTCGCGGGCGGCGATGCGGGCGCATTCCAGGCCAAAGCCCGATGCGGCGCCGGTGAGTACCGCAGTGCAGCCTATGAAATCTGTCATGCCAAAACCTCTTTCTTGATCTGGAAGCCAAAGCGCGGAAAGTGCACTTGCAGCGTGCCGGCACGGGCGTCGGTGCGGCGGATGACCACGCGATCGGCCGACAGGCCCACCAGGCTGCCGGCCACCGGGTCGGGCCCGGTGTCGATGGCGGCCACGGTGACGGCCTGGCCGGCCTCAAAGCCCAGGCCGGGCTCGACCGACACCGGCGCGTGGCCAATGCCGCTGTCGCTGGCTGCCCGTGCCACGGCCACCGCATCGGCGCTGCTCATCCGCTCACTGTGGCCGTGGCCGAGGGTCAGCAGCCGGTCGAGCCAGGCGCTCAAAGCGGCGTGCGGCGCCAGGATGTGGGCCACCGGCGGCGCGCGGCGGATGAACCACAGCGTGTGCGCCACCGCAAAATCGGCAATCGTCGGCGCCGCGCCCAGCAGGAACGGGCCGCCCTGCGCCAACTGGGCATCGAGGGCGGCCAGGTGGGCTTTGAGCTGCACGGTGGCGTCGATCAGCGTCATGCGGCGGGCGCCGCCGGACATGCCGGCCCGGTCAGCCGCAAAAGCCTTCATCACCTCGGGCGGTGGGTTGTCAAACAGCGCGACGACGCCGGCCGGCTGTAAAACCCAGGCCACTGCGGCCCAAAACAAGGTGCCGTCAGCCCACTGCGCCAATGGCACGGCCAGCGGCGCGGTGGCCGGGTACAGGCCGGGCAGCGGCTGGGTTTGGTCCAGCACCCGGGCGATCAGCGCCGAGTCGCAATAAATGTCAGCACCGATCTGCAGCACGGGCGTCTTGCGGTAGCCGCCGGTGAGCGCCACCACATCGGGCTTGGGCAGGATCACCGGGATCAGCACCGAGCGCCAGGCGAGATGCTTCAGGCCAAAGATGAGCCGGATCTTCTCGGAGAACGGCGAGTTGGGATAGTGGTGAAAAATCAGTTCAGGCATGGCGCAAGCCTCCGGGCGGGCAGCACATTTCAAGGTGCGGGATGGTGTCTTCGATGTAGGGCTGGCCCACCGGCACAAAGCCGTGGCGGGCATAAAAGCGCTGCAAATGCGCTTGCGCGCTGATGCGGTTGCCCTGGCCGGGCCAGGCCGCGTGGCTGCGCGCCAGGCCCTGGGCCAGCAGTTGGTCGGCCAGGCCGCTGCCACGCAGCGGTTTGTCCAGCACCACGCGGCCGATTGACGGCTCAGCGTACTTCAAGCCGGGATCGACCAACCGCAGGTAGGCGCGCAGATCCCCGGCCGAGTCCCGGCCCAGCAGGTGGCCGCTTTGGCGGTCGTAACCGTCGGGGTCGAGAAACGGGCCTTGCTCCAGGATGAAGACTTTGGCGCGCAAGGCCAGCATGTCGTAGACGCCGTCGGCGCCCAGATCATTGAAACGCTGCCAGGTCCAGACCAGGGTCATTGGGCGGGCATGAGCAAATGTTGCTTGGCCACTTTGCTCATGCCCCCTCGGGGGGCCTGGCGCGCAGCGGCAGGTTTGGGGGCGCCCAGATTTCAAACCAGCTTGACCAATTGCTTGCCGAAGTTCTTGCCTTTGAGCAAGCCGATAAACGCCTCGGGCGCAGACGCCAGCCCCTGCGCCACCGTCTCGCGGTATTTCAGCTTGCCGCTGGCCACACCGGCCGCCAGCTCTTTGAGCGCCTCGGGCCAGACGTCCATGTGCTCGCTGACGATGAAGCCCTCCATCTTCATCCGGTTGACGAGAATCAGTTGCGGTTGGGTCAGCGGGATCGGCTGGCCGTTGTAGCCGCTGATCATGCCGCACACGGCCACCCGGCAGAACGCATTCGCGCGCTGCATCACCGCCTCAAGAATCAAGCCGCCGACGTTCTCGAAGTGGCCATCGATGCCGTCCGGGCAGGCTTCTTTCAGCGCCTGCGACAGCGATTTGAGATCAGGAAACTTCTTGTAATCGATGCAGGCATCAAAGCCGAGTTCGCTCACCACGTAGGCGCACTTGTCAGCGCCGCCGGCAAGGCCCACCACCCGGACGCCGCGCGCCTTGGCCAGTTGGCCCACCGCACTGCCCACCGCGCCGCTGGCCGCCGAGACCACCAGCGTCTCACCGGCCTTGGGGTTGATGATTTTGACCAGGCCGTACCAGGCGGTGACGCCGGGCATGCCCACCGCCCCCAGGTAGGCCGACAGCGGCACGTGGGTGGTGTCCACCTTCTGGATCACGCCGCGCTGGCTGGCATCGACCAGCCGGTATTGCTGCCAGCCGCCCATGCCCACCACCTTGTCGCCGACCGCAAATGCGGCGTTTTTGGACGCCACCACCTCGCCCACGGTGCCGCCGCCCATCACCTCGTTCAGCGCCTGCGGCACGGCGTAGCTTTTGCCGTCGTTCATGCGGCCGCGCATATACGGGTCGAGGCTCAGGTAGTGGTGTTTCACCAGCACCTGGCCGTCCGTCAGATCGGGCACTGGCGTTTCAACCAGCCTGAAGTTGGCGGCAGTGGGCTCACCGTCGGGGCGTGAGGCGAGCAGCAGTTGTTGGTTGATGACGGCGGTCATGGGGCGGTGTCCTGGGCAGGGTGAGGGGCGGGATGAAGCGGTTGCGGATCGGCTGGGCCGGGTGGTGGGCCCGGGCTTTGGCTGAGCGTCTGGCCCACCACCCGGCCCCGGGCCGGCAAGGCGCGCAGGTATTTGAAGGTGCCGCTGGCGTTGGCGCACAGCTTGTCTTCATCGTCAAACAGCGAGGCGTCGCAAAACGCCAGCGTCGTGGTTTTGTGCAGCACCCGGGCGACCGCACGCAGCCGGTGTTCGGCCGGCCGCATGAAGCTGGTTTTCATCTCGATGGTGGCCACGCCCATGCCGTGCGGGTTGGCACTGCGGGCGGCCATCGCCATCGCCACGTCCAGCATCGTCATCACCACGCCGCCGTGCGCCACGTCCCAGGTGTTGAGGTGGGCGGCGTCCAGGTCGATGCGCAATTCGGCCCGGCCGTCGCCAAAAGCATGCAGCTCGATGCCGAGTGAATCGACAAACGGCACCTTGGCCGGGAATGGGATGGGCGATATCTTGTTGCGCATCGGCGGCTGCCAGTCACGTCGTCAACATCCGGTCAATGGCCGGTCAATGGCCGATGAGGCAGCTCACGCCGCCGTCGACCACCAAGATCTGCCCGGTGATGTGTTTGCCGGCGGCGCTGGCAAACAGCAATGCCGCGCCTTTCAGATCCTCGTCATCGCCCAGCCGGCGCAGCGGCGATTGCGCGGCCATGGCGTCGGCGCCCATTTTGTCGAGCAGGCCACGGGTCATCTTGCTGGGGAAAAACCCCGGCGCGATGGCGTTGACATTGATGCCGTGCGCGCCCCACTCGGCCGCCAGCGTGCGGGTGAAATTGACCACCGCGCCCTTGCTGGTGTTGTAGGCAATCGTCTGCATGCCGGGCGGGTTGCCGGCGATGCCGGCAATCGAGGCGATGTTGATGATGCGGCCCTGGCGGCGCGGGATCATGCTGAGCTTGGCAATGGTCTGGCTGAAGACGAACAGGCTGCGGATGTTCAGATTCATCACCTTGTCCCAGGCTTCCAGTGAATGGTCTTCGGCCGGCGCGCCCCAGGCCGCACCGGCGTTGTTGACCAGGATATCGACCGGGCCCAGGCGCTCCAGCGTCTCGGTGCAGACCCGGCGCGCTTCATCGGGGTTGGCCGCATCGGCGGCAATCCAGCGCGCGTCGATGCCGCGCTGGCTCAAGTGAGCCACTGCTTCTTCCAGATCGGCAGCCTTGCGTGAGCTGAGCATCACTTTGGCCCCGGCGTCGCCCAGCGCCTCGGCGATTTGCAGGCCCAGCCCGCGTGAGCCGCCGGTGACAAGGGCGGTGCGGCCGGTCAAGTCAAACAGTTTGGCGATGGCATCGGTCATGGCATTGAATCTTTCAGAAGGGGTGTTGGCAGCGACTGTCGGGCCTGCGGGGGTTGCCAAGCCGGCCAGGCCGGCCATCAGAACCAATCGTCCTGCATCTCGCGGCAGGTGGGGTTGCGGCTGGCCACCACCGCCAGCCAGGCGTCGATCTTGGGCAGTTCGTAGTCAAAAAAGTAGCGGCAAGCTTGCAGCTTGCCGGCCACGAAGCCGGCATCGGCGCAGGCCGCACCGGCATCCCCTGCCGCTGCGGCCTGCGCCGTCAGCGCCACGTCCAGCCACACCCACGCCAGCACCAGATGGCCGAAGGCTTGCAAATACGGCGTGGCATTGGCCAGTGCGTCTTCGGCCACGCCGGTAGACCAGGCGGCCTGGGTGGCAGCCTGGAGCTTTTTGACGGCATCGGCCAACGTTGCGCCGTGCGCCGCCAGCCCGGGTGCAGCAGCCGACCGGGCGACTGTGCGCGCCACGGTGGTGGCGAGCAATTTCAGCCCGGCACCGTCGTTCATCACCACCTTGCGGCCCAGCAAATCCAGCCCCTGGATGCCGTGCGTGCCCTCGTGGATCATGTTCAACCGGTTGTCGCGCCAATACTGCTCAACCGGGAAATCGCGGGTGTAGCCATAACCACCATGCACCTGGATGGCCAGGCTGTTGGCCTCCAGACACCACTCACTGGGCCAGCTTTTGGCGATGGGCGTCAGCACGTCCAGCAGCAGCGCGGCGTTGGCGGCGGCCTCAGGCGCGCCGCTGTGCTGCTCGTCCACCAGCCGGGCACAGTACAGCGCCAATGCCAAGGCGCCTTCGCTGTACGCTTTTTGCGCCAGCAGCATGCGTTTGACATCAGCATGCTCAATGATCGGCACTTGCGGAGAGGCGGGGTTTTTGCCGCCCGCTGCGGTGGGCCGGCCCTGCGGCCGCTGGCGGGCATAGGCCAGTGACGCCTCATATCCCGCCATGCCCAGCATCGTGGCCGCCAGGCCCACGCCGATGCGCGCCTCGTTCATCATGTGGAACATGCAGCGCAGGCCCTCACCGGGCCGGCCGACCAGATAGCCCACCGCCCCGGCCTGACCACCGGGCGTGAAGCGGCCCTCACCAAAGTTGAGCAAGGTGTTGGTGGTGCCGCGCCAGCCCAGCTTGTGGTTCAGCCCGGCCAGCACCACGTCGTTGCGCTCACCGGTGAGCTGGCCATCCGCGCCGACCATCTTCTTCGGCACGATGAACAGCGAGATGCCTTTGGTGCCCGGCAGCGGTTTGCCGTCAGCACCCGGGATCTTGGCCAGCACCAGGTGCACGATGTTCTCGGTCAGTTCATGATCGCCGGCCGAAATCCACATCTTGTGGCCTTTGAGGCGGTAGCGCGGGCCCAGCGGATCGGCCTCGAAATCAGCGCCATCGGGCAGCGCCCGGGTGGCCACGTCGGACAGGCTGGACCCGGCTTGCGGCTCACTCAAACACATCGTGCCGGAGAAGCGGCCCGAGAAGGCATTGAGCGCAAAGACGCGCTTCTGGGCGGCGCTGCCATGCGCCATCAGCAAGTTGGCATTGCCGACGGTGAGCATGCCGGCGCCGATGCTGACGGAGGCTTTGGCAAAAAAAGCGTTGGCCGCCGCTTCCACGGTGTACGGCAATTGCATGCCGCCGATGTCAGCGTCTTGCGCGGCCATCAGCATGCCCGACTCGGCGTAGGCGTCCCAGGCGTCTTTTGTGGCCTGCGGCAGGATCACCTTTTCACCGTCGAAGCGCGGCTCTTCGGTATCGACCAGCCGGTTGAACGGCGCGAATTTCTCGCGCGCGATGCGCTCGCAGGTGTCGAGCACCTGGCTGAAGGTCTCAGCGCTGTGCTCGGCAAAGCGCGGCCGGCCCGTCAAGGCGGTGACTTGCAGCCAGTCATTGAGCAAAAAATCGAGGGTGGTGCGCATGGCGTGCATCCGTCAGGGGTTGAGACCAAAGTGCGCCAGCGCGGCGTGGGCAACGGGTGCGCCCCACTCGGGCAGAAAGTGGCCGCCGTCCGCCACTGGCAGCGGCGATGGGCAGCCTTGGATGGTTTTTTGCAGCGCCAACATGGTCGGCAAACCCAGCACCGGGTCTTGCACACCCACGGCCATGAAGCTTTCACCGGCCCAGCGCTGCTGCCAGAAATCAGCCGCCGCCCGGCTGGTGGCCGCGCCCGGTGCGTCTGCCCCATCGGGCACCAAATTCGGAAACGCCCGCAGCGCAGCTTTGAAGCGGGCATCGGGAAACGGCGTGTCATAGCCCGCCGCTTCGGCCTCGGCCATGTCGCGCTTGCCGCGCCGCAGCAATTTGCCCACCGCCAGGTCGGGCTGGCTGTTGCTGTAGCTGCGCCACTGGCGAAAGCCGTCGGTCAGCTCACCGGTGGCCAGCGTGGTGTTCATCACCAGCGCGCGGGTGAAGCGGGCCGGACAGGCCATCGGCAGCGTCAAGCCAAAGATGCCGCCCCAATCCTGGCAAACCAGCAGGATGTTCTGCAAATCCAGCGTCTCGATCAGCGCCAGCAGGCTTTGCCGGTGCTTGTCGAACTGGTGCCAGGCTTCGTCGGCCGGTTTGTCGGACCGGCCAAAGCCGATCAGATCGGGCACCACCACCCGCTGGCCGGCCGCCATGAACACGGGGATCATGTGGCGGTACAGATAGCCCCAGGTCGGGTTGCCGTGCAGGCACAGCGCGGTGACGGGCGCAGCGGGCGGGCCTTCGTCGATGTAGGCCAAACGCAGGCCGGCATCGGGCCCGCCCAGCGGCTGCAAGTACTGAGGCGCATACGGCCAGCCCGGCAGACCGGCAAAGCGCTCGTCCGGGGTGCGCCGCGCGTGCATCGCTGGCGGCAGCGTCACAAGACTTCAAACACGCCCGCCGCGCCCATGCCGCCGCCGATGCACATCGTCACGCAAACCCGTTTGGCACCACGACGCTTGCCCTCGATCAGCGCATGGCCGGTGAGGCGCTGGCCGCTCATGCCGTAGGGGTGGCCCACCGCAATCGCGCCGCCGTTGACATTCAGCCGGTCCATCGGGATGCCAAGCTTGTCAGCGCAATACAGCACCTGCACGGCAAAGGCCTCGTTCAGCTCCCACAGGTCGATGTCGTCCATTTTCAGGCCCAGGCGGGCCAGCACTTTGGGCACGGCAAACACCGGGCCGATGCCCATTTCATCGGGCTCACAGCCGGCCACTGCAAAGCCGAGAAAGCGGCCCAGCGGCTTCAAGCCTTTTTGCTGGGCGTAGCGGTCGCTGACCAGCACGCAGGCCCCTGCGCCGTCGCTGAACTGGCTGGCATTGCCGCCGGTGATCACACCGCCCGGCAGGGCCGTGCGCACGTCCTTGATGCTGTCGTAGGTGGTGCCAGGGCGCAGGCCCTCGTCGGCGCTGACGGTCACCTCTTTGCTGCGCAAGCCCAGCACCGCGTCGGCCACGCCCGCCGTGACGGTGATGGCGGCGATCTCATCGGCAAACTTGCCGGCCTCTTGCGCGGCGCAGGCTTTTTGCTGGCTGGCGGCGCCGTACTGGTCCATACGTTCCCGGGACAGTTGATAGCGCTTGGCCACGTTCTCGGCGGTTTGCAGCATGTTCCAGTAGATCTCGGGCTTGATCTTCTGCAGCGCCGGATCGACCATCATGTGGGTGTTCATTTCCTGCTGCACGCAGGAGATGCTCTCGACGCCGCCGGCCACAAACACATCGCCCTCGCCGGCAATGATGCGCTGCGCGGCCATCGCAATGGTTTGCAGGCCGCTGGAGCAAAACCGGTTCACCGTGGCGCCGCTCACCGTGATCGGCAGCCCGGCGCGCAGGGCGGCCTGGCGGGCGATGTTCATGCCGGTGGCGCCTTCGGGGTTGGCGCAGCCCATCAGCACATCGTCGATCGCGCCGGGGTCGATGCCGGCGCGCTGCACTGCGTGGGCGATGGCATGGCCGCCCAGCGTGGCGCCGTGGGTCATGTTGAAAGCGCCCTTCCAGCTTTTGGCCAGTGGCGTGCGGGCGGTGGAGACGATCACGGCTTGGGTCATGTTGAATCCTTGAAGGGGTGGGCGGGGCCCGGGCGATCAGGTGAAGCTCTTGCCGTCGGCCACCAATTTGGCCAGCAACGGTGCCGGCTGCCAGAAAGCGCCGTCGTCCAGCGGATTGGCGGCAAAGCGGTTCATCGCCGTCACCACGTTGTACAGCCCGAAGGTGTCGGCGTAGCACAGCGGCCCGCCCCGGAACAGCGGAAAACCGTAGCCGGTGAGGTAGACCATGTCGATGTCGCTGGCCTTGTTGGCAATGCCTTCTTGCAGGATGTGCGCGGCCTCATTGACCAGGCTGAAGACCAGCCGCTGCACGATCTCTTCATCGCCAATCTTGCGCGCCGCGATGCCAAGTTCTTTGCGCTGGTCGGCCACCATCTGCTCAACCAGCGCACTCGGGATGGCGTCGCGTTTGCCGGGCTTGTAGTCATACCAGCCGGCCCCTGTTTTCTGGCCAAACCGGCCCAGCTCACACAGCAGATCGGCGGTCTTGCTGTAGCGCAGCGTGGCCTGCTCAGCCGAGCGGCGCTTGCGGATGGCCCAGCCGATGTCGTTGCCCGCCAGGTCGCCCATGCGGAACGGGCCCATCGCAAAGCCGAATTTTTCGGCCGCCCTGTCCACCTGGGCCGGGGTGCAGCCTTCGTCCAGCAAAAAGCCGGCCTGGCGGCTGTACTGCTCGATCATCCGGTTGCCGATGAAGCCGTCGCAGACGCCCGAGACCACCGCCGTTTTCTTGATCTTCTTGGCAATGGCCATCACCGTGGCCAGCACGTCTTTGGCGGTGGCGGCGCCACGCACCACCTCCAGCAGCCGCATCACATTGGCCGGGCTGAAAAAATGCATGCCGACCACGTCTTGGGGACGACGCGTGAAGTTGGCAATCTTGTCCACGTCCAGCGTGGACGTGTTGGACGCCAGGATGGCGCCCGGCTTGGCGATGGCATCGAGTTGCTTGAACACCGTCTCTTTGACGCCCAACTCCTCGAACACCGCTTCGATGATCAAGTCAGCATCTTTCAGATCGGCGTAGGCCAGCGTGGTGCTCAGCAGCGCCATGCGTTGCGCGTATTGGTCGGCCTTGAGCTTGCCCTTCTTGACTTGGGCCTCGTAGTTCTTGCGGATGGTGGCCACGCCACGCTCCAGCGCGTCAGGCTTCATTTCGAGCATCACCACCGGGATGCTGGCGTTCAAGAAGTTCATCGCGATGCCCCCGCCCATCGTGCCGGCGCCAATCACGCCCACTTGGTTGATCGGGCGCAGCGCCGTGCCCTCGGGCACATCGGGGATTTTGCTGGCGGCGCGCTCGCCGAAGAAGGCGTGGCGCAGCGCCTTGGACTCGGGTGTGATCATCAAGCCCTTGAACAGGCGCGACTCCTCGGCCAGGCCGTCGTCGAAGTTCTTGAACTTCAACGACGCGGCCACTGCCTCAACGCAGGCAATGGGCGCCGGGAAGTTTTTGCTCATGCCCTTGACCATATTGCGGGCAAATTGCATGTAGGCATCGGGGTTCGGGTGCTTGACTTTCAGGTCGCGCACCGACGGCATCGGCCGAACGGCCGCAATGCCCTGGGCAAAAACCAGCGCGCCGGCCATCAAATCACCCTCGATGATCTGGTCAAACAGCTTTTGCCCGGGCAGCGACGCCAGCACCTCGCTCTTGACCGGCTCACCCGTGGCGATCATGTTCAGCGCCGTCTCAACGCCCAGCACACGCGGCAGGCGCTGGGTGCCGCCTGCGCCCGGGAGCAGGCCGATCTTGACCTCGGGCAGCGCAATCGCCGCGCCCGGTGACGCCACCCGGTACTGGCAGCCGAGTGCCAACTCCAGCCCACCACCCATGCACACGGTGTGGATGGCGGCGACGATGGGCTTGCTGCTGGCCTCGGTCAGCTTGATCAACGTCAGCAAATTGGGCTCGGCCATCGACTTGGGGCTGTCGAACTCGCGGATGTCGGCGCCACCTGAAAACGCCTTGCCGGCGCCTGTGAGCACGATGGCCAGCACGGCGGCATCGGCCTGCGCCCGGGCCAGGCCGTCGGCGATGCCTTTGCGGTTGTCGTAACCCAGGCCGTTGACCGGCGGGTTGTTCATCGTGATGACGGCAATGCCGTCGCTGACCTGGTAACTGGTGCTCATGGCAAGCCTTTCGCGGGGGTGAAACTTTAAAAAAGCACGGTCGTTCGATTTTAGGAATCAAAAAAGGCCGGTGCCTGTCGCTGCTGCGACAAGGCCGGCCTGCGGCTCAGCAGCATGGGGCACACCGGGGCGGCGCTCAGACTTCCAGCCATTCTTTGCGCACCTCGGCGGCGGCTTTCAGCTCAGCCGGTGTGCCCTCGAAGACGATCTGACCGTGGCCCATCACCAGGCAGCGCTCGGAGACTTGCAGCGCGATGGTGAGTTTTTGCTCCACAAGCAACACCGAGACGCCACGCCGCTTCAGCTCACGCAGGTAATCGGCCACCAGCGCGACGATCTTGGGCGCCAGCCCTTCTGTAGGCTCGTCGATCATGATCAGGTCAGGGTCGCCCATCAAGGTGCGGCACAGCGTCAACATCTGCTGCTCGCCACCTGAAAGAACGCCGGCCTCGGTGTGCTGGCGCTCTTTGAGGCGCGGAAACAGCCGGTACATGTCGTCAAAGCTCCAGCGGGGATTCTGTTTACCGCGCTTCTCGCCCAGCATCAGGTTCTGGTGCACCGTGAGTTTGGGGAAGATGTCGCGGTTCTCGGGCACATAGCCCAGCCCCAGGTGGGCGATCTCAAAGGCTTTTTTGCCCAGGATGGCTTGGCCGCGCCAGGTGATGCTGCCCGCGCCGTCCACCAACCCCATGATGGCCTTGATGGTGGTGGACCGGCCCGAGCCGTTGCGGCCCAGCAGCGCGACGATCTCGCCTTCGCCCACGCTGAAGTTGACGCCGTGCAGCACATGGCTTTTGCCGTAGAAGGCGTTGAGTTGGTCGAGTTTCAACATCTCAGGCCTTCCGCCGGGCCGCCCCAAGGACAGGCCTGCGCCCCCTCGGGGGGCAGTGAACGCAGTGAACTTGGGGGCTTCATTCAGTGCGCCCCTGCCTGGCCGGCTGCTTGCTCAGCGGCTTGCGCATCGGCCAGCACCGAGCCCAGATACGCTTCTTGCACCCGGGGGTTGGCCCGCACCGCCTCGGGCACGTCGAAGGCAATCACCTCGCCGTAGACCAGCACCGCAATCTTGTCGGCCAGGCCGAAGACCACCCCCATGTCGTGCTCGACCGTCAGCAGGGTCTTGCCGGCAGTCACCTCGCGGATCAACTGGATGAAGCGGGTGGTTTCACTTTTGCTCATGCCGGCGGTGGGCTCATCCAGCAGGATCACGTCCGAGCCGCCGGCAATCGTGATGCCGATCTCGAGTGCGCGCTGCTCGGCGTAGGTCAGGTTCATCGCCAGGTGGTCGCGGCGGCGCTCAAGGTGCAGCATGGCCAGCACCCGCTCGGCCCGGTCATTGGCATCATGCAGCCGGCTCAAGAACTTCCAGAACGAGTATTGGTAGCCCATTGACCACAGCACCGCGCAGCGGATGTTCTCGAACACCGACAAGCGCACAAACAGGTTGCTGACCTGAAAGCTGCGCGACAGCCCCAGCCGGTTGATCTGGAACGGTGTCATGCCGTCGATGCGCGCACCGTTCAACTTGATCTGCCCGCTGCTGGGGCCAAAGCGCCCGGAAATCAAGTTGAACAAAGTGCTTTTGCCGGCACCGTTGGGCCCAATGATGGCCACCCGCTCACCGGGCCGCACCTTGAGCTGGGCACCGCGGATGATCTCGGTTTTGCCAAAGCGCTTTTGCAGGTCGATCAACTCGACGGCAAATTCAGCTTTTGACGCTGTGGCATGCGCTGCGCTCATCACAGGGCCTCCCGGCGTTTGATTTCATGCTCGATCTCTTCGGCAATCGTGCCCCACTCGCGGCTGAAGCTGCGCCGCCGCCACTCAAACAACGCCGCGCCGAGCGCCAACAAGGCCACCGCGCCCACCCAACTGGCCGCCGCCTGCGCGTCGAGCGTGACGCCGAGAAACGCCATCTTCGGCCCGAGCGCGGCATTGAGCTGCAAGTGGTACAGCATCTCGATCATGGCCGCCGCGCCGGTGAGTGCCAGCAAGCCCGCCACGCCCAGCACCAAATAGGCCGGCAGCACCCGGCGCAGCTTGCCGAACGCCGACAGCCGCAAATTCATCATGACCAGGCTGGCGATGCCGCCGGGCGCATACATCACCATCAGCAAAAAGACCAGGCCGAGGTACAGCAGCCAGGCCTTGGTCAGCTCAGACAGCAGCACCAGGCCGATCACCATCAGCACCGCGCCGATGATCGGGCCGAAGAAGAAGGTGGCACCGCCCAGAAAGACAAACAGCAGGTAGGCGCCCGAGCGCGCCGCACCCACCACCTCGGCCGTGACGATCTCAAAATTGAGCGCGCCCAGCCCGCCCGCGATGCCGGCAAAAAAGCCCGAGATGACGAAGGTGAGGTAGCGAATCTTCTGCGTGTCGTAGCCGATAAATTCGACCCGCTCCGGGTTGTCGCGCACCGCGTTCAGCATGCGGCCCAGCGGCGTGCGCGTCATCGCATACATCAACGCGGTGCAGACAAAGCAATACACCGCAATCAGGTAGTACACCTGGATTTGCGGCCCGAAGCTGATGCCCAGCACCGGCTTGCCCACCACCCGGTTGCCCGAGATGCCGCCCTCGCCGCCAAAAAACTCCGGGATCATCAGCGACATCGACCAGACCAGCTCACCGATGCCCAAGGTGATCATCGCGAACGTGGTGCCGCTTTTCTTCGTCGTCACCCAGCCCAGCACGGCCGCAAAAAACAGCCCCGACAGCCCGCCCACCAGCGGGATCAAGCCGACCGGCAATGCCAGCTTGCCGGTGGAAACCAGGTTGAGCGTGTGCATGGCCAGGAACGAGCCCAGCCCGCTGTACACGGCGTGGCCAAAGCTCAGCATGCCGCCCTGGCCGAGCAGCATGTTGTAGGCCAGGCAGGCGATGATGGCGATGCCGATCTGCGACAGCATGGTCTGGGCAAAGCTGCTGGTCCACAGCAGCGGCGCGGCCGCCAGCAGCAGGGCAAAACCGCCCCAGACGACCCACGGGCCGCCCAACGGTTTGGGCCGGAAGCTCAAGGTGGGCAGGGCCTCAGACGGGCTTGTGGGCGGTGTCATGGCTCATCCCTCCCGCCTGCCGAGCAGGCCCTTGGGCCGGAAGATCAACATCAGCACCAGCAGCAGATACGGCAGGATCGGCGCGGCCTGGGCCAGCGTGATGCGCAAGATCGGCCAGCCGGGCGTTGCCGGGCCCACACCGGCGCCGAGCCGGTTGATGGCATCGGCCAGCGACGCATCCACCGTCAACGGCAGGGTTTGCAGCAGGCCGATCAGGATGGACGCGGCAAAGGCACCGGCCAATGAGCCCATGCCGCCCACCACCACCACCACGAAGATGATCGATCCCACGACCGAGGCCATCGCCGGCTCGGTGATGAAGGTGATGCCGCCGATCACCCCGGCCAGCCCGGCCAGCGCGCAGCCGCTGCCAAACACCAGCATGAAGACCTGCGGCACGTTGTGGCCGAGAGATTCGACCGCCTCAGGGTGGGTGAGCGAGGCCTGGATCACCAGGCCAATCCGGGTGCGGGTGAGCAGCAGCCACAGCGCCACCAGCATCAGCAGCGCCGCGCCCATCATGAAGGCCCGGGTCATCGGGAAGCGTGAGCATTGCGCGGCTTGGCACAAGACATCACCGGCCGCGCCCAGCACCATTGAAAGCCCCGCCGTGGGCGACTGCACGATGGTAAAAGCCGGCCCCTGCAACAGCGCCGGCGGCTCAAACTGCAACGGCGTGCGGCCCCAGATCAGTTGCACCACCTCCAGCACCACATAGCTCAGGCCGAAGGTGATCAGCAACTCGGGCACATGGCCGAACTTGTGCGCGCGGCGCAGCGCGGTGCGCTCAAACAGCGCGCCCAGGCCGCCCACCGCCAGCGGCGCCAGAACCAGCGCCGGCCAGAAGCCAAAGATGCCGGTCAGCGTGTAGGCCACGTAGGCGCCGATCATGTAGAAGCTGGCGTGGGCAAAGTTCAGCACGCCCATCATGCTGAAAATCAGCGTCAGCCCCGAGCTGAGCATGAACAGCAGCAGCCCGGAGCTGACGCCGTTCAAGGTGTTGATCAGGATTTGGTCCACGGTGGGCGATGACCTCAGGGTTGCAGCGCTGAAAAAAGGCCCGTCGGAGACAACCCCGGCGGGCCTGCCAGGAGGCTGCCGGGCTGGCAGCTTACGGCCGCTTCATCTGGCACGACGTGGGCGTGCTGGCCACGTAGGGCTCGTAGTATTTGACCGACTGGAAGTTGTAGCCGGTGTTCTCTACGCTGTACGGATATTTGGCGTCGGCCTTTTTCCAGACCACTACAAACAAGCCCTGCTGCAACTGGTGGTCGGCCTTGCGCATCTCCACCTCGCCGTTGAAGCTCTTGAACTTCAGGCCTTCCATCGCTGCCGCCACCTTGACCGGGTCGGTTGACTTGGCCAGCGCCATCGCGTTGCTCAGCAGGTTGAAGGCGTGGTGCACCGCCAGCGTGTAGTAGTCGTCGTTGAACTTGGCCTTGAAGGCATCAACTGCCTTGCCCACCTCGCCCGGCATATTGGTCTGGGCATAACCCACTGCATAAACCCGGCCGGCGGCGCCCGCACCCAGCGCGGTGGGCGTGCCGGTGACGCTGGCGTAGTAGGTGAGGAACTTGACGTTGAGCCCGGCGTCGTTGGCGGCCTTGATCAGCAGGGTGAGGTCAGAGCCCCAGTTGCCGGTGAGCACGGTGTCGGCGCCCGACGCCTTGATCTTGGCCACGTAGGGCGCAAAGTCACGCACCTGGGCCAGCGGGTGCAGGTCATCGCCAACAAACTGCACGTCGGGCCGCTTGCGCGCCATGATCTCTTTGGCGAATCGGCTCACCTGCTGGCCGTGCGAGTAGTTCTGGTTGATCAGGTAGACCTTCTTGATGTCGGGCTGGTCTTTCATCCAGGTGGTCAGGGCCTCCATCTTCATCGAGGTATCGGCGTCCAGGCGGAAGTGCCAGTAGCTGCACTTGCTGTTCGTCAAATCAGGATCGACCGCCGCGTAATTGAGGTAGATCGCCTCTTTGCCCGGGTTGCGGTCGTTGTGCTTTTGCACCGCGTCCATGATGGCCAGCGCCGCGCCCGAGCCATTGCCCTGCACAAGGTAGCGCACGCCCTGGTCGGTCAGGCTTTTGACGGCGTTGGTGCTTTCTTGCGGGCTCAGCTTGTTGTCGATCGGCACGATCTCGAACTTGACGCCGGCCGGGTTGCTCTTGTTGAACAACTCGGCCATGAACTGGTAGCTTTTGAGCTGGTTCTGGCCCACTGGCGCCATCAGGCCCGACAGCGGATCGATCCAGCCGATCTTCACCGTCTCGCCCTTTTGCGCGTTGGCGGCCGCAGCGGTGAGAAACAGACCTGACACCAGGGCCAGGCGAAGTGAATTTCCAAGCGAACTCATGAATATCTCCGAAAAAAAATGGTGCAGTGCAAGCAAGGGCGAAACGGTAACGGAACCGGCGCGGCCGGGGCGTCAGGGACTACCCCACAGACTTGTCGCAGGCGAGACAGCGCCCGGCAGAGCCCGCCAGCCACACGGCAATCAATGAGCGCCGCTGGCCCAGCCACCTCATTGCGCCCCGCTTCGTCGGTCAGGCCCCGGCCAGCACATGCCCCTTGAACATCTCGCGCAGCTTGTTTTTCTGCATCTTGCCGGTGGCGCCCAGCGGGATGGCGTCGATGAACACCACATCGTCGGGCACCTGCCATTTGGCGATGCGGCCATCAAAGTGGGCCAGGATGTCGGCTGCCGTGGCCTCGACGCCTGGCTTTTTCATCACCACCAGCAGCGGCCGCTCGTCCCATTTGGCGTGCGGCACGGCGATGCACGCTGCCATCGCCACCGCCGGGTGGCCCATCGCGATGTTCTCGACATCGATCGAGCTGATCCACTCGCCGCCCGACTTGATCACGTCCTTGCTGCGGTCGGTGATCTGCAAGAAACCATCGGCATCGATGGCCGCCACATCGCCGGTGGGGAACCAGCCCTGACCATTTTCATACACCAAAGGATCACCGCCATCGCCCTTGAAGTAGCTGGAGATGATCCACGGCCCCTTGACCAGCAAATCGCCGCTGGCCAGGCCGTCCCAGGCCAGCTCATGGCCGTCGGGATCGACGATCTTCATCTCCACCCCAAACACCGCCCGGCCCTGCTTGGCCATGATGGCCAGTTGCTGGTCGGGGCCGAGTTGGGTCTGGTGCAGTTTGAGGTTGCACACCGTGCCGATGGGCGACATCTCGGTCATGCCCCAGGCATGCAGCACCGTCACGTTGTAGTCGTCGCGAAAGCTTTTGATCATGGCCGGCGGGCAGGCCGAGCCGCCGATCACCGTGCGCCGCATCGTGGAAAACTTCAAACCGTGCTGCGCCGTGTGGTTGAGCAGGCCCAGCCACACCGTGGGAACGCCGGCGGCCATCGTCACCTGCTCGCTCTCGATCAGCTCGTAGACCGATTTACCGTCCAGCGCGCCGCCCGGAAACACCAGTTTGGCGCCGGTCATCGCGGCGATGTAAGGCAAGCCCCAGGCGTTGACGTGGAACATCGGCACCACCGGCAAGATGGTGTCGCGCGACGACAGGCCGAGCGAATCGGGCAGCGCGCCGGCAAACGCATGCAGC
The DNA here is from genome assembly GCA_031366635.1 of Betaproteobacteria bacterium. Lineage (GTDB taxonomy): Bacteria > Pseudomonadota > Gammaproteobacteria > Burkholderiales > Burkholderiaceae_C > Pseudaquabacterium. The sequence continues at coordinate 1,412 of JANLOP010000261.1, read as the reverse complement.
AAGGTGGACCGGTGGCTGTACAGCGCGCCCTTCGGGTTGCCGGTGGTGCCGCTGGTGTAACAAAGGGCGGCGGCGCTGCGCTCGTCAAACTGCGGCCAGGCGTACTGGTCGGATTCGCCGGCTATCCAGGTCTCGTAGCTTTGCAGGCCGGGGATGCCGGTGTCGGTGGGCAGCTTGTCGGCATCGCACAGCGCGATCCAGTGCTTGACGGTGCTGCATTTGGCCCAGATGGCTTTGAGGATCGGCAAAAACGTCAAGTCGAAACACATCACCTGGTCTTCGGCGTGGTTGGTTATCCAGGCCACCTGGTCGGGCAGCAGCCGCGGGTTGACGGTGTGCACCACCCGGCCGCTGCCGGCGATGCCGAAGTACAGCTCGAGGTGGCGGTAGCCGTTCCAGGCCAGGGTGGCCACCCGGTCACTGAAGGCCAGGCCCAGCCGGTCGAGCGCATTGGCCACCTGGCGGGATCGTTTGGCGGCATCGGCGTAAGTGGTGCGGTGCAGGTCACCCTCAACACGGCGCGACACGATTTGCGCCTCGGCATGGTGGCGACCGGCAAAGTCGATCAGGCTGGAGATCAGCAGGGGTTGGTCTTGCATCTGGCCGAGCATGGTGTCCTTGGCGGCGGTGAAGTGGCGAGACGGCGGTCTCGGGCCAAGCCCCGGTGGCCGGCGCTTGGGTAAGCCTCGAAGTATCGCGTCCCACCCGATGGCCTGGTGGCAATCCCCGGGCGGTGGCGTGGGCGCGGCGTCTGGGCCGACAATCCGGGGCTATGAACGCACCCGAATCCCCCGCTTCGCTGGCCGCCGCTGCCGGGCCGCGCTGGCAGGCATCCACCCTGCTGCGCAGCCTGGGCCCGGCCTTCGGCACGGACCTGCCGCCCACCGCGCTGCCCGATCTGCACTGGGTGGCGCGCAGCGATGCACTGGCCGCCGAACTGGGTTTGACGGGCTGGCTGCGCAGCGACGCCGCGCTGGCCTTGCTGGGCGGCAAAACGCTGCCACCGTCGGGCGCAACCCACGCCAGCGTCTACAGCGGCCACCAGTTTGGCCAGTGGGCGGGCCAGTTGGGCGACGGCCGGGCCTTGATGCTGGGGCAGATCGACACGCCCGCCGGGTTGATGGAAGTGCAGCTCAAAGGCGCCGGCCTGACGCCCTACTCCCGCATGGGCGACGGCCGCGCCGTGCTGCGCTCGTCGATCCGCGAGTATCTGTGCTCCGAAGCGATGCATGGCCTGGGGATCCCGACCACGCGCGCCCTCGCCATCACCGGCTCGGACTACCCGGTGATTCGCGAAACCGTCGAGACCGCCGCCATCGTGACGCGCCTGGCGCCCTCATTCGTGCGCTTCGGTTCGTTCGAATACTGGTACCACCGGCGTGATGCCGAGGCGGTGCGCGCGCTTGCCGATT
>JANLOP010000260.1:0-2049 GCA_031366635.1 Betaproteobacteria bacterium | reverse complement strand
GTGTCGCGCGGGTTGCGCACGCGCAGCGCCTCGTCGTAGGCGGCGAGTGCGCGCAGGTTGTTTTCCAGCATGTGGCTGCTGGTTGAACATTGCAGCGCATTGCCCAGGTTGTTGTGGATCATGGCGTACTCGCTGGGGTGGTCGATCAGGTTGATGACCTTGAGCACCTCTTCAAACGACTGCACCGCCAGCGCCTCGCGCATGCGGCCGCGCTCATCGGTGGCGGGCATGGCCAGGTAGGCAATCGCCAGGTTGTTGTGCAGCACGCCGTACTCTTGCGGGTACGCACCCCGGGTAAAGGTGCGCAGCGCGCGCTGGTAGGCGCTGATGGCATCGGTGATGCGGCCGCGCCCGATGCCGCTGAGCGACTGCTGCACCAGGCCCAGGTTCAACTCGGCCTCGGCCACCTCCTCGGGCCGGCCTAGCCGCTGCAGCGTGCCGATAGCCTGCTGGAAGCACTGCAACGCTCGCTCAAGGCTGTCCGGGCCGTCGTCAGGCAGGGCTTGCAAGGCCGTGCCAAGCCTGGCGCTGATGCGGGCTTGGAGCAGCAGAGCCACCGCCGGGGCCACCGCCAACGCCCGCTCATACAGGCCAATCGCATCGGCCAACTGCTGCGGCGATTTGGGCCGCGTCTGCAGGCCCATCGCGATCTCCATCAACATCTCGGCCCGCTCTTGCGGTGAGGCATCGGTGTCGTCGGCGGCCAGCAGGGCGGCGTCGAACTGCGCTTGCGACAGGGTGGGCAAATCGGCCTCCGGGTCAGCGGCACAACAGGCGTGTGCGGTCGAGCCCAATCTAGCCAGTGCAGCCCAGCATGTCAAGCTGGTATGCGAGTGCAAAGATAGTTATCAAATGACTGGCCGCAGCGTGCGGTCGCTCAGCCTTTAGCGCTCAGTGCTCAGGTGCCCGCTGCGCCCAACCCGTCGATCAACAAGGCGCCCGCCTCCACCACCCAGCGCACCGGAAAATCGCGCTCCGCGCTGAACTGGCCCAAGCCAAGGTCGGCCAGAAAATCGGTGGCCAGCAGCACCCGGTCGCCGTCGCGGTTGCGCTGCTTGAGCAACAAGCCCCCAGCGACCGGGCCACTGAGCGGCAGCAGGTAGACCTGGCCGTCACGCCGCAGCAGCGCGGCCGATCCGGCGCCCGCCAGATAGACGTCGTACACCGCGCGCGGCAGCACGATGCGGCCGTCGCCCACCCGCACCGTGGCCGTCACGAGGCCAGCGCTGTGACGGGCACCGCCCGTGCCGCGCTGTCGGCCTGGCCGGCATGCAGGGCTTGCACGATTTGGCCGCAAACCAGCGCCACCGCGCCACTCACCGGTGCCGTCAACTCGGTGCCCAACTGCAATGAGCCGGCCTCGACCAGGTAGACCACCAGATCGGCCGGAAAGGCCGCGCCAAAAATCTGCCGACCGGCATGCACCGCATGATCCCAGCGGAAATCATGCAGGCTGTAACCCGGCTGGTGGGCGGTATTGATCTCGCTGCCCGGCAAGCGGAACACGGCCCCTGCCTGCGCGCCGGAGCGGCAGGCATCGACAATGATCAAGCGCTGGGCACCACGGGCCTGGAACATCACCTCGATGCCGCCGGTGCCGGCGTCGAACAGCCGCACGCCGGGCGGCAATGCCGTGCCGAAATGCCGGCGCAGTTGCTGGATCACCCGAACGCCAACGCCGTCGTCGCTGCGGTTCAGGTTGCCGCACCCGATGACCACGGTGGCTGGCGCGGCGGCCGCCGCGCTGTCGGGCGCCAGGCGGCCGTGCGCCGGGCGGCTGTGCGCCAAGGTCAAATCCGCCACAGGCGGCACCACCAGTCAGGCTCCACCGGCACGGCCAACTCGGGCAGATCACACCACTTGCGGTGCACCAGGTAGTACATGCACTCCTGGCAGCGCATCTGGTCCGGGCCGTAAGGCTGGTCGACAAAGCCGGCCAGCACCAGCTTGCCCTGCAAATCATCGGGCGCCAGGTCATGCACCTCGGCCAGCAGCTTGCCAAACTCCTTGTCAGTTTCCGGGAACGGCTCGGTCAGGGTTTTCAGGCCC